>CAMCYK010000179.1 GCA_945883695.1 Akkermansia muciniphila | reverse complement strand
GCCGACAAGGTCGCCTACGACCGCCTCGTCAACCACGCGCTGGAAGGCATGCTTTCCAGCCTCGATCCCTTCTCCAGCTTCATCCACCCCGAGATGGCCCGCGCACTCGAAGCGGACCCGAAGCTCGATCCCTACCTGCCCTCCCTCGGCCTGACCCTCGGCGTCCGCGACGACGGCCTCTTCCTCTGCAACGTCGCCCCCGCCACCCCCGGTTCCCGCGCCGGGCTGCTCGCCGGCTCAGCCATCGTGTCCGTCGATGGCAATCCGCCGCCGCCCCTCGCGGTCATGCTTTCCTCGCTGCGCAAAGCCCCCGGCCAGAAGACGAAGCTCACCGTGAAGTCCCTGACCGAGCCGAAGCCGCTGGAAATCGAACTGGTCCACGTCGCCGTCGAGGAACGCACGGTCACCGAGGCGAGGCTCCTCGACGAGGCCGGCACCGGCTACATCCGCCTCGCCTCCTTCATGGGCAGCTGCGCCCGCGAGATGGAAGCCGCGCTCGACGAGCTCGAGGACAAGGGAATGAAGCGGCTCATCCTCGACCTCCGCGGCAATCCCGGCGGCGACCTCGGGCAGACCGTCGAAATTGTCGGCTTCTTCGTCCCGCCCGGCACCGCCGTCGTCACCACCCAGGGCCGTGGTGGCGAAGTCCAGGGCGAGCCCTTGAAAACCGCCGAACGCCAGCGCCGCAAACGCGACTACCCGCTCAACGTGCTGATCGACCGGATGTCGGCCTCCGCCTCCGAACTCACCGCCGGCGCCTTGCAAGATCTCAAGCGCGCGGTGATCGTCGGTGAAACCAGCTACGGCAAAGGCTCGGTGCAAAACATCCTCCCGATGGGCGGCGGCACCGCGCTGCGCCTGACCATCGCCACCTACCACACGCCGTCCGGCAAGACCCCGCACCGGGGCGGCGTCACGCCCGACGTGAAGGTCGACTTCACCGACGGCGACCGCGAAAAGCTCGCCCTCTCCTACCGCCGCGCCGCTCTAACCGCCGAGGAAGCGAAACAGCTCGAAGGCTGGACCGACCCGGCGATCCTGTCCGCAATGAAGCCCGCGCCCTAAGGAGTGTCGACCTGTGGTCGACACGAATCCGGGTGTGGACCCCAGGTCCACACTCCTTATCCCATCTCCCATGCTCCTTCTCGCCATCGAATCCTCCTGCGATGAAACCGCGGTCGCCGTCCTGTCCGGCGAGCCCGGCCAACCGGCGAGCATCCTCGCCTCGGAGATTTCCTCGCAGATCGAGCTCCACCGCGTCTATGGCGGCGTGGTCCCGGAAATCGCGTCGCGCAACCACTCGCTCCACCTCCGCCCGCTGGTCGAGCAGGCGCTGAAGCACGCCGGCGTCGCGATCCACGAGATCGACGCCTTCGCCGCCACCTCCGGGCCCGGCCTTGCCTCCTCGCTGCTGATCGGAGCCACCGCGGCGAAAGCGATGGCCGCCGCGACCAGCAAGCCCTTTCTCGCCGTCAACCACCTCGAAGGCCACCTGCTGTCGCCTTTCGTGAACACCGGCGTCGTCCCGGAGCACCTCGCGCTGATCGTTTCCGGCGGCCATACGCTCTTGTTAGACGTGTCCGGACCCGGCCGCTACCGCAAGCTCGGCGGGACCCGCGACGACGCCGCGGGCGAGGCCTTCGACAAGGTCGCCAAAATGCTCGGCCTGCCCTACCCCGGCGGCCCGGAGATCGAGCGCGCGGCCGCCGGCGGCAACCCGCGGGCCTTCGCCTTCCCCCGCTCGATGATGAAGGAACCGGGCTTCGACTTCTCCTTCTCCGGCCTCAAGACCGCCGTCCTCTACACCCTGTCCGAACGCAATCCCGCCACCGGCACCCCGCTGCCCGGCGAACTCGCCGACCTCTGCGCCTCTTTCCAACAAGCGGTGATCGACGTGCTGGTCGCCAAGACCCTCCGCGCCGCCCGCCACGCCGGCCGCCGGACCATCGCCCTGTCCGGCGGCGTCAGCCTCAACCAGTCCCTGCGCGCCGCCTTCGAAAACGCCTGCCAACACGAAGGCCTGACCCTCGCCACCGCCACCCCCGGCCTCTGCACCGACAACGCCGCGATGATCGCCTTCGCCGCCCTGCTGCGCGCTTTCGACGGCCATTCCTCCCCGCTCGACGGCGACATCGATCCCAATTTACGACTGGTTTCCGCGGCGGTTGCGGAGTAGTTTCCCCTCATGCCCACTTGGACTGAAATCTGCGGCGATCCGTCGTTGCGCGATCTTCCTTTCAAGATCGAGACCAACCGCTACGGCACCATCATGATGAGTCCCGCGAAAGGCTGGCACGGGGATCGCCAGGTCGAAATTGCCTATCAGCTTCGTCTCTTGCTCCGTCATGGCAAGGTAATCGCCGAGGCCCCGGTCCAAACCACCGACGGCGTGAAAGTTGCCGACGTCGGCTGGTTCACCATGGATCGCCTCCGTCCGATCCGCCGCGCGACCGTCTACCCCGTTGCCCCGGAGATTTGCGTCGAAGTCATTTCCGACGCCAACAACCGCGAGGAAATGACCGGCAAAATGAAGCTCTACTTCGCCGCGGGAGCCGCGGAAGTCTGGCTTTGCGGCGAGGAAGGCGAGATGGAATTTTTCACCTCCACGATTCCTCAAGCCGTCGCCGCGTCCCTGCTCTGTCCGGATTTTCCGGCAAAGCTCGACCTCGACTGACCCCGTCCGGAAAGACAGGCATTGCCAGTGGCCCGGCCGATCCGGCAAGGTCCGGCGACGTCCGATGCGCTACAGCACCATCATCTTCGACTTCGATGGCACCCTGGCGGACACGCTGGAGGAAAGCCGGCGCATCTACAACCTGCTCGCTCCCGGGTATTCGCTGCGCGAGGTGACGACGGAGGAACTCCCCGGTCTCCGCCATTTCTCGCTGCTCGAACTGCTCGATCATCTCGGCATCCCGAAGCGCCGGGTGCCCTCGCTCCTGTCCCGCGGGACTTCGATGATGCGCGGCAACATCACCCGCCTGCCGCTGATCCCCGGCATCGGCGAAATCCTGCCGGCCCTCCGCGCGCGGGCCACCTCCTTCGGCGTCCTGACTTCGAATTCCGAGACCAACGTCGATCTCTTCCTCAAGGCCCACGGGCTGCGGGAGCATTTCGACTTCATCTCTTCGACTTCCAAGCTCACCGGAAAGTCGACCCATCTGCGCGCCATCCGCAAAACCTTCTCGCTGCACGCCGCCGAGATGCTCTATGTCGGGGACGAGATCCGCGATATCAAGGCGGCCCAAAAAGCCGGTATCGCCATGGCAGCCGTGACCTGGGGCTTCAACTCGGCCGAGTCGCTGCGGGCGGAGGCGCCGGAACACCTCGTCTCGTCGCCCCACGAACTGCTCCAGCTGGTCCCGCCCTCCTGACGCCCGCCGGGCGAAGTAGCGCGACTTTGCAAGTTGCGTGCGGGGGCGGGTCGCCACACCCCGGCGGCTTCGAAGCCCCCAGGAAGGCCCGCCGCACCCCGTCACAACTTGCAAAGTTGTGCTACGTCCGCAGGCTCCTCGCGGCGGCCGGCAGGGGCGTCCTCCATCCCCCTGATTTCCGGATTCGACAAAGCGCCGCCGATTGGCAACCTCCGCCCATGAACGAGGAACCCGCCACCCCCGACACCGACAAGCAGCCGACCGACGCGCACGAGTCGCACGAACCCGCGAAGTCGTCGGTCAACCTGCCGACCTCGGTCCTCGCGCTCGGCTTCATCGCCATCGCGCTGGTCGGCGTGCTCATCGCCACCGCGATCAAGTCCCGCCCGGCCGAAAGCGCCGCGGCCGACACCACGACCGAAGATCCGGCGATCCGCGAGGCCAAGGCCAAGCTGCAGATGCTCCAGAGCAGCCTCAACCAGGACCGCGCCAAGCTTGGACTCTCCCCGCTCTACGGCGACACCACCCAGTCCGCGGAGATCGTCGCCGACCGCATCACCGAGGACGCCGCCACGCTGGTCGCGATGGCCAAGGGCGTGAAGGACCTGATCGCCACCAAGGACGCCGAACTCGCCCAGCGGACCCAGGAATGGACCGACGCGGTGAAGCTCCAAGGCCTGCTGCGCGACCAACTCGCAAAGGCGGAGGAGCGCCTGAGCCGCGCCCTGCTTGACGGCTCCGACGCGGCCGACCTGCGCGCCAAGCTTGAGATCGCGAACCAGCGGATCATCTCCCTCGGCGACGAGATCCGCCGCCTCGGCGAAGGCCCGGGGGACCTGCAGGCCCGCTTCAATGAGCTTTCCGCGGAGCGGGACCTGCTGGCCAACCGGGTGCTCGAACTCGAATCGCAGCTCAACCGCGCCTCGCTTTTCGCCGGCACCGAAGCCGAACTCTACAAGGAAGCGATCGAACTGGTCCGAAGCCTGCGCGCGCTGGAGAACAAGTCCGATTCGGAAATCAACATCGCCTACAGCCAGTTTGCGGTGAAACTCGGATCGAGCCTCATTGGAAAGGTGGATTTCCCCACCGGCTTGTCCGACATCGCGCCGGAACTCGGGACCCGCATCGAGGGCTTCCCCGCCGAAGCACCGGACAACGCCCTGCTTCTGGTGGTCGGCTATGCGTCGGAAACCGGCAACGTCGACAACAACCGGACTCTCTCGTCCGACCGCGCCACCGCGGTCGCCCAGGTGCTCGACGGGATCAAGAAACCCGGCCAGCGCGTGCAGGCGGTTTATCTCGGCCAGACCGACCGTTTCGGCTCGAAGTTCCCCGAGCGCAACCAGATTTCCGAAGTCTGGCAGATCGTGCCGAAGGGCAATCCCTAGCGCGATGGCGAGGACGACCTCGGCGCCAGCAGCGCCTAAAAGGACCTCCGCCGCCTGCCAGAGACATGGCTTGCCGGATGGCCCATCGCCCGTTTATCCGCGATCCATTCGTTGGGGACCGTGGTCTGCGCCCGCAGCAACGCCGCCAGCCTCATTTTCCACGGATCACTCTTCTTCAACCCTTCCAGTCCCTTCCGATCCCCCGGCAAGCCCAGTTCGCGGGTGCCCTCGGCCAGCAGTCGTGCGGCTTCCTTCTCACCACGATCCCGCACCGGTCCCCCTCCCCGGGCTGCTCCCCCGCTCCTTGTCCGCGCAGCTGGCTTCTCCAATAGCTTGAGCAAGCGATCCTTGAAACACTCCTTTCCGAGATACCAGTCGCGTTTCAAGGCCTTGGTCGCCTCGGCGTCGATCGCGCCCCCGTCGTTGGCAGCGCGGGCTTCCAGCCACGCTACATAGGCCCGCCGCCCGCGCCCGTCACGGGCCAGTTCGAAGGCCCGCAGCACCCGGTCGAAAACCAGCCACTCCGGCCCGCGGCCCTTGTCGTAAGCGCCAAGACTGCTCCAAGAGTAGCCGGTCAGCCGCCCCCGCTTGCCTCCCGCCAGCCCTGCCCGCGCGGGGTTGAGGTGGATGTAATCGGCCACGATCCGGAAATAGTAGGGATCCGCGTCACTCCCCCTCACCGGCACCGACTTGTAGCGTCCCTGAAACACATGTCCGCGCCGCCGCCGCGCCCGGTTCCATCCCTGGCTGAAGGTGCCGAGCAACCATTTCATTCCCGTCACCAGGTTCGCCTGCGGGGTTTCCAGCAGCAGATGGAAGTGGTTCGACATCAGCACCCAGGCATGGAGCCGCCAGCCGTGCTCTCGCACACCTCTCCGAGGCGGGAAAGAAAGGCCTTCCGGTCGTCGTCGGTCTCGAACACCACGTCACCCCCGTCCCCGCGCGCCATCACGTTGTAAACCGCTCCGGAGTATTGGAATCTCAAAGGGCGGGCCATCGGGCCTGTCGGCAACCTAAATGTGAATTCGTGAGGACTGACCCCAGACGCCAGACGTTTGTTGGCCCGGCGTTGCAGCAGCGCCTCGGGAATGAGATCCCCGAAGGTCGCGAAGAGTTCGGCCAACGACTTGATCTGGGCAACCTTGCGGAGGGTCTTCTCGTGTTCGGACAGGGCCGGTCGTCCGAAGAGAATGGAAGAAAAGCCCTGGAAGAACGGAGTGGAGTGAGGCACGCCACATAGGTATCACTACCTAGTCCAAGATGCGAGAAGAAAGCCGTGCAAATCCGCGGGCATTTCGTCATGAAACCCCCGGATGAAATCCCGTCTCCACCGCAGGTACGCCGCACTGCAAGACAAGCTCGCCAAGCTTGGACCGGTGAGCCAGGGCAGCGTGGCGAGCTATCCGCCCAGCTCGTGGCGGTGGACCTTCAAGATCAAAGGGAAGACGGCCTGCGTCGCCCTGTCCGAAGAGCAGGCGAGGCAGATGTTGGTGGCCATCGACAATCACAAGGAGCTTGAGGAAATCGTGCGGGAGATGCGGGAGATTACCCAGACGCTGATCCTGGAAACCGTGCCGGGAGTGCGCCGGCGCAAGCCTCTCTCATCCATCCCCAAGGCCTCTTAAGTTAGCGCCATTCAGCCCTGACCCCATCGAGAGACCCTCGGACGGATGTCGTGGATCGCAAAACGAAGATTTGATTTGGCTACTTCCTGACCTTGCCAAATACCCACATTCCTGTATTTGTGGGTCTATGAAGACGACCATCGACTTGCCCGACGACGTGTTTCTGAAAGCCAAGATTCTCGCTGCCGAGCGCAGCATGACGTTCAAGGATGTCGTGATTCAGGGTCTGAAGCTCGTCACCGAGACCCCGCCCGAGGCCGACCAGAAGAAGCGGAAAGCGGAGCTCAAGCGCCTTCTCAAAGCCATGCAGGCAGGCAATACGGAGCCAATGGTTCCTCTGAAGCGGGAGGAGATTTATGACCGCTGAGGTGTTTCTCGATTCCAACATCCTGCTCTACTCTTGTTCGGCGGCACCGGATGATGCCGGCAAACGCCAAGTGGCGGCGGATTTCATCCTGAACCGCCCGTTCGCGATCTCCGCACAAGTGCTTCAGGAGTTCATCGCCAACGCGCTCCGCAAGCCACGACTTGGCATCACGGAGTCCAATATCGAGGCCACCCTCCAAATGGCGGCCATGGTCCGGGTGCAGCCGGTCACCCATCAGTTGGTCGTTTCCGCCGTGCTGCTCCGCCGACGTTTCCAACTGTCCCAGTGGGACGCCACCATCATTGCGGCTGCGGTGGAACTTGGCTGCCCGACCGTTTATTCGGAGGACATGAACGACGGGCAGGACTATGGCGGCGTCCGGGTGGTGAATCCCTTCAAGTAAGTAAGCTTCCAGAATCGATCGGCTTCAGGCCAGGTTCCGCCACAGCATCCAGCTTCCGGTCAGCAGCACCATCGCCGCGAAGCCTTGGCGCAGCCGCTTGACCGGCAGACGCGAGGCGATCTTGTTGCCGGCCAGCGACCCGGCCACCGCCAGGGAGGAAAACACCCCCGCCAGCTTCCAATCGGTCGGGCCGTCGCCGAAATGCGCGGCGAAGCCGGCCGCCGCGTTGAACGCGATCACCGCCAGCGAGGTGCCGGTGGCGACCCGCAACGGCAGGCGCGCGAATTTGACCAGGGCGGGCATCAGCAGGAAGCCGCCGCCGACGCCGATGAAGCCGGTGAGAACGCCGACCCCGCCGCCCGCCCCGAGACAGCGGACGGTGTGGCATTCCGAATCGTCCGGCGTTTCCCCGTCGCGGCTCAGCAGCATCCGCAGCGCGACCACCCCCATCAGCCCGGCGAAGATCGCCATCAGCACTTCCGGCGCGACCATCCGCGTGAATTTCGCGCCCAGCCACGCGCCCGCCATGCCGGCCAGCGCGAAGTTGAGCGCCGCCTTCGCATGAAAATCCCCCGCCTTCCAGCGTTGATACGCCCCGGCCGCCGCCGCCGCACCGACGATCAGCAGGCTCAGGCCCACCGCTTCGAGCGGCGGGACATGGGCGAGATAGACCAGCACCGGCAGCGTGATGATGCTGCCACCGGCTCCGGTGAGTCCGAGCGACAGCCCGATCATGGCCGCGCCCATCCATGCGAGAGGGTTCATGCGGTCGGCACGGCCGGGGACCCGATCTCCGCGAAATTGCCGTCGACATGCACGACTTCGACGCCCTTGGACGCGAGGAACGAGGCCGCCATCGAGGCCCGCAGGCCGCTGCCGCAGTGGACGTAGACCGGCCGGCCGGCCGGCAGCTCCGCGAGCCGCGCGCCCAGCCGGGTGTAGGCGATGTTCAGCGCGCCCTCGACATGAGCGGCGGCGAACTCGTCGGCCCCGCGGACGTCGAGCACCCGCGCGTCGGGATCTTCGGCGAGAGCGTTGGCAAGATCGGAAGTCATGATCCGCGGGATCGCGCGGGTCCACTCGTGGGCCTTGACCACCTCGTCCGCGGGCATCCACGCCTCCACCTCGTCCAGGCCGATCCGCACCAACTGGCGGACCGCGTCGTCGAGCTGCGCCTCGCTTTCCAGCACCAGCAGCAGCCGCGTCTTCTCGTCGACATAGGATCCCGCCGAGATTGGCAGCTTGCCGCCGGACAGCGGGGCAAAAATTGAGTTTTTCAGATGGCGGGCCATGAAGACCTTGCGGTCGCCGCGCAGGTCGAGCAACGCGCGGCCGGGGACCTCGATCCACGCCGCCAGATCCGCGGCACCGATCCGGCGCGGCGCGGGCAGCTTGCCCTCGGGCAGCAGGGCCGGGCCGATCCTGTTGTCGCGTTTCATCCGGGCGAAATAGCGCGGCGGCTCCGGCTGGCCGGCGAGGATGTCTTTCACGAAGTCGTCCTGACTTCCGTGCAGCGCCTCGCGCAGCGCGCCGTTGAAACGCCGCTCGTAGCCGAGCACGCTGACCGGCACCGCGCCGAGCGCCTTGCCGCAGGCGCTGCCCGCGCCGTGGGCCGGCAGGATCTGGAGATGCTCGGGCAGGCCCGCCGTGCTACGGAGACTCTCGTACAAGGTCCGTGCCGAGGGCTCCATCACGCCCGCCTGGCCGGCGGCGCTTTCCAACAGGTCCGGCCGGCCGACGTCGCCGACGAAGAGGAAGTCGCCGCTCAGCAGCGCGACCGGCTCGTCCGCCCCGCCGCCGATATCGGTGACCAGGAAGCTCAGGTGCTCCGGCGTGTGGCCGGGGGTGAGCAGCGCCTTGAAGCCGATGTTGCCGACCTTGAAGGTGTCGCCATCCTTCAGGAAGCGGGCCTGGGGATTCCCCTTCGCCCACTCGAACTGCCAGTCGGGCCCGCCTTCCTCGGACAGGTAGGCGATCGCGCCGTGGCGCTCGACCAACTCCCGCGCGCCGCTCAGGTAATCGGCGTGGATGTGGGTCTCGGCCACCGCGGCGAGCTTGAAGCCGTTCTCCGCGGCGACGGCGAAGTAGCGGTCGAGATCGCGCTCGGGGTCGATGACGATCGCTTCGCCGCTGCGCTGGCAGCCGATCAGGTAGGCATTCTGCGCGAGCGCAGGGTCGGTGATTTGTCGGAGGAACATGGATTTCAAGAGGCTGGAGACAAGAAACCAGAGGCAAGACTGGAGGAAGTTAGACAGAGCACGAGTTGCCGGCGCACTGGACGCCGGAGCGCTGGTTCCAGGGCATTTTGGCCAGCAGCATCGCCATCCCGCACCAGTCGGTGAGTCCGGCGAAGGTCAGGCCCGCGCCGACGAAGGCGGCGAGGCCGTAAAAGGCGGGGTGGACCCAGGTGCCGAGAATGGTGCCGGTTAGCACCAGCAGCCCGGCGGCAATGCGCACCTGGCGTTCGAGCGAGAGCACGGCCTTGCCGCGCTTCACCGGCAGGCCGGCCTGCTCCCATGCCATCACTCCGCCTTCGAGCACCGACAGATTCTCGCAACCGGCGGCGGCCAGCTTCTGGCGGGCCTGCTCGGCGCGCTTGCCGCTGCGGCAAACCAGCACGCAGGGGCCGCCGACCTGCGACGGCTCGAGCCGGTCGAGTGGCATCAGGGTGGAGCCCTCGATGTGGACTTCACCGTGCTCGGCCGGCGTCCGGACGTCGATCAGGCGGACTTTTCCGGCGGCATGGGCTTCGCGGACGGACTGGGGATCAAGGATGGTGTTCATGGGATTGGAGGTGTCGTGGGCGCTCGGAGCGCCTCGTTGTTTTCTATATAACCATATGGTTATTCTTGCGCAAGCGGAAAATCATGGCACCCTAGCCCCCGTTCCCCGGAAAGTCCATGAAACTTGAACCCAACGATCTCGAACGCGTCGCCAACCTGTTCCGCGTCTTCGCCGAAGCCACCCGGCTGGCCCTCTTGCAGGAGCTGAAGGAAGGCCCGAAGTCGGTCGGCGAGCTGGTCGACACCCTGCCCACCACCCAGGCGAACGTTTCCAAGCAGCTCAAGATGCTGCACGACGCCGGCCTGGTGGCCCGCACCAAGCAAGGCACCAGCGTGATCTACGAGATCAGCGAACCGATGGTCTTCGAGCTCTGCAAGATCGCCTGCGACAAGCTCAACCGGCCGGCGGTCAAGCCGCGCAAGCTGGCATTCTAAGCAATGAAGTTCGACAACGAGGATCGTCCGGCTTGGTAAACTCCGCACCATGACCTTGCACCCCCACTGGATCCCCGCTCCCGCCATCCTCGCTTCGGCCGCAGGTGCCAAGGATGGCTTCGGTTGGATCAACTGGACGGTCATGGCGGTCTACCTCGCCGCCATGGTCGGGATCGGCTGGTGGTTCATGAAGCGGGAGGCGGCCTCGACCACCGACGCCTATTTCCGCGGCGGCCAGCGGGTGCCCTGGTGGGTGGCGGGGCTTTCGATTTTCGCCACGATGCTCAGCTCGCTGACGTTCATGGGGATTCCGGCGCGGGCCTTCCACACGGACCTCTCCTGGTACATCGGGCAGTTGCCGATCCTGTTGATCGTGCCGTTGGTGTCCCTTTGCTACCTGCCCTTCTTCCGGAAGCTCGATCTCACTTCGGCGTATGAATACCTGGAGAAACGCTTCGACCTGCGCTGCCGGCTGTTCGCCGCGGTCTCGTTCATCCTCCTGCATCTGGGGCGGATCGCGATCGTGCTCTACCTCCCGGCGCTGGCCTTGTCGGCGGTCTCGGAGATTGAGGTCGACGTGGCGATTTTGGTGATCGGCGTGTTGTGTCTGGTTTACACGCTGATCGGGGGCATCGAGGCGGTGGTGTGGACCGACGCGGTGCAGGCGCTGGTCCTGCTGGGAGGCGCCGCCCTGTGCTTCGTGATGGCATTCCTCAAGGTGGACGGCGGCTTCGGCGGCATGATGGAAATCGCGGTCCGGGATGAGAAACTGTTCGGCAACCTGAGGTGGGACAGCTTCGACGTCCGGGACGGCACGATGTCGGCGGTGGTGCTGTTCACGGCGTTCTTTTTCAATTCGCTGGTTCCCTACACCTCCAGCCAGGATGTGGTGCAGCGCTATGTCACGACGCGCGACATCGGCTCGGCGCGCAGGTCCTTGTATCTCACCATGGTTTTCTCGATCTTCGGGTCCCTGATGTTCTTCGGCATGGGAACGGCGATCTACGCGTTCTATCAGACTCATCCCGGCTTGCTGGATCCCCGGTTTGGAACGGGCGACGGAATCCTGCCGTTCTTCATCATGCAGCAGCTTCCGGCGGGGGTTTCCGGGGTGATCATCGCCGCGATCTTCGCGGCCTCGCAGTCCACGGTTTCGTCCTCGCTGAACAGCGTGGCGACGGTTTTCAGCAAGGATCTGGATTCGCGGTTGTGGCGGCGTGACAGGAACGATCGCACGTATCTCCGCGCCGCCCAGGCGGCGGTGCTGGTGGCGGGCGTGATCGGGATCGGCCTCGCCTTGTGGATGGCGCACTCGCGGATCGAGTCGGCGTTCAAGACCTTCAACGAGATGATCGGGCTCACGGTGGGTTCCCTCGGCGGGCTGTTTGCCCTGGGGATTTTCAGCCGGCGCGCGAACGCGACGGGAGCCATCATCGGCGCGGCGACCGGCGTGGCGGTGGTGCTGGGGCTGCGCTTGGGCGGAGCACCGGTGACCGGGTTGCTGTATGCCTCTATCGGTTTCGCCACCAGTTTCACGGTCGGCTGGCTGGCCAGCCTGGGGTTGCGGGGCCGCGGTGACGGGTCGCTTTCGCTTTGGCGTTAGGCGCTTGTTTGACGGGCGCGGACCCGCGCGGAAGCCCTCAGGGCCGGAGTTCCTTGCTCCGGCCCGATCCCCGCCAGGCCCACGCGAAGAACGCGAGGATCAGCAACGCGAAGGCCGGCATCTGCCATTGCAAGGCGGCGCGGAAGGCATCGTCACCCCGCGTCTCCCGCAGCCGGGCCAACAAGATCGAGAAGCCGAGCGAGAATGCCCCGTAGCCGAGGTTGAAGGCCAGGCCTTTCACGCTCAGCAAGGTCGCCCGCTGGGTGGACTCGGCGGAGGCGTGCAGATGCCGGCTGACCGTGAAGCCGACCAGCCCGAGCAGGGTCATCAGCAGCATCGCGGGGAACAGACCGAACCACGGCCAGGCGGGTGCCAGCATGCCGAGCGCCACCACGCCGACCGCCGCCGCGATCCCCAGCACGCCGAGCGGCGTGAAGCGCTCGTTCAGCCACTTCGCGATCCCCGGGACGAAGAAGCTCATCACCCCGACCGCCGCGCCGATGAAGCCGAAGGCCCACTCCGGAATGCCGATCAGCCGGTAGTACTGGCTGTTGATCGTCGCGAAGTTCCGCGCCACCGAATCGATCAGCAAGCCGCCCAAAATCACCACCGCGATGCTCCGCGTGGTGAAGGCCCGCCGGGCGGTGCGCATCGTCAGGTGAAATGCCGCCGCGCAGCGCTCTCCCAGCCGGCCGGCCGGGTGCGGTGTTTCTTCCAGCCGCAGCGCGATCGCCACGCAGGCCAGCGCCTGCAGCAGCACCACCGCCACCGGCAGGCGGTGCGCCACGTCGACCGGCACCACCAGCCCGAGTTTCGCCAGCCACGACGGATCGTAGAGCAGCCCGCCCAGCGCCATCGCGATCAGGAAGCCGGCCGAGCGCCAGCGCATCGCGGTCGCCATCACCTCGTCCCAGGCTTTCTCGCGTCCCTCCTCCGGCAGCGACTCATAGGCGATCGCCTCGTCCGCCCCGCTGGCCGCCGCCTCCGAGGTGCCGGACAGCAGGCGGTTCACGATGCAGAAGGCGAACAGCAAGGTGCCGCCGTCCTTCGGTGCCGTAAGCAGGATGATCATCTCCACCACCATCACCGCCGCCGCGAAGACCAGCAGCTTTTTCCGGCCGATCGTGTCCGCCAGCGCGCCGGACGGGACTTCCAGCAGGAAGATCGCCAGCGCCCAGACCAGGTTGAGGAAGACGAAGCGTTCGAGCGTCAGGCCCAGGTCGGTGAAGAAGATCGCCAGCACCGGGTAGTAGGCGCGGGCATTGTAGAGCACCGTGAAGAACACATACAGCCGCGCGTTCCGGTGGGCGAAAGGACCGCTGTGGCGGAAGACGGAAAGCACGGGCCAAGGAGTGCGCCATCCCCCGGTTCCGCGCCAAGGCGAATTTACACGGCCTTGACGGACGGGGGCCCGGAAACCCGCCAGGGTTTCCATGGACTGCGGCAGCCTGCTGCC
>CAMCYK010000178.1 GCA_945883695.1 Akkermansia muciniphila | reverse complement strand
TGCCGGGGTGACCTCCGGGACCGTGACCGGGAAAATTGTCAGACTCCAGCTGGCCGCGGCATCCTCGGCCGCCCAGATCACTTATTTGAAAGGCAGCGCATGGAACGGAGTCCACTCGAACCTGTTGCTGGCCGCCGACCGCTTCGATGGTTTCACCGCCACCGAAGGCATCGCCGCCCTGACCTTCGCGGATGTCCCCATCGCGCCACCCGCCCCGACCGTTCTGATCGCCACCCCGGGTAGCGGCCAGATCGCTTTGAGCTGGACCGGCTCGCCGCTTGCCACGGGATACAACGTCAAGCGCTCGCTGACGACCGGTGGCCCCTATGCGATCATCGGGACCGCCGGGACCGCCGCTTACACGGATGCGACGGTGGTCGGTGGCACGCCCTGCTACTATGTGGTTTCGGCCACCAGAAGCGGTGCCGAGAGCCTCGATTCCAACGAGGCGGGCGCGACCCCGTCCTCCACCTATGCCGCCTGGGCGGCCGCCCCGGCACAGGGTCTCACTCCGGGTCTGAATGATGCGCCCACGGACGATCCCGATTTCGACCGGTTTCCCAATCTGCTCGAGTTCGCCCTCGGCGGCGCGCCGACGGTCTCTTCACAGTCGATCCAGCCTGTGCTGACGCGCGACGGCGGTGGCTGGGTGTTCGAATACGATCGCAGTGATGCCTCGAAACTCGCCACCACGCAGGTGGTGGAGTATGGCAGCGCCTTGGCGGGTTGGACCCCGGTGCCGATACCACCCGCCGGTGGGGGCATCGTCACCATCACCCCCGGAAGCCCCTCCGATCGCGTCAAGGTCGCCATTCCGACCCCGGGCCCCCGCATGTTCGTGCGCCTCAAAGTCACCGAATAGGCAGATCCCCTCCGATCTTCCATCCGACAAAGGCTATTTCGGGATCTCGTTCAGCGTATAATACCCGGCCGCGTGAAGCAGCGGGGTGCCTTCCTTGTTCCGCAGACCGGTAGCGCCGATCGCGTGGACATCTCCGGGGGTCTCTCTCTCCAAGGGTCTGTCCTTCTCTCTCCCGGGGTCTGTCCTTGAATTTTGAATCTGTTAGGCCCCGATTGCCTCGTGAGTGCGTTCTATAGGTCCGTCCCTCAGAATTCCCATTCCCGCCTCACTCACATAAAATGTTATCGCGCGAGACCTGACCCCATTTCTGACCTGTTATCGCGCGAGACCTGACCCCATTTCTGGACTTCATTGATCCGGAGTGCGCCGGCGGCAGGCAGGACCAGCGCGGCGAGCAGGGTGAGGACGGCGGCTTTCATGGGTGAACCCACAAACCTGGCCACGGAACATTACGGGAGCATTACGCCCCACCGCGATTCCCCTCAACCACCCCCCTTTTTTCCGCTCTCCGGTCCGCCCCAACGGCTGTTTCAGGGGCCGCCCGCCAAAAGCAAATTCCTAGCAGTAAGTCAGCGACAGGTGGACCAAGCCCCGCTGCACCATATCCACGACAAGGTGGGAGAAAGAAGCCACATAGATTATCGCCACCACACCCGCCATGCCTGCGAGCATGAGTGCCACGCCGTCTCGGGTGATCCAGCCAAGGCTCAACATTACCAAGCTCACGGCAGGCAGCACATTACCAAGGGGCAGCGGAATGAATATAAGCGCTGCCATCAGCGCGATCCACGCGCCCCAGACCGGGCGCAATCGACGGTTGCTGATGGCAATCCAACGTGGGCGAAGCAGCAAGTCGGCTTTTTCGTAGATCCAGACTAAACAGTGCAGGCAGCGCCGCGTCCAGACCGCGTTGAGCGTGACTCGACCGAGGCGCTTGGGCAATGGGATGTTGTCCCTGCCGCGCAACCAGCTCCAAGACAGCAAAAAGATACCCAGACTGAGCACCATGCCGGCACCGGCTATCGGTAGCGTCGCCAGTAGTGCCAGCAGTATCATAAGCACCGGCCCGGAAGATTTACCGTGCAGCTGGAGCAGTTCTTCGAGGCTCATTCGCAGGTCCCCCGGCGACGGTTGATCCGTGCCTGAGCCGGGAGAATTTTTTGACATTTGGCATGCCTGCCTAAGTGTCTGGACCAAGGTGCGCTTCATCAAATGCTGTGCGCTAAGCGGTTGGACCGGGACAGCTTGCCAATTAGGAAGTGCCCTGCCACTGCAACGAGCAGTCCAATCACCGTCACCGCTCCCCAAATGACCCATATCAGAGGGATCAACCAGCTCACCACGCCTTCCAGCGAGGGGCCGGTCTGGCCAAGCCAACCAAGGACCTCCACCCACTGCACTTGAAAGCTTTCTATCAATGCTGGGTCAAGCCACATGCTTAACCAAGCAGGCACAGGCCAATCGCCCGCGTTCGTGATCAATTCGCCCGGCTTCCCCCGGGACACGCTGGCCGCAAGCCACTTCGTAAGCTCCGCGGATGTATAAACCGCGACGCTCCACGACGCGGCGATCAAGGCAAACAGGACCCAGAGTGTAAACTTTATGGGTCTCTCCCGGAAAAGGGTTTGGGCGGACAGTTTCATCGGTGGTTGGATCTATGGCATGACCGGAATCTCGGCCCAGGGCTTGAATGGTGTAAGGACGAACCGCTCTCAATTAGAAAACCACTCAATGATTCCATCCACGGGATCGGTGGGCTTGACCATGTGGCAGGTCCAACGGCGTCCAATATCTGAGGGAAAAATCGCCTGCTACTTCGCTCTGAGGCCACCCAGCGTCTTCGGGGGTCTGTCCTTCTTCGGGTGTGTTGGCAAGGTAGCGCGGCTCAGGCGAAGATATCATGCACCACCCGGCTTTGCTCCACTCCGGTGAGGCGTTGGTCGAGGCCTTGGAACGGGAAGATGAGACGTTCGTGGTCGAGGCCCAGGGCGTGGAGAATGGTGGCGTGGAAATCGCGGACGCTCACCGGATCGACGGCGGCTTTGTGACCGATCTCATCGGACTGGCCGTAGTGGGTGCCGCCTTTGATGCCGCCGCCGGCGAGCCAGACGGTGAAGGCGTGGGGATTGTGATCGCGGCCGGGTTTCGCCCCCTTTTGCGAGATCGGCAGGCGGCCGAATTCGCCGGCGCAAATCACCAGGGTGTCGTCCAGCAGGCCGCGCTGGCCGAGATCGGTCAGCAGGGCGCTGAACGGCTGATCGACTTCGGCGGCGAACCCGCTGTGGTTCCCCATCAGGTCGTTGTGGCAGTCCCAGCTCAGCTGGTTGTCCATCCCGCCCGAGAAGATCTGCACGAAGCGCACGCCGCGCTCGATCATCCGCCGGGCGGTGAGGCACTGCGCCGCCATGTGATTGCAGTGCGGCTCGCCCAGGCCGTAGAGCTTCTTGACGTGGTCCGGTTCGTTGGCGATGTCGAAGGCTTCCGGCGCCGCGGTTTGCATCCGGTAGGCCAGTTCGAAGCTTTCGATGCGCGCCGCCAATTCGGATTCGATCGGCGAGCCGGGCAGGCCGTGGCGGTTGAGCCGGGCCATCAGGTCGAGCTGGGCCCGCTGCGCCGGGTCGGTCAGGCCGGCCGGGCGTTTCAGGTTGTCGATCGGCTCGCCCTTCGGTTTGAGCCAGGTGCCTTGGTAGACGCTGGGGAGAAATCCGGCGTTCCAGTTGCTGGCGTTGCCCTTGGGCAGGCCGCGGTCCTTGGGATCCGACATGACCACGAAGGACGGCAGGTTGCTGCTGTCGCTGCCGAGTCCGTAGGTGACCCACGAGCCGACGCTGGGATAGCCCATCCGGGTCTCGCCGGTGTTCATCTTGAACAGGGCGGGACTGTGGTTGTTGCTGTCGGTGTGGCAGGAGTGGATGAAGGCCATCTTGTCCACCTGCTGGTTGAGGTGGGGGAACAGGCTGCTGCCCCAGGTGCCGCTCTGGCCATGCCGCTGCCAGTCGAACGGCGATTTCATCAAGGGGCCGACGGCATCGGGGAAGAAGCCGGTCTTGGCGTCGAATCCGGGCAGCGGCTGGCCATCGCGCTTCTGCAATTCGGGCTTGTAGTCCCAGGTGTCGACCTGGCTGGGGCCGCCGTTCATGAACAGCCAGATCACCGACTTGGCTTTCGGCGCGAAGTGGGGCTGCTTGGCGGCCAGCGGATTGGCGGCGGTGGCCGCGTGAAGCAGCCCGGCTTGCTGCATCATGGCGGAAAGCGCGACCCAGCCGAATCCGCCTCCCGCGGTTTGCAGGAGCTGGCGTCTGGAGAGTGAAGCGGCGTCCATGTCAGGGGATATAAAGGAATTCGTTGAGACTGAAGAGCGTCTGGCAGTAATCGGTGAAGGCGGAGCGCGCGGCGTCCGGCTCCGGCTGGCCGGCATCGCGGTGGCGGGAGGCCTGCGCTTCCAGGAAGGGCAGGACCAGCGCGCGTTCGTCCGCGGTGGCCTCGCGGCCCAGCGTGGCGAGATAGGCCTGGTCGATTCGCTCCTCCACGGTGCCGGCCGGCCAGACCTTGGCGGTCATGGCAGCGGCCCAGGCGCGTGCCTGGGGACTGTTCATGAGGAAGAGCGCCTGGGGCGCGACGGTGGTGGTCGGGCGGGTGCCCTGGCTGGCGAGCGGTTCCGGCGCGTCGAAGACCACCATGCTGTTCACCAGCTGGCTGCGCTTCACGGTGAAGTAAATGCTCCGGCGCCGGCTGTTCTCATCGAGGGTTCCGGGACCGAACGGTTGCGGATCCAACTGGCCGGAGACGGCGAGGATGGCGTCGCGGACGACTTCCGCCTCGAGCCGGCGGGGGCTGGCCCGCAGGAAGAGCTTGTTGTCGGGATCCGCCGCCCGTTTGGCCGCGGAGGTCGCGGTGCTTTGCCGCCAGGCTTCGCTGGTCAGGATCAGCCGGTGGATGGCTTTGAGTTTCCAGCCGTTGCGGATGAGTTCGCCGGCCAGCCAGTCGAGCAGTTCCGGGTGAGTCGGCGCGTCGCCGGTTTTGCCGAAATCGTTGGGGCTGCCGACAATCCCGCGGCCGAAGTGGTGCTGCCAGACCCGGTTGACCGCGACGCGGGCGGCGAGCGCTCCGGCACCGTGCTCGACATCGGTCAGCCACCCGGCCATCGAACGGCGGCGGCCCGAGGATTTCGAGCCCGCCGGCGGAGTCCATTGCCAGCGCTTTTCGTCGGCATCGCGCATCAGCACCTGGAGGAAGCCCTGGTGGGCGACCCCGGTCTTTTGGTTCGGGTCGCCGCGTTTGAGCGCATGGGTTTCGTTGAAAAACGGCGGGCCCTGCGAGTGCATCACGATCGGGTCGTAGCCTTCCGCGCAGACCATGACTTTCGCCGCGGACACCGGCCGGCTGGCGGCGTGGCGGGCGATCGCCGCGTCCTGTTCCAGCCACCCCGGATCAGTGGTTTTCCACCAGGCGAACAGCGTGTCGCGCTCGGCCGCGGCGAGGGTCGCCGCGGCGGGCAACTTCGCCAGCAGGGCGGCCACCGCGGCGGGGACGGCCGGGGCCTTGAGCACCGGGGCGCCGCCGGTGCAGAGCGAAATCCGCGGGCGGCCGATGTGGTGACCGGTGTTGACGGAGAATTCGAGGGTGACCGTCAGGTGGCTGCCGCCGGCAAAGCGGACCGGTTCGGCAAAGGTGAAAATGGCGGCGTGGTCGTTGCCGATCTGTCCATCGACCGCCCATCCGGTGGACGGCTGGTCATCCAGCGAAGCGGCCACCGACAAGCCGCCGGCATTCTGCTGGTGGGTGAACTCGCCGGGCTGCAGCGCGATTTCCCGGGCCTCGCCGCCGCCGGCGGGGCGGGCGCTGATCCGGATCCGGCTCAGCGCGAAATTCCCGTTCTCGGCACGGCCGGGACCCTTGTGGCGCAGGGTGGGATCGGCGAGCGCCTCGACCTTGATGGCGCTGACCTCCGCATCCACGGTGGTCGTGATGGTGTAGACATCGGAAGCGGGATTGGCTCCGTCCGCCAGCCACGAACCGTCGGGCTGGCGGGCAAAGGTCGCGCCGCCTTTGGATTCGATCCCGCCTTCCGCCAGCGTCCAGACGGTTCCCGGCGGCGCGGCGGGATTTCCGGCGACCCAGCGGTCGAACTCGGGGCGCAGGGTGGTGGTTTCCCAGGCGGCCCGCCCGGCGGCGAGCCGCTCTTGCTCCGCCGCGTGGTTGGCCCGGGCGGCGACGCTTGCCTCGTCCTGGAGGTCGAGGTCGATGTTGCTGCGCACCGTGGTGGTGAAGGTGGACAGCAGGCGATAGTAGTCGTTGGCGGGAAACGGGTCGAATTTGTGATCGTGGCAGCGGGCGCAGCCGACCGTCAGTCCGAGCATGGCGGAGCTGGTGGTCGCGAGCATGTCGTCCAGCGCGTCATAGCGCACCCGCTCCACCTCGTTGGCGGTGATCTGGGTGGGATAGACGCCGGCACCCAGAAAGCCGGTGGCCATCATCGCCTCGGCGTTTCCGGGCTCGAATTCATCCCCGGCCAGCTGCCAGTTCATGAACTGGTCGTACGGCATGTCCCGGTTGATGGCGCGGATCACGAAATCACGGAAATGCCACGCGTGGGGGCGGTCGTAGTCGTGCTCGAAGCCCGAGCTTTCGGCGAAGCGGGCGACATCCAGCCAGTGCCGGGCCCAGCGTTCGCCAAAGTGAGGCGAGGCAAGCAGGCGGTCGGCCAGGCTGGCCATCGCGCCGGGCAGGTCCGCGCCGGCGGCGGTCGCGAAGGCCGCGGCTTCCGCCGCGGACGGCGGCAGTCCGGTCAGGGTCAGGTGGGCGCGGCGGAGGAGGGTCCGCGGATCCGCGGCCGGATTGAGCGCGAGCTTCCGGTCCGCCGCTTTGGCCAGCAGGAAGGCGTCGATCGGATGCGGCGCGCCGGCGGGAGCGGCGGGATGGGAGAGCGGCAGGAACGACCACCACTTGCGGTCTTCGGCGCTGACCTTGGATTTGTCGCGCGGCGGAGTTTTGCCGGCGATGAGCGGTGCTTCGTAGGGAGCGCCGTGATCAATCCATGCCGCGATCCGGCCGATCACCTCGTCCGGCAATTTCGGCTTCTTGTCAGGCATCGAGGGTTCTTCCTCATGCCGCATCATCTTCATCATCAGGCTGGCACCGGCATCGAAGGGGACCACGGCCACCCCTTCGGCACCTCCCGCCAGCAGGCCCTCGCGCGTGGTGAGGTCGAAGTCGCTTTTGGTTTTCTCGCCGCCATGACATTTGACACAGTGCTCGTTGAGCAGGCCGGCGGCCTCTTCAAACATTGCGAGGCCCCGGGTCATCCGCTCGGCGTGGTCGGGCGGCAGCGCCGCCGCCCATCCCGGAAGGACCGAGAGCAGAAGTGCCGCGGCAGCGGGTCGCGTCCGGCGGCGGGGTGGCGGTTGGCGTGTGGAGGTGGGCATGGTGGGGAAGCGGGCAGGGACCGCAGGGCAGGCCGGGAAACCCGGGGGCCTTCTGCAACGTCAGCGGGCTTCCCCGTGTTTCAAATCTTTTGGACCTTGTCACTTGCCCTTCTTGTTGCGCTCTTCTTCCTTCTTCAAACGGGTGTAGTCGAGGTAGTGAAGGTTCGCCTGGATGTTGTCGGTGCTGGAATAGACGTAGGCCAGGAAGAATTCGGTGATCGTCGCGGCGCGCCATTTCAACTCTTCCGCGAGCGTCAGGATCAGGGCCGGCCGGAGCCGGTTCTCGCTCTCGAACGCCTCCCACCACTTTTGCGCGCTGCCGGTCGTCTTCTTCCAGCCGAGGTTCTGCTCCTTGATCTCCTCCAGCGTTCTCAAAATCTTTTCCTGCGACCAGCCCCGCCTGTCGCTGATGCCGCGATGACGCATGCGGTCCGCCCGGATTTCCCTCTCCGAGACGGGCTGTTGCGCGGAGCTGGTCAGCGCCACTTCCCGCAAGACCCCATCGACCCGCTTTTTCGCCCGGCCTTTCTTCTCGGGCAAAGGCTCCGCCCCGCGCAAGACGCAGTCCTCCCCAACCACCACCCGCCGCACCCCCTGGTCCGCCAGTTCCGGCCAGCGGTGATCGACCGCATCGAGCGTCCTGCCGATCAAACGTTGCAGTCCCCGCGCCCCGGTGCCAAGCGCCGCGGCCTCCGCGGCGATCGCGTCCAGCGCCCCGTCCGTAAGCACCAGGTCGATCCCGTGCAGCGCCGCCATTTTCTGCCGGAGGGCCAAAGGCGAGCGCTCGGTTTCGCCGCCGATGATCGAGCGCAGATCGGTCCGCGACAGCTCGTGCAGCACGCTCACCGTGGCAAAGCGTCCGACGAATTCCGGGATCATCCCGAACTCGACCAAATCCGCCGTCTGCGCCTGGCACAAGGCCTCGTAAACCGGCCGGTCGGGCATCGCCTCGACCCGCTCGTCGGGCCGGGCATGGAAGCCGATGGTGCCCCGGCTGGTTCCGCGGCGCTTTTTCACGATCCCGTCGAGCCCGACAAAGGCGCCGCCGCAGACGAACAGCAGCCGGCTGGTGTCGACTTCCGGGTGACGCGTGCTGTCCTCGCCCGACGACATCCGCCCGTCGAGCAAGGTCAGCAAGGCGTTCTGAACGCCCTCGCCGCTGATGTCGCGGCCGCCGGTCTCGCCGCGGCGGATCTTGTCGATCTCATCGATGAAGATGATCCCGCGCTCCGCCTTGCGCGGGTCGCCGTCGGCGCGGTCGAGCAAGTCCCTCACCACCGTTTCCACGCTGTTGCCCTTGTAGCCCACTTCGACCAGCGAGGTCGCGCTGGAAAAACCCACCGGCACCCCGAGGAAGTCCGCCAAGGTCTTCACCAGATGCGTTTTGCCCACCCCGGTCGGACCGATCAGCAGCAGATGATGCCACCCGAGGTCGATCCCTTCCCGGTCGCGATGGGCCTGGGACAAATAGTGGTGGTAAACCGCCACCGCCAGGTCGCGCTTGGCCCGAGTCTGGCCGCGCACGAAGCGGTCGAGGTGGCGGATCATTTCGGCGGGAGTTGGAAAAGCGGCATGCGACATCATCAAGAAATCCCCTATCCCGCGGGGCGAATCAATTCACTTCCACCGGCACACGCATCTTCGCAGAGGTGGCGTTCCAGCGGACAGGCGGACCACTCATTCGCGCTTCGCAAAAGCACAGGAAAACGCAGGCCAACCGAAACATCCTACTTCCGAGACGGTTCATAGCCTCCGATGACTTCGAAAAACACGCAACTGATCTGGAGTGCCGGCGGACTGGTCTTGGCGCTCGGTGCCGGGGTGATGATCGGACGCATCAGCGCGCCCGGCGACCCGGCCACCGGCGGTGACGCCACGGCGAGCGCCGCCACTTCTTCCAAGTCCGCCGAGCGGTCTTCCGAAGGCGGCCTGAGCCTGGCCGAGCGCTTGCAGCGCAAGCGGGCCGGCGAAACCCGCGAAGGCGGCAAACCGGTCGACAAGGATCTGCAATCGATCATGGAGTCGACCAGCCGGCTCGACCGCACCCAGCGGCTGCTGGCATTTCTCGACCGTCTTCCGGCCGAACAGTTCGCCGGGGTCTACGAGGATTTCCGCAACGCTCCCGGCGCGAATCTCCGGGGTTCCGAACGCTCGCTGATCCTCCAGGCCTGGGCCGAGCGCGACCCTTTGAGCGCGCTTTCCTTCATCCAGGAAAGAGGCGGCGACGACTGGGAGCGTGAAACCGCCGTGGCCACCTGGGCCGCCAACGACCCGCAGGCCGCCTTCGCCTGGGCCTCGACCGCCAAGGATGAAGGCGACGTGAACAACTGGCTGCTCGGCGCGACCCGCGGCATCGCCGCCACCAACCCGGAGCTCGCCCGCGACTTCATCGGCCAACTCGATGGCCGCACCCGCGACCAGGCGCTCGATGCCGTGAAGCCCTATGTCATGCAATACGGCTTCGACTACGCGACCTCCTGGATCGCCGGCGTTGATAACGAAGGCGTCCGCAACCGGGCCGCCCGCGAGATGGCGCGCGACCTTGCCAATCTCGATCCCGCCCAGGCCGGCCAGTGGAACGCCGCGATGACCGACGTCGAAACCCGGCGGGACATTTCCGAAACCGTCGCCGACCGCTGGGCCCGCGCCGATCTCAACGCCGCCAAAACCTGGGTCGAGGGGCTGCCGGAAGACACCAAGTCGGAAGCCGCCGAGGGGATTGCCCGCCGCTATGCCCGCGAGGATCCCGCCGCCGCCGCCCAATGGCTGAGCGGCCTCGGCAACAATCCCGATCTCGACGGTGCCCGCCGGATCCTGATCGAAGAGAGCTTCCGCAAATCGCCGGCGACCTCACTCGAGTTCGTTTCCAACATCAGTGACCAGCGCGCCCAGGAGGGCTACTACCATCGCTATCTGGGCGGCTGGATGCGCGAGGATGAAAACGCCGCCCGCGCGTGGCTGAATTCCAACGCCCAGGCCCTGCCGGAGCGGGTCGTCGCCCGCTTCAACCGGCAATAAAAAAAGGGCGGGATGCATCGCGTCCCGCCCCCCTGCAAATTGGACTGGCAGTGCTTATTGCGAGCAGCACCCGCCGCCGCCGCCACCACTGCCGCCGCAGCAGCCTCCTTCGGACTCGGCGAGTTCGCCTTCGGTCGGCACCCGGCCCAGTTCCAAGGTCATCGTGATGTACTTGCCGATGGTCCGCTGGAGCGTCTCGAGCTCGCCTTGGGCGTCGAGGAACGCGCTGGCCACCTCGTTCCGCATCAGCTCGTCGCGGGCCGCCTCGAACTCCCGGATCTCGGTCGGTGCCAGCTTGATCCCGGCGTGCTGCTTCTGGTGCAACTCCTCGCCCCGCTCGTGGACGGTCTGATACATCAGGCGGGCACCATTGTCTTCGAGGAAACGCTCGACATCCTTTTGAAGTCGGGAAAACCGCTCGTCGCCGGCAATCGCGGCGCACAATTCGCGGGTTTTGGTCATCACGGTGGAGGTCTCTTCAAGCAGCGTCATGGAATTTCCCTAGACGGCCGGGGACGGACTGGCAAACGCGATCTTGCGAAATCCTCTCATCCGGCGATGGATGGGGCCGTTATCCGATGCGCCGTTTCCGCCGCTCTCTTCTCCGCCTGTTGTGGGCCCTCACCGCGGTGCTGCTGGCCTTGCTGGTGTTCATCGGTTGGCAGGGTTCCGCCCGTTTGGTATCGCCGGCGCGCCGCACCTTGCAGGACTATCACCGGAACATCCTCGGGCAGCCGGACGACTACGGATTGAAAATCGAGCCCTTCACCGCCGCCGGCGACACCCCCTGCCTGCTGGTCACCGCCTCCGACACGCGGGGCGTGGCCGTCAAATCCCGGATCGTCCGCGATGAACTCGCGCGCCGCGGGGTCAGCGTCCCGCCCTGGGGTTCGCAGGTCGGCACCGTGGTCCTGCTCTACGGCCACGCCGGCCGCAAGGAGGACCACCTGCCGATTTGCGAGCGCTTCTGCGCCGCCGGCTTCCGCTGCCTGCTGATGGACATTCCGGGGCAAGGCGATCACCCGGCGGCGATCGGCAGTTTCGGGCTCCACGAGGCCGCGCTGGTGGATCGCGTGCTGGCGGACGCCGCCGCGCGTTTCGCCTTCGACCCCTCGCCCGCCTGCCTGTTCGGGGTCTCCCAAGGCGGCGCGATCGCCCTCCAAACCGCCGCCCGCAGCCCCTCGACCTGGCGCGCCGTTGCCAGCGTGGCCACTTTCGCGTCGCTCGACCGTCCGGTGCGACGCGCGGCCGAGGGCCTGTTTCCGCCCGAATTCCGCTTCTGCAGCCCGCTCGCCGCCTTCAGCGTCAGTTGCGGCACCCGCCTGCGCGCCGGTTTCTGGCCGTCCGACATCCGGCCGGTGGAGGCGGCTTCCCGGCTCAACCAGCCGGTGTTCATCGGCCACGGCGACCTCGACGCCTACATCGGCATCGACCAGGCCCGCGCGATCTTCGCCGCGGTGCCCGGCAGCCGGAAGCGGTTCCGCGTGGTCACCGGGGCCGACCACAACCGGGTCCTGTCGATCGGCTCGCACGCGCTCTACGCCGACCTCTGCCAGTTTTTCCTCACCGCGGTGGGGCAATCCCACGCGCCGTTCGAGCCCGCCGAGTGAAGGCGGACCGGTCAATCGCCCCCGCCACCATCTCCCCCGCCCCCATCGCCCGAGCCGCCATCCGAGCCGCCGCCCCACAGCGAGAATCCGCCGTCGCCGGAGCCGCCACCGCTGGAGCTGCCCCACCCTCCTCCGCCACCGCCACCGCGGCTGGCGACTTTCACCAGGAAGACGGTGAACCCGAAGATTCCGGCAAGGCAGAGGAACCCGCTGAAGTTGTCATTCATGCGATCCCATCCGAGCAGGTCGCGGGACCGCCGTCGCCTTGAAAATCCCACCGGCTCTGTAGCGGCGGCGCGCGCCTGGACCTGCCTGGGTGGAACGACCGGAGGACGTGACTTTCTCCCTCCCGCGGATTTTGAGCGTTGCCGGGTTCCCCGAAACCGCCTACACCGCCGCCGTCCGGCACTCGCTGCCGCGACTTCCCTAGTGTCGCCGGCTTAGCTCAGTTGGTAGAGCAACTGATTTGTAATCAGTAGGTCAACGGTTCGAGTCCGTTAGCCGGCTTTCTTTAGAATCAACAGGTTAGGACGATTTCCTAACAGATTCACAAAACCTTGGTGTCCATTGTTCGCCCTTAAAAACAAAAAACCCCCGCCAGCGGAAGCCAGCGGAAGCCAGCGGGGGCTGTGGGTCGCGGTCGGTCAGGCGGCAGCTTCCTCTTGCTGGTAACGCTTAGCCACTTCCTCAAGCCTCCGGTAAAGGGCCGTCTTCTCCTTGGGGGTCCGTTTGCCGTGATCCTCCACGAGGTCGGCGCAGATCCCGGCGAGGCTCACCCGGTGCTTGCCGTCGAGCGCGTCCGACACCTGCGAGCCGATCCAGCCTTCGACCCATTCGTCGGGGTCAACGTCGGCGATGGCGCAGCACTCGCGGACAAACCGGACGGTGTGCTCCTTGAGGAACACCGGGGCCTTGCCCTCTGGGACGGTTGCGGGGGCTGTGGCGTGCAACCCGGCGCGGATCAGGTCACGGGTGATAGTGGCGGGCGAGGTGCCGTTCGCGGTCGCCCACGGCGATCGGATCGCAGTCCCCCACGCGCGGGCGGGGTGCCGGGGTGGCGGAGGGTCCACCAATTGGTGGACCCTCGCCCTCCCACGCGCGCGGGGGGGGCGGGACATGATCGTTCCGATGTTGCCAACGGTGGCGCGCCCTCCCACGCGCGCGGGGAGGGGGACGGGGTGCTACGCCCTGACTTGTTTCACGCATGAAACATCCGACCGCACCTCCACGCTCGCCGGGTGCTGCGGCCCTCAGGCTGCCCCTCTAACGCGTCGCCAGCGGGTCGGCGGCTGTCATCGCGGAAACGAAAGGACCGCTCCCAGCGTGAGCTAGAAGCGGTCTTGAAAGTTTGCCCCGGCCAGCGATTGAGAACTGGCCGGGGCTTGCTGGCATTCGCGTCAGGTAAAGGCTCGGATCGCTGATTCCACGGGGGATTGACGACGCCGTTTGTCCCTCATGACGTGGTCGGGGTAGGGATCGAAATCGAAGAGGGCGGCGATGTCCGGGGCTTTGATGAACTGCCCGGCCAGCAGGTCGTAGAGCTTTTCATGGCTCAGCCGCGCCCGGCC
>CAMCYK010000177.1 GCA_945883695.1 Akkermansia muciniphila | reverse complement strand
TTGCAGAAGGCTCCGTGAACCCGCCAGCACGCTTCTGGCACCGATGGGACGCGCGCTGGCGGCAAAACCGGCGAAAACCGACTGACAGCCAATCCTGCCGGCCAGCCGTCAGAAAATCCCTGTCAGGCTGGTATCAAGTCCGACAGGCTCCTAGAGGGTTCGCCGCGCGGATGCAATGGGCCGGTTTCCCTTGCCCAGGCGTGCGACTCGGACAAACTCCCGCCGCCCCGATCCACCGACATGAGACTCGTCTTCCTTATCACCTTGATCCTTGCCGCGCTGCTCCCGGATGCCGCCCACGCGGCCGGCGGAAACGACCTGAAGCGCCCCGAATTCGTCGAACGACTTGCGAACTTCCCCGCCGAGGAGAGGGCCGCCGGAATCGAAGGGATCGGCCCCCGGCTTGCCTACCGCGCGAAACAGCAACCGTTCCTGCTGGTGGCCACCATTGTCTTCGTGCTGGCGATTCTCCACACCTTTGTCGCGATCCCGATCACCAAGCTGGCCCACAAGGTCCAGCACGACCACGACGCCCGCATCCGCAAGGAGTCGACTGCCCGCGGCGAAACGGTCCATTCCGGGGACATGGTCAGTTTCAAGGCGACCATGCTGCACTTCTTCGGCGAGGTCGAGGCGATCTTCGGCATCTGGGTGATCGTGCTGCTCGGCGCGATGATCTCCTTTTACGGGCTCGACAGCATGAAGGGATACCTGATGGGGGTGAATTTCACCGAGCCCCTGTTCGTGGTGATCATCATGGCGCTGGCATCGACCCGCCCCGTCCTGCGCTTCGCCGAAACCTGCCTCCGTTTCTTCGCCAAATTCGGCAAGGAGAGCCCGGCCGCCTGGTGGCTCGCGCTGCTGATCGTCGGCCCGCTGCTCGGCTCGTTCATCACCGAGCCCGGCGCGATGACGATCTGCGCGATGCTCCTCGCCAAGAAGTTCTACAAGCTGAGACCCTCGCCGCTGTTCGCTTACGCCACGCTCGGCCTGCTGTTCGTCAACATTTCGGTCGGCGGGGTCCTCACCAACTTTGCCGCGCCACCGGTGCTGATGGTCGCCGCGAAATGGGGCCTGACCACCAAGGAGATGCTTCTCCACTACGGTGACAAGGCGGTGATTTCCATCATCGCCTCGACCCTCCTCTACTTCACCTTCTTCCGGAAAGAACTGGCCGCGATGGCGCTCCGGGCCGGCGACCACGATGGCGACGGCAAGGGGGACCTCAAGGAAGCCGAACGGTCGGTCCCCTTGATGGTCACCGTCACCCACCTCGCCTTCATGGCTTGGACGGTGGCCTTCGCCCACTATCCCCCGATCTTCATCGGCGGCTTCCTGTTCTTCCTGGCGTTTTCACAAGCCACCGCCCACCACCAGACCGACATCAACCTGCGCGGCCCGATCCTCGTCGGCTTCTTCCTCGCCGGCCTGGTGATCCACGGCGGACTCCAGGGTTGGTGGCTGGGGCCGATCATCAGCAGCCTCACCGAGTGGCCGCTGTTCATCGGCGCGACCATCCTCACCTCCTTCAATGACAATGCCGCGATCACCTTCCTTGCCAGCCAGGTCGAGGGGCTCGGACCGGAGTTGAAATACGCCGTGCTCGCCGGGGCCGTGACCGGCGGCGGCCTGACGGTCATCGCCAACGCCCCCAACCCCGCCGGCCAGGCCCTGCTCAGCCGCTTCTTCGGCGAAGGGGTCTCGCCCGCCAAGCTGGCCGCCGGCGCCATCATCCCCACCATCATCGTCGCCCTCTGCATGATGTTCTTCCCGGACAAGGGCATCGCCGATATGTTCGCGTTGGAAAACGAACGGGGCTCCGTGGCACCGCCGGCCGAAGCGCCGGCCGAAGTCGCCCCGGAAACTCCCTGCGACCCGATGTTCACCGGACTCGTCGAAGCCACCGGCCGCGTCCGCTCCCTCGAGCCGCGCGGCGAGCAGGCCCGCCTGTCACTGGCGCTCCCCTTTGCCGCCGAACTGGCGATGGGCGAATCGGTGGCGGTCAACGGCTGCTGCCTGACGGTCGCGGCACTTGATCCCGCCGGAGCTTCGTTCGACCTGCTGGGCCAGACGCTGGCGGTCACCTCGCTCGGCGACCTCGTGCCGGGATCAGTCGTCAACCTCGAGCGCGCGCTGCGTGCCGGCGACCGTTTCGGCGGGCATTTCGTGCAGGGGCACGTCGATGCCACCGGCACCGTGCTCGCCCTCGAGGCCCGCGGCCAGGATCACGTGTTCGACGTTTCCCTGCCTTCGGAGATCGCCCGGCTCTGCATCGACAAAGGCTCGCTCTGCGTTGACGGCATCTCGTTGACCCTCGCCGAATTGTCGGCCGACCGCGCCCGCTTTTGGATCACCCCGCACACCTTCGAGGTGACCCATCTGCCCGGCCTGCAAGCCGGCGCGCGGGTCAATCTCGAGGCCGACCTGCTGGCCAAGCACGTCGCGAAGTTGATGGCCGGATTCCAAAGGTAGGGTCGGACGCCCTCGGCCGACCGGCCTGCCCTCCGTAGGCTCGGCGAAGGAGGGAGCGGTCCCCGGCAGCCCGCTTCACCTCGAAGGAATCAACCAGCCCTCCCGGTGCTTCGCGGACGAGCGAGGGCGCGTCGTCCCTACCTTGCGCGCCCGCAGATCGCCCGCTCCCCGCGGCCGCAGGCCGCAAAGGTAGGGTCGGACGCCCTCGGCCGACCGGAACGGTCCCCGGCAGCCCGCTTCACCTCGAAGGAATCAACCAGCCCTCCCGGTGCTTCGCGGACGAGCGAGGGCGCGTCGTCCCTACCTTGCGCGACCGGAGGTCGCCCGCTCCCCGCGGCCGGAGGCCGGGTCGCATCGCCCTACAAACGATCACCCCTGCGGCACGAGCAGCGTGAACGGCCACCATGGCAGGTTCCGCACCAACCCGAACACCACCACGAAGCCCGCCACGCTCCATGCCAGCCAGGCCGGGAACACCTGGCGGCTTCCGCCCCGCCACTCCTGCCAGACCCCCGCGGCGATCACTCCGGCGAATACCAGCACCATGCCGGTCACCGCGGCATTCATCACCAGGGCACCGGCCAGGTCGCCTTCCATCAGCCGCATCGCGCAGCGGGTCCCGCCGCAGCCGGGACAGTGCAGCCCGGTCCAGCGGCGGACCGCGCAACTGCCGAGCACCGCCGGCCAGGAAGGCCACGCGTGGCGCAACAAGAAAACCAGCAGCGTCCCGGCCAAGGCGAGCCAGGTCCAAGGACGCCGCCGGAGACCCATCGCTTACGGCTGTTGTTTCAATTGCTCCGCTTCCAGTTTCTCGCGGAACTCCTGGCGCTGGGCTTCCGGAACGCCCCACTTCTCGAAATTCCTCTCCATATCCTCCGGCGTCATGGTGCTGAACCAAACCCCGACGGCAACTATCAGCGCGGTCGCCAACAACCCGAGGAAGCCGAGGATCAAACCGGCTTTGGCCATCCCCTTGCCACCCACCGCACCGGGATTCGACTTCGCCTTGGAAAGCGTCACGAAGCCGAGCACGATCGCCACGATCGCCAGCGGGCCGCTGATCGGCCAGATGCAGCAACCGACCAGACCCAGGATCCCGCACACCAGCGAGGCGATTGCCAGCCCTTGCGCCGGAACCTGTCCCGGCACGACCGTGGCAGGCATCCCCGACGTGCCCGCCGCCGACGGGGCGCGGTAGGGCGAGTCCTCGCGCTTCGCCAGCGAAGGACCGGCGGAAGCCGGTTCCTCGCTCCGGACCGGCGCCTCGACCTTCAACTGAGGAATTTCGGAAACCGGCAGCCAGTCGCCCATGCCTTCGCACCATGCCAGATCCGTTTGGGAAATTTCTCCCATGGCGATCCGGTCTTTCATGTCCTCCGTGGGCAGGGGACCTTGCTGAGTGCCGTTTTTTGCGTAATACCAGTTCATCGGATGATGTGTGTTTAGGGGCTGCCCGCCACGATGGCGAAGAGAAATGACGAGAACACTCCGAGTGTGATGAGAATTCCCAGATAGCCAAGGATCAATCCGGCGATGGCCATCCCGCGCCCGGCCATCGGCAAGGAACTGTCGCGGATCTGGTTCAATGCCATGTGCCCGCAGATGACCGCGGGAATCCCGAGGATCCCGACAAACCAGCAGGTCAAATAGCCGGCGATCCCGCAAACCATGCTGGCGATCGCCAGACCGCTGTTCGCGACCGGGGGATAATAACCCGGCATCCCGCCATAAGCCGGCGGCGGGTAAGGGACCACCGCCTGACCGCCAAATTCCGGGATCGATTGGAGCGGCAGCCAATCCTTCATGCCGTCCCGCCAGACCAAGGTCTGCGGCCCCACCCCGCCGGACGCGATCATCGCGCGCAGCTCGTTCTCTTCGACCGGACCGTGCTGGCCGGCGCTCGAGCCATAATACCACTGGGCCATGATCGCGGGAGGGATGTTAGGGCAGACTTGGCAAGGGGCGGACGGGAGCGGTCTCCGCCGCATAATCCACCCCGCCCAATCCGAAACCGAAGAGGCGGTAGAATTCTTTCTGGTAGCCGGCGAAATCGGACACCTCGTCGATCGTCTCCGTGGTGACGCCGGCCCAGATCTTTTCAATCTCCGCCTGCACCTCGGGCCGCATCTCCCAGTCATCAATGCGCACCCGTCCCTTGTCATCGAGCGTCGGCCCGCCGTCCGCGCCGTAGTGGTCGGCGAAGAGGCGGTGAATCTGCTCGATGCAGCCTTCGTGCAAGCCCTTCGCCTTCATGATCTTGTAGAGGATCGAGATGTAGAGCGGCACCACCGGGATCGCCGAACTGGCCTGGGTCACCAGCGCCTTGTTCACCGACACCAGCGCCGTGCCCGCGCCGAAGGCCGCGTTCATGTCCCGCGCCGTCTGTTCGAGGTGCAGCTTGGCGCGGCCGATCGTCCCGTCGGTGTAGATCGCCCAGGTCAGCTCCGGCCCGATATACGAATACGCCACCGTCTTGAAGCCGTCCGCCAGCACTCCGGCCTCCGCCATGGCATCGACCCACAGCTTCCAGTCCTCGCCACCCATCACCTTCACGGTCTGGGCGATCTCGTCCGCGGTCGCCGGTTCGATGGTGACCGTTTCGATCTCCTTCTTGTCGGTGTTGAGATTCTTGTTGGTGTAGGTCACGCCGGTCGGCTTGAGCACCGATTTGTAAACCTCGCCGCTCACCGGATCGGTGCGGCGCGGCGAGGCCAGGCTGTAGATGATCATGTCGACCTGGCCGAGGTCCGCCCGGATCGCGTCGATGACCTGCTTCTTCATGTCGGAGGAAAAGGCGTCGCCGTTGAAGCTGCGGGCGTAGAGGCCCTCCTTCGCCGCGGCCTTCTCGAAGGCCACCGAATTGTACCAGCCGGCGGTCGCGGTCTTTCCTTCGGTCCCTTCCCGCTCGAAAAACACTCCGACGGTCGAGGCTCCGCCGCCGAAAGCCGGCACGATCCGCGAGGCCAGGCCGTAGCCGGTGGAAGATCCGATCACCAGCACCCGCTTCGGGCACTTCGCCAGCGCGGGCTTCGACTTGACGTAGTCGATCTGTTCCTGGACGTGGGCGGCGCAGCCTTCGGGATGGGCGGTGGTGCAGATGAATCCGCGGATTTTCGGGGAAATGATCATGTCGGCCCGGGTCTTCTGACCGCTTTCCCGGCGGGAGGCAAGCCGCGAGGAAGCGTCCCGCTCCGCCCGAGGGATTTCGGAACTTCACGCTCGTCTCCCGGGAGCCGCGGCGGTTAGTCAATCGGCCGGCCCGATGCTCTTCTCCCGCTGGCAAGCAACCCATTCCCGGTTCCGGCACGCGCCCGCCCTCTTCGAAGGCGGGCGTTCGCTTTCGTTCGGCGATCTCGCCGGCCGACTGTCCGCGCTGCCGGTGGCGCGCGCGCCGGTGATCGCACGGGGCGGCGCGGCGGACATCGCGGTCGCGGTCTTGCAAGGCTGGCGCGACGGCCAGGCGGTGCTGCCGTTGGAAATCGCGCCCCCCCTTCCCGAACTGCCCGCCCGTTTCCCCGACGGCACCGTTCATCTCAAGCTGACCCCGGGCATCGAGGGCAAGCCGCGCGCGGTGTTCTTTTCGGCGGAGCAGATCGCGGCCGATGCCGACCGACTCGTCGCCGCGATGGGCCTCTGCCCCGGCGTCCCGAACCTCGCCGCGATCTCCCTCACGCATTCCTACGGCTTTTCCAGCATCGTGCTGCCGCTGCTGCTCCACGGGGTGCCGGTCCACGCGGTGGAGGTGCCCTTCCCGAAAGTCATGGCCGACGCGATCGACGCGCACGATGCGGTCGTAATCCCCGCCGTCCCCTCGATGTGGCGTGCCTGGCACCGTGCCGGTTTCCTGCGGCAGGAGAAGATCGCCCTCGCCGTCTCGGCCGGCGCGCCGCTGTCGCTGGAACTCGAGCACGCGGTCCACGAGGGCTGCGGGCTGAAGCTCCACAATTTCTACGGTGCCAGCGAGTGCGGCGGGATCTCCTTCGACGCCAGCGACGCCCCGCGGACCCGTGCCGCCGATCTCGGCACGCCGCTCGCCGGCGTCGCGGTGACCTTGGACGGATCGGGACGCTTCCATGTCGCCAGCTCCTCGGTCGCCCTCGGCTATGAAGCCGCCCGCGACGGGGAGGTGCTCGGCGACGGCGGATTCCTCACCCAGGACCATGGCCGGATCGAAGGCGGGCACTTGATGTTGGAGAGCAGCGGCGCGGATTCGATCAACGTCGCCGGCCGCAAGATCGGCCCGGCGAAGGTCGAGGCCGCCCTGATGGCGACCGGCCTGTTAGAGAAAGCCCGGGTCTTCGGCGTGCCGAGCCACGACCCGGAGCGGGTCGAGGAAATCACCGCCCTGGTGAAGTTGAAATCCGGCACGCTGGAACAGCTCCGCCAGCGGATGTCCGGCATCTTGGAAGGCTGGGAAATGCCGCGGCATTGGATCGCCGATGCCGATGAGATCAGCTGGGCCCGCCCCCGCGCCGATCTCAAGAGGCGGTGGCCGCGCCGATGAACCGCGTCAGCCCGCATCGCCGAATCCCGCCGTCCCCTTTGCTTCCCCGAGCCGCAGGCTCCACCGGGGGCGCGGAGGCTCCGCCCCGCGGAGCGGTCCCCCCGCCTCGCCGCCCATTCCAATCCGCATCGCCAACACCCGCCGTCCCCTCACTTCTGCGGGCCGGAGGCTCCGCGCCCCCAGTGGAGGCTCCGCCCCGCAGACCGGTCCCCCTGACTCCGCCGCCCCTTCAAGCCCGTTCCCCCTCACCCCGCTTCCTGCCCGCTCAGCATGATCTTCGCGCTCGCCAGCGACCGCTCCCCCACGCTCACCTCGCCGGACACCTGGATCATCCCACCCAAGCGCCCTTCCACCTCGGCCCGCAGCGTCAGCGTTTCCCCGGGCTTCGCCGCGCCGAGGATCTTCGCGCCGCGGACGCCGGTTAGAAGGAGGTTCGCCAGCGGCGGGATCGCCGGATCGCTCTGCGCGACCACCCCGCCGAGCTGGGCGATCGCCTCGATCAGGATCACTCCCGGCACCAGCGGATTGCCCGGGAAATGCCCGGCCAGGAAGCCCTCATCGCCGCGCACCAAATAGCGGGCGGTCGCCGATTTGCCGGGATCGAGCGAATCCACCGTGTCGACAAAGCGGAACTCGGGACCGTGGGGCAGCGCGGCGAGGATGTCGTTCATCCCGCCGATCCATCCGCCTTCCCCCGCCGCTGGCAAGCACGGATCCGGCGCTTCACCCGACCGAGCTCAGCAAGTGGTTGAGTTCCTCCTTCACCTCGGCCTCGCCGCCGCCGACGGTTTGCGCGATCTCGTCCTTCACCAGCTCCCGGAAGCGTTGCCGCAGCCGGTGGATGGCCACCTTGACCGCTCCGGCCGACATCCCGAGCCGCCCGGCCAGCTCGGCCTGCGACTCCCCGGCCGCCTCGCCGCCCAGCCACGGGCGGAGGGATTCGAACTGCGCCCGCTTGCCGACCCGCCCGAACTCCGCCTCTAACAGAGACATCGCCCGCTCCAGCACCGCATGCGCCCACTGCCGGTCGAACTCGCGGTCGAAGTCCCCGTCGCGCGGATCGGCGACCTCGAAGCCGGCATGGGTGTCGGTCGGAGCAGAAAGCGCGACGTGCTCGATTCCCCCGCCCCGCCGCGCCGCCCCCTGCCTGCGCCGCTCTTGCTGGAGGTGATGCTTCAGCGCGCCTAACACGTACGAGCGGAACTTCCCCCGCGATCGGTCCGCGGCATCGAAACTCCCGCCTTCCAGCACCCGGGCGAAGAACCCGTGCGCCAACTCGCGGGCCTCGTCGTCGGAGCGCCCGTCGCGGCGGAGGAAAGCAACCACCGGCGCGTAGTACGCCGTGCACAGTTCGCCCAGCGCGTCCCGCGCCCGGGTGTCGTCGCCGCGGGCGGCCTGCACCAGCGTCCAGCGGGTCGCGGCAAAGTCGTCCGGACCGGTCATATCGGGGCGATTCATGGTTTCACGGACTCCTGGGCGCGTGCCCAGCGCCACGTCGAGCGGATCAGGAGGTAGTCCAACCGGAGGGCCGCGAGGATCCCGGCCACCACGGTGATCGCGTAAAGCCATCCGCCCACGGTCGGACTGAAACCGTTGCCGAACCGCATCCCGGCTGCGAGCACCGCGAGGCCGATGACGATACCGGTCAGGATCAACAAAGGCCAGGCCAGCACCGCGAACACCCCGAAGGTCGCGCCGCCCCGCTTTCCACCCGACGCACGGATCGCCGACAATCCCGAATAACCCAGGATGACCCCCGCAAAACCGGGAATGAACATGCAGAAGAGGGTGAGGCCCATCGCGACCAACCCGAGGATCGACGCGCCCGCCGGAGGGGCGTCCGCGGACACGGAGACCGGTTGCAGAAGCGTCAACGAGGCCACGAGGAAAACCAAGGTCGCCACCAGGCTGACCGCCGTGCAGAGAGCTCCATACACGGTCCGCTTCACCATCGGCACCGGTGCCGCCGCAAGCGGGCCGGGCGCGGCGGCCGGCGGCGCCGCCATCGATCCGAGGCCTTCCACCCGGGTCTTCATTTCCTCCGCACTCTGGTAGCGGCGCTCTCGTTCCTTCTCCAGCGTGCGGAACACGATCTCGTCGATCCTTCCGTCCACCGCCGACTTCTCCGAAGGCGCGGCGAAGCGCCCCAACGGCAGCTCGCCGGTCAGCATCTCGTAAAGCACCACACCCAGCGAATAGATGTCCGCCCGGTGGTCGACATCGCCCGGATTCACCATCTGCTCCGGTGCCATGTAAGCCGGCGTGCCGAGCTGCATGCCGCTGCGGGTCAGCGTCGAGGGGAGCTCGGCCTCGCCGCCCAGCTTCGCGATCCCGAAGTCGGCGATCTTCACGCGGCCCTTCCCGTCGAGCAGGATGTTGTCCGGCTTGATGTCGCGGTGCAGCACGCCCTCGCCGTGCGCATATTGCAGGGCGTCGCAGATCTTCGGCACCAGCCCCAGCGCCTGCTCCGGCGTGAAACGGCCCGCCTGCATCGCCTGGCGGAGATTCACCCCGTCGACGAACTCCATCAGCAGGTAGAAAAACCGCGCCGCCTGGCCAAAGTCATGGATCGTGACGATGTTCGGATGGTTGAGCTTCGCCAGCACCCGCGCCTCCCGGGAGAAGCGCTCGGCAAAGCCCGGCTCGCCCGCCAGCCAGGGCGCCAGGATTTTCAGCGCGATGGTCCGGTCGAGGTGCGGCTGGCGTGCCTTGAACACGACCGCCATCCCACCGCGGCCGATCTCGCCTTCCACTTGCAACTCGGGGAAAGCGGCTTGCACCTCTTCGAGCGTCGGCCAATCGCGGTCGTCCGGTGCCGGCAAGGTCGGCTCGGTCGGAGCCGCCACGGCTTGCAGCAGGCATTTCGGGCACTGCCCGCCGGGAGCCTCCGCGGGAATCGGCGCCCCGCAGCGCGGACAAGGACTTGGGGAATCGTCGGTCGTCATGGTATCCGCTTCCTGAGCAATCCTGCGGGGAAGGTTACGCGGAAACCCGAAAAAAACCGTTCAATCCGCCGGTGACTCCGGCACCGGAGCCCGGTTCTTCTCGTAGCGGATATCGCGGGCGGAATCGAGGAACACGGCATCCTCGCCGATGTTCACCGCGAGGTCGCCGATCCGCTCGAGCGAGCGGGCGACGAAGATCAGGTGCAGGAAATCCTCCGCCCGGTCGCCGCCTTCCTCCAGCCGCGCGCTGAAATTGGCGACCAGCCGCTTGTGCATCTTGTCGAGTTCCTTGTCCCGCAGCTGAAGCGATGCTCCCAGCTCCGCGTTCCGGTCGGTGTAGGCGGACAAGGCGTCCCGCACCTGCTGGTCGGCCAGCGCGTAGAGCGGCTCCATCAGATTGGTCTCGCTGAACTCGGTGCGCGACAGCATCTTGCGGGCCCGTTTGGCGATATTCACGGCGTGGTCGGAAATCCGCTCCAGATTCGCCGCGACCTTCATCGAGCTGATCACCAGCCGCAGGTCGCTTGCCACCGGATGGAAGCGGACCAAGGTGTCCATCCCGATCCGGTCGATCCGCAGTTCCGCCTCGTCCACCTCGGTATCGTCGGCGATCACCGCGCGGCACTTCTCGATGTCGCGGTCCATCAGGCCCTGGATCGCGCGCTCCAGGTTGAAACGCGCCTGGGTGGCCATGCCGATGACCTCGTTGCGGATCAGCGCGATGGACTGGTCGAAGGCACGGATGATGTGGGGAGATTCGGGCTGCATGGAACAATCAAGGCTCGGAGTGGACAGGAGGGAAGCGGAAATCCTCAGCCGAAGCGGCCGCTGATGTATTCCTCGGTCTCGCGCTTCGACGGCGTGGAGAAGATCGTGGTCGTCAGGTCGTATTCGACCAGTTCGCCGAGATAAAAGAACGCCGTGCGGTCGGAAACCCGGGTCGCCTGCTGCATGTTGTGGGTCACGATGACGATGGTGAACTCCTGCCGCAACTCGCGGATCAGTTCCTCGACCTTGCTGGTGGCGATCGGATCCAGCGCCGAGCACGGCTCGTCCATCAGCAGGATCTCCGGCTTCACGGCGATCGCGCGGGCGATGCACAGCCGCTGCTGCTGGCCGCCGGACAGGGCGAAGGCGCTTTCATGCAAGCGGTCCTTGACCTCGTCCCACAGCGCGGAGCCGCGGAGCGCGCGCTCGACCGCCTCGTCCAGCACCCCCCGCCGCTTCTCACCCTGGACCCGCAGGCCGTAGGCGACATTCTCGTAAATGCTGCGGGGAAAGGGATTCGATTTCTGGAACACCATGCCGATCCGCCGCCGCAGTTCCACGGGATCGACCTCCGCGCTGTGGATCTCCACGCCGTCGATCCGGATCGTCCCCTTGGTCACCCGGGCACCGGGCACCAGATCGTTCATCCGGTTGAAACAGCGCAGCAGCGTCGACTTGCCGCAGCCGGACGGGCCGATAAAGGCGACCACCTCGCGCTCCGGAACGCGCAGGTCGATCTCCTTCAAGGCCCTGGCAGCCCCGTAACAGAAATCCATCCCCGCGACCTCGATGATCGGGGTCGTCACGGCGGCGGTCGGAGGCGTGGTGGCGGTCGCGTGCATCAGCTGAATCGTCCGGAAATGTAGTCCTCGGTCCGCGATTCCCGCGGATTCTCGAAGATCTGCATGGTGGCCCCGTATTCAACCAGGCGGCCCATGTAGAGAAAGGCGGTGCGGTCGGAACAGCGGGTGGCCTGCTCCATGTTGTGGGTGACGATGACGATGGTGAACTGCCGCTTCAACTGGCGGATCAGTTCCTCGATCTTCAAGGTGGCGGTGGGGTCGAGCGCGGCGCAGGGCTCGTCCATCAGCAGGATTTCCGGCTGGTTGGCGATCGCGCGGGCGATGCACAGCCGTTGCTGCTGGCCGCCGGACAGGCTGAACGCGCTCTGGTGGAGGCGGTCTTTCACCTCGTCCCACAGCGCGGCGGAGCGGAGCGCGCGCTCGGCCGTCTCGTCGAGTTCCTTGCGCTTGTTGCGGCCGGCGACGCGGAGGCTGAACACGACGTTCTCGTAGATCGACTTGGCGAAGGGATTGTACTTCTGGAAGACCATGCCGACCCGCTTGCGCAGCGAGATCACCTCGACCTTCGGATCGTAGAGGCTGGTCCCGTCGAGCCGGATGTCGCCCTCGTGGCGGACCCCGTCGATCAGATCGTTGAGGCGGTTCATGTTCCGCAGCAGGGTCGATTTGTCGCAGCCCGAGGGGCCGATCAGGGCGGTCACCTGGCGCTCGGGGATGGCCATGTCGATGTCGTGGATCGCCTGCTTCTCGCCGTAGAAGAAGCTGAAGCGCTCGATCCGGATCAAGTCCTCGCGGCCGGCCGCGGGGTCCTTGGCGCGGGAGGCGGTGGCGCGGAAGTCGGGATTAGAAGCTGCTGGTGGCATAACGTTTCCGCAGGCGGTTCCGGAGGATGATGGCGGCCAGATTCATCGCGACAACCAGCGAGATGAGCAAGAGCGTGGTGGCGAAAACCATCGGCTTGGCGGCTTCCGAGTCGGGCGACTGGAAGCCGAGGTCGTAGATGTGGAAGCCGAGGTGCATGAATTTCCGTTCGGCGTGGATGAACGGGAAGACGGTGTCGAGCGGCAGCTCCGGAGCGAGCTTCACCACACCGACCAGCATCAGCGGGGCCACCTCCCCCGCCCCGCGGGCCATTGCCAGGATGACGCCGGTCAGGATGCCGGGCAGCGAGGCGGGCAGCACGACCCGCTGGATCATCTGCCACTTCGAGGCCCCGGACGCGAGCGCCGCCTCGCGCACCCCGCGCGGCACCGCGGCCAGCGCTTCCTCGGTGGCGACGATAACGACCGGAACGGTCAGCAGCGCCAGCGTCAGCGAGGCCCACAGCACGCCGCCGGTCTTGAAGGTCGCGGTCGGCAGCTTGTCGGAAAAGAACAACTTGTCGATCTCCCCGCCGACGAAATAGACGAAGAACGCGAGCCCGAACACGCCGAACACGATCGACGGCACTCCGGCCAGGTTGTTGACCGATATCCGCACCGCGCGGACCAGCATCCCCTGCTTGGCATACTCGCGCAGGTAAATCGCGGCGATCACCCCGAAAGGCGTGACGAAAAGGCTCATCACCAGGGTCATCACCACGGTGCCGAAGATCGCCGGGAACACGCCACCCTGGGTGTTCGCCTCGCGCGGGTCCTCGCTCAGGAAGTTCCATGCGCGGCGAAGCATCTCGCCGATCCGGCCGAAGAATCCGGTTCGGTTCGGTTCGTAGAGGTGAAGCAGCTCGCCGGTCGGCAATTCCATCGTGCGGCCGTCGGCGGCGGCGACAATCCACTTGTCGCGTTCCAGCCGTTCGCGCAGCTCGCGGGCGGTCGTGGCGAGTTCCTCGTAGCGGCTTTGCAAGGTCGCGCGGGCGGCGTCCGCGGCGGCGGACGGGCCGGCGGTCTTCTCGCGGATCCGGATCGCTTCCAGCTCCTTGTTGACCTTCCCGATCTCGACCCGCTCGACCCGCCGCAGTTCCTTGCGGGTCGCCTCGCCTTCCTCGATCGCCGCG
>CAMCYK010000176.1 GCA_945883695.1 Akkermansia muciniphila | reverse complement strand
GCGCCGCGGTCGGCGGCATCGTCTCGGCATCCAGCGTCAGCCCGCTCACCGGCGACTTCAGCTTCAGCGTCTCCAGCAAGATCTCCAGCGGCCGCAGCAGCTCCGCCTCGCCGACCCGCGGCTCCGGCAGGCGGATCACCCGCTCCAGGCAAGCGCCCGATTCCAGATGGAAGCGGATTTGCAGCGCCTTCACCGCCACGTGGCGCGCCGCCAGCCGCGCGGACAGCGCGTGGAGCAGCCGCCGGAAGGTGAAGACCAGCGGTTCGGTCGAGGTCAGCGATTCCTCGAAGTCCACCGACTGTGCCAGGCTTTCCGGCGGCCGGTGCAGGCGCAGCAGGCGGCAGGTTTTCGCGTGCAGCAGGTCGTGCCACTCCCCCGCTTCACGACCCAGCCGCTCGATCAGATCCTGCCGCGGCAGCGCCATGAAATCGCCCAGCGTCCGCAGCCCCCAGTCCTCCAACAGCCCGAGCAAGCCGGACCCGCCGAGCAACTCCAACGGCAGCGCTTTCACCTCCTCCGTCGAAACCTGGCGGCCATGGCAACCGGGATGCCGCACCGCCAGCCGCGCCAGATCCGGGGTCGGCGCTTTCACGTGGCGCGGTTCGCCTTCCGCCATCTCCAGCCCCGCCAGCCCCGCCGCCTGCTTCGACGAGGCCCGCGAAAGATCGAGCAGCAGCGTGTCGCGCCCCGCGATCTCCAGGTCCGGCGTGATGCTTTCCGCCAGCCCGATCATCTCCCGCAACAGCTCCGCCTCGCCCGCCGGATGCGGCGGCAAAACGAGCAAGTCCGGGCAACGCACCAGCGCCCGGTTCAGCGGCCACCCGGCCTCGATCCCGGTCCCGCGCGCGAGTTCGTTCACCGCCAGCAAGGGCAGCTTCACCTTCTCCAAAATCGCCCCCGGCGCGACCTCCAGCACCGCATACGCCCGACCCCGCGCTTCCGGATTGGAACGCAGCACGGCGAGAGCGGCAAGGTCAGGGAGATGGAGGGCGGCGAACATTTCGGTGGGTCGGTGGGTCGGTGGGTCGGTGGGTCGGTGGGTCGGTGGGGGTCGGTGGGGGTCGGTGGGTCGGTGGGGGTCGGTGGGGGTCGGTGAGGGTCGGTGGGTCGGTGGAGGTCGGTGGTTCTTTGCCCCGGGAGGGGCAAAATCCTCCATCTCCCATCTCCCATCTCCCATCTCCCATCTCCCATCTCCTCACCCCGCCCTCCGTTTCCGTTCCTCGCCCACCCGCAGCCGCCCCACCAGATCCCGCCGCGGCACCTCGAAATCCTCCAAACCCCACCCCATCGTCAGCGCCACCCGCACCGCGGCGCAGGGCACTTGCGGGGATGCCGACATCACCACCAGCCGGCAGCCCGACGCCTCCGCCGCCAGTTTCAAACGCCACCACAACGACCCCGCCAGCGCTTGCAAATCCCGCCGCGCGATCCCGCAGGTATCCAGCAGGATGAACGGCACGTTGCCGTCGCGCACCAGCAGGTCGGCCGCCTTCAGCATCTCCTCCGCGGTCAAACAACGGACCCACAGCAGCCGCGAGCAGGCCTGCGCGGTGTAGGACGCCGGATCGAAACCGTCGCCCCCGTCGACCAGCACGAAATCCGGCAACGCCGCGCATTCCGCCGGCTCGCCCAGCAGCCCGGCAACCAGCATCCCGACCCCGGAGCCCACCACCTCGGAAATCGCCCCCGGCGGGAAAAACGCCGGATCAAAAGGCCGCTCCGGCGCGGGCTCCTCCGCCGCCACCGGCACCGCCGCATGCGCCTGCGGGAATTTCTCCCGCAGCTTCCTGCGCAGTTCATCGATCACGGCGGCGGCCACGGCGGAAATCTAGGGAGGATTTCAAAATGTTCAATCGAACAGTTTGAAAACGTGGTGGCGGCCTCATGCCAACAGGGTTCGGGAGGTCGCGCGGGGATCTGGCACGCTGTCGCTCGAAGGGCCGCGACAAAGCGCGGAACTCCTCGAGGAACTTGAAACCGGAACTCGTCTGGATCGGCAACCGATTTCCGCGGGCCCGCTATCGCCCGCTTGATGACAGGCAGCCGCGAAAGTACAAGTGACGATCCCGCCGGGGAGAGCCAACATTTCCGCCTCCAAAGCCGTGCCGACTACTACTGACGTCTCCTCGCAAACCTTCTCCACCGCTCCCACCCCATGCCCCACCGTCCCTTCAAACTTGGCGTCCTTGGCCTCCTGGCATTTCAACTCTTCGCCGGCTGCGCCAGCCCCAAATCCTACTACGTCCTCACCGCCGAAGGCCCCGCGCCGACCGGCGGCGGCATCGCCATCGGGGTCGGCCCGGTCTCCCTCGCCGGCTACCTCGACCGCGCCAATCTGGTCTTCCAGGAAGGCGGCAACCGGATGTCGGTCGCCGAATCCCACCGCTGGGCCGGCGACCTCGAGGAAAACATCGCCCGCGTCACCGCCACCAACCTCGGCCGCAGCCTCGGCAGCGGCAACCTCCGCACCTACCCCTGGGGCAGCGACGGCGAACTCCGCTACCAGGTCACCCTCGACATCCGCCAGCTCCACGGTACCGCCGGTGGCGATGCCGTGCTCGACGCCGCCTGGCGCGTCTATTCCCTCCCCGACCGCCGCATGATTGCCTCCCGATCCTGGTCCGGCACCGAGCCGCTCACGTCCGACGGCTTCGACGCCGTCGCCGCCGCCCAGAGCCGCCTGTTAGGCCGCCTCGCCACCGAGATCGCGGCCACCCTGCGCTGATCACCACTACCGCGGAAATCGGTGGTGACGCCCGAAGGATCCCAGCGGACGATAAAAGTGCCCGGTTGCACTGCTGGAATCCCGCGCGTCGTGCTACCAGATCCGCGCCGCGCCGAGCAAGCCGAGCGGAGCATCCGGAGACAGCAGGGTGCTGCCGGATTCAATGGCATGGGCCGCGATCAAGCGGTCGAACGGATCATCGTGCCCGTCCGGTAGTTTTCCGGATCGATAGATCACGGCTTCATCCAGCGGGAGGTTCTCCAGTTGGAAAAAGTCGCGGCGTGAAGGAATCCAGGTTTCCGGCGGCAACGGGAGCGGGAGTTTTCCCGCCCGGTGCTTCAAAACAATCTCCAGGACGCTGACCTGGCTGAGGCGTCGCACCGTGTGGGGATCATCCAGGATCTCCCTCGCCGCAGGTGAAATCCGCGCGGGATCGAACGCAAGCCAGAGGAAAGTGCAAGTATCCAACAGCGCGTTCATTTCAAGCCCCAGGTTTGCAGTTCCTGTTCATTCATCGGCCTCAGCGCATCGTCCGGAATGAGGAATGGCGCGTCCATCACCTCACCCACCCGCGGCCTCGCAGCCGGTTCGTCATAAGGAACCAGCTTCGCCAACCGCTTCCTGCCCCGGGAAATCACGATCGTCTCCCCCTTGGTCACCTCCTGCAGCAATGCCGACAGATGGGTTTTCGCTTCATTGGTGGCAACCACTCTCATCCTTCCATTTTCCACAAAAGGTTGACCAAGTCAACCAACTGGTTTGGAGACCCTGCCTTGCGGAACTTCCTCGCGATCCGGCACCCCGCCACTCAAGGCTCGCCACCCCGCCGCCCCGCCTCCAAGCTCGCCGCCACCGATGCCTGGAGAGCCCGTCAATATCATCTGCATGAAGTGGGGGACGCGATACCCGTCCCGCTACGTCAACATCCTCTTCCGCTCGATCGGCCGCCACCTGTCGCGGCCGTTCCGCTTCGTCTGCCTGACGGATGACACCGCGGGGCTGGTCGAAGGCATCGAGACCCTGCCCTTTCCGGAAAACCCCGGCGTCACCCAGGCCCGCTGGCCGAACGTCTTCCTCAAGCTGGTGATGACCCGCGACGGCTTCGCCAACCTCGCCGGCCCGACCCTGTTCCTCGATCTCGATCTCGTCATCCTCGACGACATCGACTGCTTCTTCGACTTCCAGCCGGGAAAAAACTGCATCATCCACAACTGGATCGAGCGCCGGAAGCAGATCCTCCGGCCGCGGCCCGACATCGGGAACTCGTCGATTTTCCGCTTCCAAGCCGGCCGGTCGCAATACATCTACGACACCTTCCTCCGCGAGCTCGACCGCGCCCAGGACCGCTCGGTTTTCCAGACCGAGCAGGCCTTCCTCACCTACGCCATGAAGGAGCGCCACTGGTGGCCGGAGGAATGGGTGCGCAGCTTCAAGTACAACTGCCGCCCGCCCTTCCCGCTCAACCTCGTGCTTGCCCCGAAGAAGCCCGCGGGGGCGAAGTTCCTGGTTTTTCACGGCCAGCCCGATCCCCCCGACGCGATCTCCGGCTTCCCCGGCAAGCGCCTCCACCATCGCGCCCTGCCCGCCCCCTGGGTGGCGGACGATTGGAAGGAGTAGCGGGATCCACGGCGATCCCGGGATCCGCCTTATCAGCCGCCGGGACCACTCGAAAAGGCCGCGACATGCGCCAGCGCCGCCGAGGCCAATCCCGGCGGGTTGTAGCCGCCCTCCAGCGACGAAACCACCCTCCCCGCCGCATGCTTCTCCGCCAGCGCGACCAGGCGGCGGGTGAACTCGGCGAAGGTCGCGTCCTCCCATTTCAAGCCGCCGAGAGGATCGTCCTTGCGTGCGTCGAAGCCCGCGGAAATCAGGATGAACTCCGGCCGGAACGCCTCCAGCGCCGGTCCCGCCCGCTCATCCCAAACCGCCAGCGCGAGCGCCCCGCCGGAGCCACGCGGCAGCGGCAAATTCAGGGTGGTCCCGATCCCCTCGCCGCTCCCGCGGTCCTCCTCCGCGCCGCTGAACGGATAACTTCCGCGCTCGTGCAGCGAAACGTAAAACACACCCGGATCCCCGGCGAAGATGTCCTCGGTGCCGTTGCCGTGATGGACGTCCCAGTCCACGATCGCGATCCGCTCCAGCCCGTGCTTCTTCCGCAGGTAGTTCGCCGCGATCGCGACATGGTTGAAGATGCAAAAGCCCATCCCGCGGTTCGCCGTCGCGTGATGCCCCGGCGGCCGGACCGCGCAGAAGGCCCGCGTCACCTCGCCGCGCATCACCGCGTCCACCGCCGCCAGCACCGCCCCGCTCGCCTCGAGCGCCACTTCGTAGCTGTCGCAGGAAAGCGCGGTGTCTCCCGTCCGCAGGACATCGGCGCAAGCGGCCACGTCCCGGTACACGACGTCGTGATAGTAGGCCTCGTGCGCCAGCAGCACCTCGGCCACCGTCGCGGTCCGCCCGGGCAGCCGCACGATCTCCGGCGGCAGCGTTTCCAGCGCCGCGCGCAGCACGCGGTAGCGGGTCGCCGACTCGGGATGTCCCGGGCCGGTGTCGTGGTGTTCGTAGCAGGCGTCGTAGTGGACGCCGATCGTGGGTTTGCGGTTCATCGTTCGACGGGGTGGATCTTCTTGTGACGCAGGAATGCCGGGTGGCGGCGGAGGATGCCCGCGACCGGCAGTTCGAAATGCCGCTCTTCCGCGAAAGCGGTGTCCCCGGTGGTCCCGCCGGCCCGCGTGAACAGCCCGGCCATCGCGTGGTTCTCCGGCAGCACGCTGGCCCAGAACGCGGTGATGCCGCGGCCCTTCGCGACCTTCGCCAGTTCGCCTAACAGGAAGCCCGCCATCCCCGACCGGCGGGTCGACTGGTGGACCACGAAGGCCACCTCGGCCGTGGTGCCGCCGGGATCGAGATAAAAGCGCCCGATCGCCCGCAGCACCTGCCGGCCGCTCTCTTCCACGAACAAGCCCAGCGCGCAATCCTTCGCCGGATCGACCGCCGCGAGTTTGTACGCCGACTCCCCGCTCATCCGCTCGAGCTGGTGGCCGTAGCGCAGCCGCACCGTCTCCTCGTCGTGCGAGTAGAAGAACTCCTGCAAGGCCCGCATGTCGCTCGGATGCAGCGGCCGCAGCTGGAAGCGGCCGCAGGAGAAATCGACCAGCGACGACTCGACACCGCCGCGCGCGCCGCCCGGCATCGTGAAGAATTTCGGCAGCCAGCCGCGGTTCCGCGCGCCCTCTAACAGCGCCTCGCGGTGGTCCGGATGCGCGATCTCCACCAGCCGCGCCACCCGCTCGCGGATGCTCCGGCCGTAGATGCTCGCGATGCCGAACTCGGTGACCACGTGATGCACGTCGCCGCGTCCGGTGCAAACCCCGCTGCCTGGCTCCAGCCCGGCCACGATCCGCGAGCGCAGGCCGTCGTCGGACATCGAGGTCAGCACGATCACCGGCCGCCCGTCCTTGCTGCGGCCGGCGCCGCGGATGAAGTCCTGCATCGCGCCGATCCCGCCGTAAAAATGATGCCCGCTCGAGTCCCGCACCACCTGGCCGGTGAGATCGATCTCCCGCGCGCCGTTGATCGCGACCATCCGGTGGTTGCGGGCGATCCGGACCGGGTCGTTCACCCAGTCGCTCGGATGCAGCTCGAGGTCCGGATTCCCGTCGACGAAACGATACAACTTCCGGCTGCCGAGCACATGGCTGGCGATGATTTTGCCGGGCTTGTAGTTCTTCCGCGAGTTGTCGACCGCGCCGCAGCGGACCAGCTCCATCAGCGCGTCGTTGAACATCCCCGAATGGATCCCGAGGTGGCGGTGCTTGCGCAGCGCGCGAACCACCGCTTCCGGGCTGTTGCCGAGGCCGACCTGGATCGTCGCGCCGTCGTCGATCAACTGCGCGGCGTAGCGCCCGATCCGCTCGTGGCGCTCGTCGATCACCGGGTTCTCCGCCTCCGGCAGCGCTGTCTTGCGCTCCAGGAAGAAGTCGATGCGCTTGGTCGACAGCAGCGAGTCGCCGCCGGTCCGCGGCATCAGCGGATTGACCTGGGCGATCACCAGCCGCGCGACCGCCACCGCCGCCCGCACCACGTCCACGCTGACGCCCAGCGAGCAATTCCCGCTTTCATCCGGCGGGCTGACCTGGATCAAGGCGACATCGACCGGCACCGGCCCGCTGCGGAACAGTTCCGGCACCTCGGACATCGGGCACGGCGTGTAGTCCGCCTGGCCGCGCTCGACCGCATCGCGCAGCGCCGGGGTAAGGAAGAACGAGTTGGTCCGCAGCACCGATTCGTAGCGCGGTTCGATCCACGGCGTCTCGCCGAGCCCGTGGATGTGGACGATTTCGAGGTCCTTCAGCCGCTCCGCGTGCGCCAGCATCGAGCCCACCAGCGCGTGCGGCACCGAGGCCCCGCCGCCGATGAACACCCGGCTGCCGGGTCGCAGCAGCTTGGGCCAATCGCGTTCATCGAGCGGTTTCACGCCGCGAACGTAGCAGGACCGACGAGCGAAGCCAGAAATTGGGACCGGGATGGATCGGATGGATGGGATTCAAGACGAAGAGGAGTGACTGAAAAAGAGGGGCGCGGGCGGCTCGCCCGCGGCGCCGTGGCTGCGGCGTCCTCGGTCCTCGTAGCTTCAGCGGAGTGGACTCGCCGCAAGCCTCCCATCTGTGCCAAACCAAGGACGCGCGGCAAAATGCCGCGCGTCCATCGTCATGTCGCTTGCAAAGCGACACTCTTCTCCGTGGCTGCGGCATCCTGCCGCAAGCCTCCGACCGCTCATCCCATCCATCCCGGTCCCGGTTTCCCCTCAACCTCAAAACCCGGAATAGATTTCCAAGGAAATCCCGCGCGATGTGTCATCCTAAAGTCCGATGAAACTTCTCACCCTGCTCTCCCTCCTCCCCTGCCTCGCCCTCGCTGGCGAACCAGTGAAGACCAACGCGCGCCTGCCAAAGGACGAGATCATTTTCCCGCAGCCCGAGATCAAGGGCGAAGTGAAGGTCATCGCCAAACTTGAAAGCGACCAGATCGTCAGCGTGATCGCCCAGGGGAACTGGGTGCGCAGCGAACACGTGCTGACCTACGAGGTCACCGAAGCCACCGCCGGATTTCCGCACAAGGAGCTGGTCTTCGTCTGCCGCGATACGAATCCCGATCCGGAGTCCGGCATCATGGTCAAGAAAGTCGCCTGGCCCTTCACCGAAGACACCATGATCTTCCACCTCGCGCCGGACGCCTCCGTGCGCCACGTTGCCTACTTCGACATCACCCGCTACGACTCCAAGAAACCCGACTGATCCTTTCCCATGAAAGCCCTCGCCCTGACCACCGCTCTCGTCTCCGCCGCCAGCGCCGAAACCGCGCTGACGATCTACAACCAGAACCTCGCCGTCGTCCGCGAGACCCTGTCACTCGATCTCAAGGCCGGGGAAAACCCGGTCACTTTCGACCGCGCGACCGCCCAGGTGCTGGCGGACTCGGTGGTACTGCGCGATCCCGCCGGCAAGGCCGTCTTCTCGATCCTCGAGCAGAGCTACCGCAACGACCCGGTCAGCCGCTCGCTGCTGCTCAGCCATTTCGAAGGCCGGGAAATCGAGTTCCGCACCGTCTATCCCGACGGCAAGGTCGAACTGAAGCCCGGCAAGATCGTCCGCTCCGGCCACGTCCCCGGCGGCCAGCCGCAGGACCCGATCATCGAGGTCGACGGCAAGCTCCGCTTCCAACTCCCCGGCGAACCGCTTTTCCCCGCGCTCGGCGACGGCTCGATCCTCCGCCCGACCCTCGGCTGGGCGATCCAAAGCCAGGCCGACGCGAAGTTCGAAGCCCAGCTTTCCTACCTCAGCAACGGCTTCGCCTGGGAAGCCGACTACAACCTCGTCGCTCCGGAGAAGGGCGAAACGCTGTCGATGACCGGCTGGGTGACCGTCAACAACAACAGCGGAACGGCCTTCAATCAGGCCAAGATCAAGCTGGTCGCCGGCGAGGTGAACATCGTGCGGCCGACCCCGCCCTCGTCATCGATGGCGCGCGGCATGATGATGAAGGCGGCCGACGCCGCTCCCGCGGTCTCCGAGAAGTCCTTCGACGACTTCCACCTTTACACCCTCCAGCGCCCGCTGACGATCCGCGACAAGGAAACCAAGCAGGTCGAGTTCCTGCGCGCGCCGGCGGTGAAGGCGGCGAAGAAATACGTCTATGATCCCGCCGCGATGCGCTTTTTCGGCGGCGGAGCCCCGCAGACCCAGCCGATTCAGGGCCAGGAATTCCCGAAGGACGTGGCGATCTACTGGGAGTTCAAGAACGAGGAAGCGAACGGCCTCGGCGTGCCCTTGCCCGCCGGCCGCGTGCGCTTTTACCGCTCCGACGACCAGGACGGGAACCTCGAGTTCGTCGGCGAGAACGACATCGACCACACCCCGCGCAACGAAAACGTGTCGATCTACACCGGCAACGCCTTCGACCTGGTCGGCGAGCGGAAGATCGTCAACTTCGAGCGCGACGACCGCGCCGAGTGGATGAAGGAAACCATCGAGATCACGGTGAAGAACCGCTCGAAGGAGCCGAAGGAGATCGTCGTCCGCGAGCACCTCTGGCGCTGGCTGAACTGGAAAATCGAGAACGCTTCGATGGAGCATGTGAAGAAGGACGCGCAGAAGATCGAGTTCACCGTCCCGCTGGCACCCGACGAGGAGAAGACGGTGACCTACACCGCGCATTACAGCTGGTGAAGTTGCCCGGACCCGAAATACCCCCCCGGATTTCCCCTTGCCGCCCTCCCCCGGCTTTTCTAGCTTTTCGGCCCCATGAGCCGGATCTTCTTCCGTTCCCCCGGTCGCGCCGGACTACTTGCCTGTGCCTTGAGCGCGGGGTTGTGGTCGGGGCCCCTCGCCGGTCAGGAACCCGGCCCGCTGACCCCGGCCAAGGACGCGCCGGCCCATTTCGATCCCTCCGACGTCTACCTCCAGGCCTGGTTGCTGTCGCGCGAGGGCGAGAAGCTACAGGGGGAGAAGAATTACCTCGAAGCGCTCGAGAAATTCACCCGCGCCCGCCAGTTGTTCGACAGCGTGTCCACCTACTTCCCGCTGTGGAAACCGGAAATGGTCAAGGGCCGCCGGGCCAAGACCGAGGATTTCATCGCCGTGGTCGGACCGGAAGCCCTCAAGCAGAACGAGCAGAAGGCCCGCGCCATCGCCGAACTCGAAGGCGGCGTGCGCAGCGGGGTGGTGGAAGGAGAACTGCCGGACGGACCGATGCCGCTGGCACCGCTGCCCGGAATCCAGAAGATCGAAACCCTTGGAACCCGGCGCATCGCCGAGCTCGAAAGCCGGGTCAAGGCGCTCCAGCAGGACCTCGCCAACAACGCCCAACCCAACGGCACCGATCGCAATGCCTCGCGGGTCCGCGACCTCGCCGCCCAGCGCGACCTGGCCCAGGCCGAGCTCAAGCGCGCCAACGACGAGCTGGCCAAACTCCGCTCGCGCTTCGCCGCGCAGCCGATGCAGGAGGAAATGCGCAAGCTGGCCGGCCAGCTCCAGGCGATCGAACGCGAAAAGGCCGCCATGAGCCAGGCGCTCGGCCAGAGCCAGCAGGAGACCCGCCAGGCGAAGGAACAGATCAACGCGCTGCAAGCCGAACGCGGCCGGCTGGCCCAGAAGGCGGCCGATCTTGAAAAAAATCTCGAAGTCGAGCGCAAGGCCCAGAACGAGGTCATCGCCGGCCAGGAAAAGCAGCTCCGCCAGCTCCGCGACCAGCTCCGCGGCAAGAACGACGAACTCGCCAACGCCAACCTGAAAATCGCGTCGCTCGAAAGCCAGCTCGCCGAGACCCGCTCGGAGGTCGATGAGTTGCAGGCCGAACGCGAAACGCTGCTCCGCGAGAAAGAGCAGATGGCCGCGCTGCTCAACCTGAGCGAAGGCAGCCGGATCCAGGAGGTCATCGACCAGAACCTCGGCCTCGCCAAGCAGCTCCGCGAAGCGGAGGAAAAGGTCAAGCAGCTCGTCGAATTCAACCATGGCACCCTCGACGACCTGAACGAAGCGACCCGCAACCTCGCCATCGCCAAGGGCAACATCAACGACTTCAAACGCGAGCGGGCCGCCCAGGAAAAGCGGATCGGCGACCTCGAGCGCCGGCTCCGCGCCGAATCCGCCGGCCTGGCCGCCAGCGGGGCCGCCCCGGAAGAGGCCGAGGAACTCCGCAAGCTCATCCAGAAGCAGCTCCGGATCCAGGACCGCCGCCGCCAAGCCAGCGAGATCCTGGTCGATGCCGTCAGCGAGAAGGCCAAGACCGACGAGACCATCCGCGAGGCGCTCACCCTGTTCAAGCAGACGGAATTGCCGCTCAGCCCGCAGGAGATGGAGCTCGTGAAAAGCCGCGACGTCGACGACGAGTTCGTGTTTGGCGACGCCCGCCCGCGCGACGAAGTCGATGCCAGCGTCGCCGCTCTGGAACGGGACAATCTTCCCTACACCGACGCCGCCACCCGCGCCTACCTCAACGGCCGCTTCCAGTCGTGCCGCGAGCTGTTCGAGCTGGTGCTGGAACGCCATCCCGGCGACGCCGACACGATGTGCCGCCTCGGCAACGTCCACCTGCAGCTCAAGGATCCGGTGGCCGCCGCCGACATCTTCCGCCGCGCCACCGAGCTGAGTTCCAACAACCCCTACGCCCACCGGATGCTCGGCCGTTCGCTGATGGAAACCGGCGCGCCCGGGGAAGCGCTCGAAGCGCTGAAGAAAAGCGTCGCGCTCGCCCCGACCAATGCCTCCGGCCGCGTCGTCCTCGGCAAGCTGTGCTTCGATCTCGGCCAGGAGGAGGAAGCCGAGGAGCAGCTCAAATCGGCGATCGTCTACGACGACGCGATGTGGCAGCCACACTTCAACCTCGCCTATCTCTACGCCAAGCAGGGCAAAAAGAAGCTGGGCCTGACCTACTACCGCAACGCGATCGAACGCGGCGCGAACTTTGATCCCCAGCTGGACCAGCAACTGGGCAATTGACGGACCCGTTGGACATGCTCCCGACCGTTCAGGGACTCCCTTTCAACAAGCTTCCCTGCGCTTTCACGCCTTTTTGGTTTTGACAAACGGGACCCCAGACCGCACTTCGCGGCGATGACCGAGTCGCCACCCGCCCGCGTCTTTGCCGATCGCTCGGAAGCCTGCCGCACCCTCGCGCTCGAGCTGGTCGGCTTGGTCGTTTCGATCCAGGCCACCGGTCGTCACGCCGTGCTCGGTCTCGCCACCGGGCGCACGCCGCTCCCCTTCTACGCCGAGCTGATCCGCCTCCACCGCGAGGGCAAGCTGTCCTTTGCCCGGATCATCACCTTCAACCTCGACGAGTATCTGGGCCTGCCCGCCCGCCATCCGGAAAGCTACCATTCCTTCATGCGCCGCGAGCTGTTCGACCACGTCGACATCCCCGCGGCCAACATCCATATCCCCGACGGGATGGTGACACCGGAAAAGCTCGCCGCCCACTGCGCCGCCTACGAGGACGCGATCCGCGCCGCCGGCGGGATCGATTTCCAGTTGCTCGGAATCGGCCGCACCGGCCACATCGGCTTCAACGAACCCGGCTCGCCGCGCGACAGCCGGACCCGCCGGGTCGAGCTCGACCCGATCACCCGCCAGGATGCGGCGCCTTCCTTCGGCGGGCTCGACCAGGTCCCCACCCACGCCATCTCGATGGGCTGCGGCACCATCCTCGAAGCCCGCAAGATCGCGCTGCTCGCCTGGGGCGACGCCAAGGCGGCGATCGTGAACGAGGCCCTCACCGGCCCGGTCACCGACCGGGTCAGCGCCTCGTTCCTGCAGGAGCACCCCGACGCCACATTCTATCTCGACGCGGAAGCGGGCAAGGCGCTGTGAGCCGTCACTCCCCCGCCGGCTTCAGCCAGTAAAGCACCGCCATCCGCACCGCGATGCCGTTCTCGACCTGGCGGTTGATCAGGCTGCGCGAGTAATCCAGCGCGCCATCGCACAACTCCACCCCGCGGTTCACCGGGCCCGGATGCATCAGCCAGAGGCCCTCGCCGTCGAGCCGCTTCAGCCGCTCCTCGGTGATGCCGTAGACCTTGTGATACTCGCGCAGGCTGGGGAAAAACTGGACGTCCTGGCGTTCCATCTGGACCCGCAGCAGATAAACCACGTCCGGCTTCCACTTCATCGCTTCCTCGTAGTCGGTGAAGCGCAGGATGTTCTCCGGACCGGACTTCGGCACCAGCGAGCCGGGACCGAGGTAGGCGACCTTGGCATCGAGCCGCTTGAGGATGGTGCTGGTCGAGCGCGCGACCCGGCTGTGCAGGATGTCGCCGATGATCAGGACCTTCTTGCCTGCGAGGCCCTCGGGATAGACCTCCTTCAGCGTGAAGGCATCTAACAGCGCCTGGGTCGGATGGGCGTGGGCCCCGTCGCCGGCGTTGATCACGCTGGCCTTGGTCATCCCGGCGATCATGCCGGGCAGGCTGCTGCGGCCGTGGCGGACCACGATGTAGTCGGTGCGCATCGCCTGCAGCGTTTCGATCGTCTCGCGGACCGACTCGCCCTTGACCACCGAGGAATGCGGGACGTCGAAGTTGGTGACATCGGCGGACAAGCGCTTGGCGGCGACTTCGAACGAGGAGTGGGTGCGGGTACTCGGCTCGTAAAACAGCATCAGCACCGACTTGCCCTTGAGCGCGGGAACCTTCTTCACCGAGCGGGTGAAGAGTTCCTTGAAGGGGACGGCCTGGTCGAGGAGGAGATCGATCTCTTCCCGGTCGAGCGATGCGATGTCGAGGAGGTCCTTACGGGCCATGCGTGGAGGTGAGTTGGAGGATTCCGAAGA
>CAMCYK010000175.1 GCA_945883695.1 Akkermansia muciniphila | reverse complement strand
CGGTCAGGCAGACGACTCCGCTACGCTCCATCGTCTGCCTGACCGGCGGACTCGGGCTGCGGGGCTTTTACAGACGAAGATTTACACTACCGGCCCGCGGAGCACTCGAATAAAGCCCCGTGCCCACCAGCAGCCCCACCTCAGGCAGGAAAGCACCTCCCGCCGCGCCTTTGATCAAGCTCAGCCCCTCCGGGTTGCCGGTCTGAGAGACGATATCCGCGAGCCCATCGCCATGGAACTCACCGGTGATGAGGCCATTCGAAGAACTGCCAAAGCCGCCGCCATGATTGGTGCTGGGAGCGAAGGGAACGAGGGTCTGGGCAGTGGCACTGACAAGCAACGGCAGGAGAACCGAGGGAATTCTGAGTCTGGTAGATCGGGTCATGGTGTGAAACGGGGTTGAATGTTGTTGTTTGGAGAATGTTGTCGGTCGGATTGACGCTTCTTCGGGGGAATCACTCGACATGCCGCAGCTCGGTCGGCCACGGATCGGGAAAGGTCTCGCCGCGTTGCCAGGCCTCGACTTCTCCATCGGTGCAGAATGCCGCTTCCAAAGCGGCGGCGAAGGCCTCGCGGGCGGGTTTCAGGCCGATCAGCGTGATCTCGACGTGGCGGTCGCCGAAGACCGGATGCTCTTTCTCCAGCTTCGTCTTCAGAAGCACGACCTCTTCCGCCAGCAGCTTGCCGTCGCGGTTGTGAAGCATTTCGGCGCGCCAGAAACCGGTCAGCTCCAGCGTGATCTGGCTGCCGGATTGCTGCCACAGCAGGACATGGCCGGGACGCGAGGCAAGCCACAGGAAGCCCTTCGTCCGGTAGAGGCCGGTGCCGAGATGGCGCTGGCAGGCCTGGTGCAGGCGCTGCGGGTGGAAAGGCCGCTTGTCGCGGATCACCAGGCAATCGACATCCGCCGCGGTGACACGGGTCGTCGTGAGCGAAAGTTCCTCGGCCCGTCGGCGCAGCACCGGCAGCTTCGGCGCGGGCACCGCGTCGAGCTGGGGAAGAAGCAGCCCCGCCTGGGCGGACAGGCCGATCGCCGCACGCGGCTGGAGCTTCCGCAGGATCTTCACCTGCGCTTGTGCCACCGCCGCGGGCAGGGTGTCGGTCTTGGTGAGCACGATCACGCTGGCAAAGGCGATCTGCTCCGCCAGCACCTCGGCGGCATGGCGCAGGGCGACATCATCCGGCGGCAGCACTTCGCCGGTGAGCACGAGCCCGTCGGAGAAGTCTCGATGGAGATTCAGCGCGTCCACCGTGACGATGAAATGCCGCAGCGCGAAACGGACGTCCTGCGTGAAGGCGGCGATCAAAGGCCAGGGGCGTGCCGCGCCGGTGCTCTCGACCAGCACCAGCGGCGGCGGCGGATCGAGGGCGGCGATCGCGTCCAAGGCCTTGCCCGCCGACTCGTGCAGCCGCTCCTTGGCATGGCTGCCGTGCAAGGCTGCGACGCGACCTGTGAGAACGCCGGCTTCGATTTCCTGCCCTTCTCCGGCCACCAGCTCCGCATCGAGCCCGAACTCACTGAGGTCGTGCACCACCACCGCGGCATCCCGCAGCGCCTCGTCCCGCTGCCAGCGGCGGAGCAGCGTGGTCTTGCCGGATCCGAGGAAGCCGGTGAGGACGACGATGGGAAGCGCGGGGGTCATGGATGGTCCGGATCGGGAAGTTGGCATGCGCGGCCGAACTCGCGGCGCGCGATCCCTAACAGAGCGGCGGGATCGAGATCCGGGCCGATGCAGATGGCGGACGACGGAACGCGGTCGCTGATCGGCACTTCCAGCGGATCTCCCATCAGCTCGGTGCCCACCCGCTCGAACAAGCGCCGCACCCCCGGCTCACCGAGCACCGTCACCAGCGCCTTCGCCCGCAACACACCGGCCGGCAGCGCGGCGAGGAAGCGCCACATCGCATCGCGGCCGACATCCGAAGGCAACAGGATCTGGCAGCCGGTGAACTCGTGCGCGATCCGGTGCCCCGCGAAGTCCGGCAGCACGGTTCGCGGCCTCGCCCCACCCGCCCGCAGCAGGAGCCGCTGCTCACGCGATACGGCGCGGGCCAGATGCTCGGCGAGGTCGGCGGCGTTCGTCTCGCTCGCGTGGGGATTCACGGCCCGGATGCGGGACAAGAGGGCATCGCGCTCGACCGAGGTCAGCCCGCGGTCATGGCGGACCGTGAAATGGCTGGCACTCTGAAGCTGCCTGCTTTCCAAAGCGTCGAGCGGGCCGCGGCGACCGAAGTGACGGGCATCGACCACGCAGACCTGCCAGCGCGGTCGCAGTCCGATCCGCGATTCCAGCAGCGTGAACGATTCCAACAGCGGCAGCGGGTCGGCGGTGCCGTTGAGTTCGATCAGCAACGCGTCATGGCGCGATCGACTGGCGGCCAGCGCGAGATCGACCAGCGGCTCAAGACCGTCGCAGCAGGCGCAGGAGGCGGCCAGCGCCTCGACCGTGGCGGCACGGTCGCGCAACGTCTCGGCATCGAGGTCCGCGTTCTCGTAGTCGTTCAAGATCACATCGGTGGCGATGTGCCATTGCTTCATGGCATCGAGCACGCCGCGCAAGAAGCTCGTCTTGCCCGCACCGAGGAAGCCGGTGACCAGCACCATCGGCTTGCCCACGGCGAGCGCCGGGAGGTTCGCACGGAGCGCGCTCACGCCGCAGCCTCCCTTCCCGCCCGTTCGAACCAGGAGGCGACGAGGTCGCGGTACTCCGATCCGTACGCCTTGAGGAAATCCCGCGTGCCGGGATCGCTCTCGTCGACCAACGCACGGCGGCGGGCCTGGCAGTAAGCGCGGTTCAAATCCAACCGGCAGACCCCCGTGATGGTGCTGCGCCAGTCCTCGTAGTTTCTGAAAAGGTGCATCATGGTTTCGGGCAAAGGGTGCGTTCCAGCAGGTCGAGGCACTCGAGCCAGAAGCCGGGGTCCATCGCGTCGTAGCGGATCGAATCAGGTCCTGTGGGTGTCGTGAAATGGATGTTGCTCGGCTCCTCCACCAGTTCTTCGAAGAAGCGGTCGAGCACGTGGGCGTGGACCTCGTCCCGCGCCCCCGGCACCGGCAATCCGCGGCCGCCGCTGGCGTGGTCGCGCAGCGCCCCGATCACCGCGCGGAGGTCATCGGGCTGAAGCTCGATCCCCAGCGCCTTGGCCGAGCGGGCATGGTCGCCGGCGATGACCATCAGACGCTTCAGCACCCGCGCCGCCTCGGCGCCACGTTCCCGGAACGCCTGTGGCGGGCGCGGCGCTTCTTCGGGCTCGTCTTCGACGGCGTTGAGCTGCCGTCCGAGCGGTGGAATTCGGAAAGATTTCATGGCATCTAACATCCCGGGCAGCAGTCCCCGCCCGGGGCCTGCTGCGCGGCGGTGTTGGGGCCCTTCACATAGCCGTAGCCGCCGGTGATCACGCGGCGCACGGGCTCGCCGGTGTTCGGATGCGGCGTGAGTGCGGGCTTGATCATCGACTGTCCCACTTCGAAGCGGATCGGCTCCGTGCCCTGCGGACAGACGGTCTCGTAAACGTAGGTCGGCATGACGAATCAGTCCAAATCCGCGACCGCAAACCGCTTCGACCTCGCCACGGCGCGCGGGTCGTCGCGCAGCCGTGCGACCCAGCGCACCGCGTCGGCGGGAGCCAGCCAAGGCTTGGCCTTCGGCAGGCGCTTGAAGTGGCGGAAGCAGTTCGTGCGGTACGATCCGCCTAACAGATCATCGATCCACCGTTCGGATTGCAGCCACCAATCGAGGAAGGGAGCGGCGGAGGCGTGTAGCTTTTCGAAATCGGTCGGCGCGATGAGATCCGCCGGCCACTCGCCCGGTACCGGCGCGCTCTGGCCCAGCCAGACGTGGCATTTGCCGAGCGGACGGATGAAGATGAAGCCTTCACCGCCATCCCGCGGATACCAACCGGCGCAGGCGCCGTGGAGTTCGATCCGGCCGCCCTGCCAGTCGAGCCCGTAGCAGCTGGTGCCTTGCAGCCCGGCGGAGGGCGACTTGGCGAAGCCCTGCCGGAGCAGCAGGTTGCCCTCCGGATGGACCACGTCCTTGCCCCAGAAGAACATCTGCTGCTTGAGACCCGCGGTGAGGTCGCGCAGCAGCCCGCCGAGGCGGGAGGTGGTCGGCAGGGCGTTCACGGCGGATCAACGGCGGCGGCGGAATGCCATCAACAGGCCGAGCCCGCCCAGCAGCGCGGTCGATGGCTCGGGCACGACATTGAAGGTGTAGGTCGCGGTGCCGGATGCGAAGCCGTCGGTGACGTGGGTTCCCTCGATCCGCATTCCCACCGTCCAGATGCCTCTTTCGGTGAAGCCGATGTTATAGTGATCATGGATGTCGGCGGCTTGCGAAACCACATCCGCGCCGGGGTCGGCGGTGGACATGGCAAGTTTCGAGAGCGAGCCGAACCCGTCCAGTTGCCACACCGCGAAATGGCCGGAACCGCTCGGCGAGGTGACCGAAACCAGCTTGAATTGGAGGTTTCCCACCCAGTCGGCCGGGTTCAGGGCCTCCGTGCCCCAGCCAACGAAGGGGGCACCGATCAAACCGGCCGCATCGCCATCCTGCGGCAGCAGCCAGATCGACTGGCCCGAGAAGGCCCCGAGGAACGGGACATTGCTGGAAAGGACGACTTCGGCGGCAGCCGGCACCGTGATATTGACCTGATCGGCGTCGAACTCGGTGTCCAACACCGGATTCCCATTGACGATCGCGGCATCCCCTTCGCCGAGGTGAAGGTGAAGATGCAAAGCTCCCCCGCCTTCGTACTCGACCCCGATGTCGCCGTGCCCGGAGGTCCAGGCAAGCGCGGCGTGAGCGGAGGGAAGCAGGGCGGCGAGCGCGATCGGCGCGAGGCGAGTGAGTGAAGTGATCTTCATGGCGTGTTTGGGAAAGACCGGGCCAAGATCTCTAAACGCAATCCGATTGCAAGACGTCTTTCGCATTTTTAATGCGTTTGCATTTGTTTTGCCTCAAGGGGCCGGTTTCAGATCAAAACGGAAAAACGCCCGGCCGGGAACCGGGCCGCTGACCCGGAGTTCTCGGTCCAGGATGCGGCCGTAGGCATTTCCTTCCCCGCGGCCGGTCTCGAAGATCTCGAGCGGAAAGCCGGGAATGCGCGAGGAGCGGACATTCCAAGCGAGCAGATCCGTGCTCGAGCACGGGCGGAGCTGCCATTTCGATTCGTCGAGCGGGTCCTTGTAGGTATCCCGGAGAAAGCCAATCGCCGCCGCGCCGCCGCCAAGCGGAAACCCGCGCGGCATCTTCGCGGCATCCCTCACGGTCGGATCCATGCCTTGCCAGAAGAAGGCGAATTCGAAGCCGTTCGAAATGCCGTCTCGGTCGAAGTCGCCATCCGGGTCGGCAAGACTGCCGGCCGGCAAGCCGGCGGTCCGCTCGAAGCTGGTCTGCCACGCGGCGTAGTCGTGCTCGGCGGTGAGGCCCGCCCCGAAGGTCACGGTGACCGGCGCGCCCGCGACCGGTTGGCCGTCCCGTGTGCCACGGGAAATGAAGGTCACGCGATGCAGCCCGGTCGCGGTGAAGGCGGCGGCGACGGGTAGATCGGTGATGGCTGTTAGAGGGAGGACATCGCCCGGACCGTCGGCCAGCACCGCGCCGCCGCCATCGAGCAGCGCGAAGCTTCCCGGCCCGCGGATCGCGGCGATCTCCAGTTCGACATTCGACCACGCGCCCGGAGCCAGTCCGCCGGAGGCGGTCGCCGGGGCGACGCCCACGCCGTTCGGGATCGCCAGCGGGAGCGTCCGGAGATTTCCCGACCACTGCCACAGCGCGCCGGGCAGCCCGCTGCTGGCGGGACCGGCGGGAGTGGTGGCTTCGATCAGCGCCTGGTCCGGCGCGTAGGCCACGCCGGCCGCGGGATCGGCGGTCAGAAGGCGGGGCGCACCGGCTTCCACGCCGGAAAGCAGCAGCCCGCCACCATTCCCGATCCGTCCTGAGAAGGGCACGGCGAAGGTGAAGGTCTTCTGCGCGGAGGTGATCCCGTTGCCGAAAGCCGGCATCAACTTGCCCTTGGCCTCGAAGGTCAGGTGATAAATCCCCGGCTTGGTCAGGCCCCAGTTATAGTGGGTGTGCGAGCCGATCGGAACCGTCGGAATCTCGTCCGCGGCGGTGATGCCGTCGGTCGAGTCGAAGGAGAACACCACGCTGCCGAAAGCCTCGGTCTTCCAGGTCGCGAAGTGCCCCCCGGCATCGACGGCCGTGCCGGCGATCGAAACAAGGCGCAGCGAGGTGCTGCCCTGCGCGCTCGGCGAGTAATTGTTGCCGACCCGGGCCTGGAAAGTCCCGGCCGGCATGATCGTCCGCACGCCGAGGAAGCAGGTGCCAAGGATGTTGTTTTGCGGCAGAATCCAGATCGGAGTACCCGAGGGCCCGAAGCGGCTGAAGACCCCGGCGGGAGACGGCACCGCGGTCCGGGTGCGCGGCGAGGCAAGGATGACCGTGGTTTCCGGGTCCAACCGCGTCACCCCGGCAGCGCTGCTGAAGTCGTCGTCCTGGTCGTAGGACACCGCGAAGCTCCAACCGGCGTCGGGGTTTCCCGGCGTCACCGTGTAATCCACCTGGATCTCGAAGTGCCCGTAGATCAGGTCGGTTGGCGGCGTCAGCGCGCTCGCGGACAGGGTTCCGGCGAGGGGAAGGAGGCGGTGGAAAAGCTTCACGGCGGAACTTCTGATGCAAGTGTTTTACAGGAGCAAATCTAAATCATACGTAATCCCTGTTCATGAACATCCGGATTGCCGCTATCGCCTTCATTCTCCCAGCCGCCGCGCAGGACCTCCTCGAGCCCTTGGAGCTCACCGCCGGACTGGAAGAGATCACGGTGACGGCCGACGCCGGGCCGCCGCCAGTGCTGGGTGACTTTTCGATGCAATCCGTCCGCACGGTCCCCGCGGAGGTCCTGCAACGGAGCGCGCAAGGCACTCTCGGCGAGACCATCGGCTGGGAGCCCGGCGTCTCCTCGAACTACTTCGGTCCCGCCGCCAGCCGGCCGGTGGTCCGCGGCTTCGAAGGCGTGCGGGTCCGGATGCTGCGCGACGACCTCGGCACCTTCGATCTGTCCGACGTCAGCCCCGACCACGGCGTGGCGCTGGAGCCGTTCCTGTTGGAGAGCGTGGACATCCACCGCGGCCCGGCCTCGCTGCTCTACGGCAACTCGGCGATCGGCGGCGCGGTCAACGCCCGCAGCCGGGTGCTGGCCCGCGAACGACCGGAGCGCGCCGCTTCCGGCGGCTGGGAAACGCGCTACGAGACCCAGGGCGACGGCCTCGCCGGGGCCGGCCACCTTTCGCTGCTGACCGGTCCGCTGGTCTTCCGCTTCACCGGTTCGGCGCGGGATTCCGGCGACATCTCGATCCCCGGATTCGCCCGCAGCGGGGCCTATCAGATTCTGGAAAACCCGTCGGTCTTCGTCCCCGGTAGCGGCGTGGTCCCGGTGCCGAACCCCGACGGCACCCTGCCGAACTCCGGCCACGAGGGATCCACCTGGTCGGCCGGGGTTTCCTGGCTCCCGGATGACCTGCCGCTGTTACTAGGCGCGTCGTACTCGCGCTTCGACACCCGCTACGGCGTGCCCTACTCCTACGCCGGCGATCCGACCGACCTCTACGGCCTCTACGAGCTGGACCTGGTGCAGGACCGCTTCGATCTCGAAGGGCGGCTGGATTTCGACCAGGGCTTCGTTTCAAAGGTGGAGACCCGCCTGGCCTACGCCGCCTACCGCCACGCCGAGCTGTTCGAAGGGCTCGGCAAGGACTCCGGCCGCGACTTTCCCGACGGGACTTTCGAAAAGGACGCGATCGAGGGCCGCGTGGACGTCCACCACCGCGCCTTCGACGACCGACTGACGGGGATCGTCGGCGTCACCGCCGCCAGCGAGGATTTCACCAACCTCCGCACCGTCTTTCCGCCGCCGGCCGCCCAGCGCGTCCGCAGCACGATCCGCAGCGAATCCGCCGGGCTGTACTTTCTCGAAAAATACGAACAGGGCGAGTGGACCGGCCAGCTCGGCCACCGGATCGAGAAGCTGCGGATCCACGACCACAGCCTGGAGCAGTTCGGGGCGTTCCAAGGCGACAACGACTTCTCGAACAGCACCTCCGCCGCCCTGGCCTGGACCCGCGAAGCGGTCGGCCCGCTCGACCGGCTCGCGCTGACCGGCATCGTCTCGCGGGTCGAGCGCCTGCCCACCGCCACCGAACGCTACGCCTTTTGGAACAACGCCGGCATCGGCCGCTTCATCGTCGGCGGCGACCTCGACGGCACGCCGCTCGCGACCGAGGAATCGCTCGGCTTCGAGCTCGGGATCGAGGCCGCCAAAGGTCCGCTCACCGGCCGCCTGAACGGCTACCACTACGACTTCGACAACTTCATCTTCCTCCAGGAAGCGCCCGCTCTCACCGGTGGCTTCGGCCGCGCCGTCCAGTACATCGAGCGCGCCGCGACCTTCACCGGCTTCGAGGCGGAGCTCGATTGGCAGATCCGCGAAAACCTGACGCTGACCTTGATGAGCGATTACGTCCGGGCCGAGAACACGACCGACGACGAGCCGCTCCCGCGGATGCCGCCGCTGCGTTTCGGCACCCGCCTCGAGTGGCGCGACGACCGCCTCAGCGCCGGCCTCGAAATCCGCCACGCCACCGCGCAGGACCGCGTCAAACCCGCCCCGCGGCCGGAACTGCCGAGCGGATCCTACACCCTGGTCAATGCCGATATTTCCTACACCCTTGCCCTTTCTTCCCACGAACTGACCTTCTTCCTCCGCGCCACCAACCTGCTCGACGAGGAAGCCCGCGTTTCCACCTCCTTCAAAAAGGACGTCGCCCCTCTGCCCGGCCGCGGGCTGTCGATCGGGCTTCGGCATGAGTTCTGAGGGAGCACACGCGCCCCGCGTTTTCCGGAACGCCCACCCGCGATCCGGCGGCCCCCAGGAGCTTTCCCCATTCCGGGCCGACCAGGAAACAGGGGACCGGCGCTCCCCAGGTTCGGGAAGAGGCGCTTTAAGTTTGCTCTTGCAGTTTAATTGCAGCCGTGACTGATCGCGACCGTGCACCGCGCCGCCTCCCTGCTGCTCTTGCCTGCCCTGCTCGCCGCCGCCGAAGATCCGTCCTGCGATCACGAGACGGGCCATCCCGCCCACCTGTCCGGCAGCCCCCATCATCCCCACCTCGGGGACACCCGGACGGACGAGCCCGGATGGTTCCGCTTCCACCCCCACCTCAATGCGGCGATCGCCCTCGGCGGCTCGACCTCCGAGAAAAACTTCGGCCTGATCCCCGGGGGGCACGCGCCGCTGGACGACGGTTTCAACCTGCAAGGGACCGAGGTCGGCGCGGTGATGGAATTCGGGGAAATGCTCTCCGTCCACGCCAACCACAACGTCTTCTGGGACCGCTTCGACGGCTGGGACAGCGAATGGGAGGATGCCTACGCGGCGCTCGAATTGCCCGGCGGCGTGACCCTGCGCGGCGGCCAGTTCTTCGCCCCCTTCGGCCAGGAGAACACCTACCACCTCCACGACCGGCCCTTCGTCGAGCCGCCGATCTCGATGATCCGCCTGCTCGGCGAGGAAGGCCTGGTGGTCCAAGGCGCCGAGCTGGCCTGGGCGCTCCCCGGCAGCGAAGAGCGCTGGATTTTCCGGCTCGGCTATGGCCAAAGCCGCGAGCACCGCCACGGCGCGACCCGCGAACTCCGCCGCGAGGCCTTCGAGGAAGCGGTCGAACACGCCGGTGAGGATCACGACGACGGCGATGAGGATCACGAAGAGGAAGAGGAACACCACGGCCACGGTTTCGCGGGGAACGGCGGCGTCTACGATGCCGAGGAAGCCTATCTCGGCGACGGCTTTTTCTTCGGCCGGGTGGAGCATCGGCCCGGCATCGGCGGCATCGACCGCGCCGGCCTGTCCTTCGCCGCCGGCAAGAACGGCTTCGACCGCACGACCTGGACCGCCGGGGCCGATGTCGGTGGCGACGCCGCCTGGGGCGGCCGGCCGATCTGGTGGCAGGGCGAGTTGTTCTACCGCGCCGTCGAGGCGCGCGACGCCGCCGGCATCGAGGGCGACTTCGACGAGCTCGGGATCTATATGGCGGGCGGGCTCGAGTTCATCGAGGACTGGACCGTCGGCGGCCGCCTCGAGTGGGCCTCCGGCAACCGCATGTCAGGCAACGAACGCCGCTGGCGCGCCTCGACCCACGTCGGTCGGGTGGTGCGTCTCGGCGACAACACCGACCTCCACACCCGGCTCCAGTATTCCTACGACCGCCTCGGCGGCTATGGCGACGAGCACAGCATCTGGCTCCAGTTCGTCCTGAATTTCGGCGCGGCGGAACACGGCCACGCGCACTGAATGCAAAATTACGATATCCGCCTGAAGTTGGGCGATCCATCGGAGATACCTCAGGAAACCACTCGCCGGCGGGGCGAAATGCCAGGCTTTCCGGACTGACCGGTATCGTGACGAGGTTGTCACATGTCAATTTTGTCGCGACAATTGGGAAGCCGATCGGGAATCCGCCTGCTTTAAGAAGCGGCGATTTCGCTTCGCCATTCATGAAATTCAGCCTCAGTCCGAAACTCGCAGGCACCGCCCTGCTCCTCGCCCTCCTCGCCCTCCTCGCCACCGCCCGTGGCCAGGTCACCGGTCTGCGCCAGCACCAGGTGATCCCGATGTCCGTGGGATCCGGTGAGGTCGTCTCCTTTTCTCCCACCCAGGGCACGCTCGCCGTGACGGACAACTCCGCCGGCGGCATCCGCCTCTATCGCCACAACGGCACCGCCTTCACGGCTCACGCAGTGGTCGATGCCGCCGCATGGTTCGCCGCCAATCCGGTGCCCGGCTTCGTTTACAGCGACGTCACCGGCGTGGCACTCGACCGCTCGGGCTCGGGCATCGGCGTCGCGGCCGCGATCAACGGCGCGACGGTCACCGTGGACATCACGGTGGACGTGGAAGGCGTGCCGACCCCAACGCCGACGCCTTTCACCACTTCGGTCCCGCAGCTCGGCCGGCTGGTGTTCTTCAATCTCGAAACCGGTGCCGTGATCGGATCCCTGCCCGCCGGCTACCACCCGGACATGGTGACCATCAAGAACGGCAAGGTCGCCGTCGCCAACGAAGCGCAGCACGCCTGGGCCGGCTCCGGTGCCGTGAACATCGCCGCCTTCGACGCCGTCCAGCGGCCCGGCTCCGTGACCGTCATCGATCTCGCCGGCAACGACGCGGCCACCCTCGCCGCCGCCCTCGGCTCGCTGACCGTGAACACCATCGACTTCAGCGGCGTGCCCGCCCTGATCGCCGGCCTGCGTGACCACACCTCCTTCGAAGCCGCCAATACCAAGGCGAAATACTTCCACATTGAGCCCGAGTACCTCGCCTTCAGCCCGGACAACGCGAAGCTCTTCGTCACGCTCCAGGAAAACAACGCCATCGCCACGCTCGACCTCGCCACCCTCACCTGGGACGCCGTCAGCAACCTCGGCCAGCGCGCGATCACCATCGACGCCTCCGACAACGACGATCTCTTCGACGTCAGCAACGCGGCGCTCGGCCTGCACATGCCGGACGCGCTCGCCACCTGGTCCGCCGCCGGCGAGACCTACGTCATCACCGCCGATGAAGGCGACGCCCGCGTCGACGACGGCGACATCCAGCGCTTCGCCGCCGCGGTCACCACCTACGGCCTCGCCGCCGGCTTCACGCCTTCCACCAACAACAACGACTACGGCCGCCTCAACATCCTGAAGGACCAGTCGCTCAACGGCCCGGTCAATCCCGCTTCGGACCTCGACAAGATCGTCAGCATGGGATCGCGCGGCCTTTCGCTGTGGAAAAAGGAAGCCGACAACAGCCTGAGCTTCGTTTCCCACCTGCCGTTGGAGACCCAGCTCTTCAACCGCGACCCGCAACGCCACAACGCCAACGACGGCGGCCTCAAGACCGCCTTCGACGCCCGCTCGGATGACAAGGGACCCGAACCGGAAGCGGTCGCGGTGACCACCCTCCCCGGCGGCACGGTGATCGCCGTCGCCGGCTTGGAGCGCCAGAACGGCGTGGTCGTCGTCGACATCACCAACCCCGCTTCTCCTCAGGTCCTCCGCTACATCAACGACAGCGGCAACGGCCTGATCTCCCCCGAGACCGTGACCCTTGTCGACGCCCCCGACAGCCCGACCGGCACCGTGCTCGCGATCGTCGGCTACGAGGGCATCATCGATGCCGGGGTCGCCGGCGGCGTCGGCGTTTACGAAATCAATCCCACCAGGTTCCGCCTGCAAGTCCTGCACGCCTCGGACATGGAAGCGGACACCTCCTCCGTCTCCGCCGCGCCTCAGTTCGCCGCGCTGGTCGACAGGATCGAGGATCTGCCCGGCAACAACGCGTCGATCACCATCGGTGCCGGCGATTCCTTCATTCCCGGCGCGTTCCTGTCCGCCGGCAACGACGTTTCCACCCGCAACGCGTTGAAAACCTCGCTCGGCTTCGCCTTCAACTTCAACGCGACCGTCCCCTTCCTCCCGGACGGGACCACCGCCAATCCGACCTTCAGGGCCACCGACCTCCGCGAAAACCCGGGCCGCCCCGATATCGCGATCATGAACGCCATCGGCTTCGACGCGTCCGCGATCGGCAACCACGAGTTCGACCTCGGCACCAGCGAGTTCGCCAACATCGTGCTGCCGCTGCCACAGAGCAGCCGGGCGACGATGCGCCACTATGGAACCGCTTTCCCGATGCTGAGCGCGAACCTCGACTTCAGCGCGGACAGCACCCTGAACGCCCGCTTCACCAGCGCGATCCGCAACACCGGGGCCTTCGCCCCGCATCCCACCGAGAACTTCCCCGGCCTCAACGCCTCGCCGACCAACGCGAAACTCGCCAAGTCGGCCATCATCGAGCGCGGCGGCGAAAAGATCGGCGTGCTCGGTGTCACCCCGCCCGACCTCGCCAGCATCTCGTCGCCCGGCCTCGTCACCGTGACCGGCCCGACCGGGGCGGTGGTGGTTTCGCCGCGGACCTACGACATCGACGCGCTGGCCGCCCACCTCCAGCCCACGGTCGACGCGCTGGTCGCCGCGGGGTGCAACAAGATCGTCATGGCGACCCAGCTCCAGCAGATCGACAACGAGAAGCTGCTCGCCACCAAGCTCCGCCACGTCGACATCATCGTCGCCGGCGGTTCCGGCACGATCTTCAGCAACTCCGGCAACCTCCAACCCGGCGACGTCGCCGCCGGTGCCTACCCCTTCACCGCCACCGACCTCGACGGCAAGACCGTCGCCGTCGTCAGCGGCGAGGGCCAGTATCAGTATCTCGGCCGCCTGGTGGTCGAATTCAACGCCAACGGCGAGATCACGACGATCGATCCGTCCAGCGACAACATCGCCGTCACCCCCGCCGCCGTGGCCGCGAACTGGGGTGCCGCCGATCCCTACGCCACCGGCACCCGCGGCGGCACCGTGAAAGCCGTGGCCGATGCGGTCGGCGCCGTGATCAACGCCAAGGACGGCCTGATCCTCGGCAAGAGCAGCGTTTACCTCGAAGGCCGCCGCACCAGTGTCCGCCAGCAGGAGACCA
>CAMCYK010000174.1 GCA_945883695.1 Akkermansia muciniphila | reverse complement strand
GGTCTCGAAGCGGATAAAGGCGAGCTGGCCCTTGTCGGCGTAGTTTTTCCACACCAGCCAGCCGGCCAGCACCAGGGCAACGGCGGGGATCACCCACACGCTGCTCCAGCGGCGGCGGTGGCGGATGATGGCGCGGGGTTCGTCGGGATCGACGCTCATGGGGTATCGGAAAGGTCGTTGCCGCGGTGGCGGTCCCACAGCAGGCGGGGATCGAAACTCATGGCGGCGAACATGGTGAGGACGACGACGGCTGCAAAGGAAAGGATCGCCGGGCCGGGCAGGACCTTGGAGAGCGCCCCGACTTGAACCAGCGCGACCAGGATGGCAACGACGAACACATCGACCATCGACCAGCGGCCGACCAGTTCGGTGAGGTGGTAGAGCCGGGCGAGGTTCTTCGGCGAGGCGTGGATCCTGCCCGAGGCGGCGAGACAGAGCCAGACCAGGGCGAGCATTTTGAGGATCGGGATGAGGATGCTGGCGGCGAAAATGATGGCGGCGACCAGGAAGTCGCCGTCCTCCCAGAAGTTGAGCACCCCGGACAGGATGGTGTCGCTTTCCGGCCCGCCGATTCCGCCGACGGTCATGATCGGCAGCAGGTTGGCGGGGAAGTAGAGGGCGATGGCGGCGAGCAGGAAGCTCCAGGTGCGTTCGAGGCTGTGGGGTTTGCGCAGGTGGAGGGCGCGGTGGCAGCGCGGGCAGGACCCGAGCGCGACCGGGCTGACCTTGCCGCAGAGGTGGCAGGAGGCGAGACCTTGGGCGGCGGCGCTGCGGATTTCCATCAGGGGTCCTTGTGGAGGGCGATTTCGAGGCGGTCCCACAGTTCCAGGCGATCGATCCGGGGCATCGCGGCGGCGGTGCAGAAGACCAGGCCGGCGAGGGCCCAGAGGCCGGCCCCGAGGTGGATTTCGCCGACCGCGCCGAGTTTTAGCAAGGCGACCAGGATGCCGAGCAGGAAGACTTCCAGCATGCTCCACGGTTCGCAGAGCTGGAACCAGCGGGTGACGGCCTTCGCGCCGGGCAGGGCGATCCCGAAGCGCAGCGGGGCGGCGACGTAGAGCAGGCCGCCGACGAGGATCATAGGGGCGATCACGGTGAAGAACACGGCCGCCGCGGCGACCAGCGGGTTGCCCTCGCGGGCCATCGCGGCGGCGGCTTCGAGGATCGTCAGTTCGCGGCGGACGCTGCCGGCATCCACCGTGATGCTGGGGAACAGGTGGACCAGCACCATGAAGATCAGCGCGGCGGAGGAGAAGGCGGTGGCGCGGGCGAGCGAGCGCGGGCGGTTCTGATAGAGCATCTCGCCGCAGCGGCAGCAGTGGGCGGCATCGCCCTCGGGGAGCCGCGGGGCCTCCTGGAGCGCGTCGCAAAACGGGCACGCCACGTGCAGCGCACCTTCTTCAAGGCGCGGCCAGGAAAGGGCTGTCAGGTGGCGTTTCATAGGCTGGGGAGAAATCATCAATCAGCAATCTTTCAATCATCAAGCGGAGTGTTGGGAAGAGTGGGAATTGCCGAGGCCCCGAGGGCTGCATGGTGCCGGTTGACTCGCAGGACGGCGGCGCGGGACGGCGGGCGCCAGCGGTCCTGCCTCTTCGGGCAAGCTGATTGGTGATTGGAAGATTGCTGATTGATGATTCGCGCCCAAAGATGATCCGCCCTCACAAGGGGCGAGCGTAGGTGTCGCAGCGGTTGTGCCAGCCTTCGCGCCAGCGGGCTTCGCCGCGGTCGGCGGGGGCGTTGTCGATGCGGCGGGAGAGCATCCGTTTGGCGCTTTTGGAGAATTCGGTGGCGGCGGGCTGGCCGGCGGGGACGTCTTCCATGCTGCCGAGCACCTGGAGCAGACCCCAGCCCTTGCCCTGGTAGCGTTCGGAGGCCTGGGTGCCGTCGCCTTTGAAGTTCACGTAGTCGATCAGCGCGTAGGTGCCGTGGGGGGTGGCGGCGACTTTCCGGTAGTTCGCCTCGAGCCGGGGGCGGTCGGAGGCGGGGGCGGCGGCGAGGACCTTCGGCAGGGCGGCGTACGAGCGGGCGATGATGAAGTCGGTCTGGACCGGCACATGGGCGGCCAGCCATTGGCGCAGGGCGCTCAGTTCGGGGCCGCGGAAGTCCTTCTGGAACTGGGCCTTGCTGGTCCACGGCGAGTGGCGCTCGAGCGCGACCGCCGGCGGTTGGGCACCCTGTTTGCGGACGTAGGCGACGAATTGCGGCCAGCTTTCCTCGAAGCGGCCGTTGAAACCGGCCGGATACCAGATGAAGTGGCCGATCCCCAGCGACGGGAATTCCTCGCCGGCATTCCAGGTGGTGAGGCCGTCGACGGTGCCGCCGCACTCGTTCTGCCAGATCTTCCTGCCGATCGCGGATTTCTGCCCGGGCGTCAGCGAGCTGGCGGCGACCGGCTTGGCCGCGGCTTGGCCGGTGAGCGGGGCGGGTCCGCAGGCGGTGAGGGTGAGGCTGGCCAACAGGATGAAACGGAAGGATTGCACGACACCGTATTTCCACGACTTTTGGCGCAACCGCAAGCAGGACATGGACAAGATTCCCTGGGACAAGCTCTTCAAACTCACCGGCTACGACGTGGTGAAGCTCCTCATCACCGCCTTCATCATCCTGATGGTGACCAAGGTGCAGCTTTTCAGCGACCGGCTGTCGGCGCTGCTGATCGCGCTGCCGTTCACCTCGCTGGTGGCGATGTTCTGGATGCAGGCGGAGAAGCAGCCGGCGGAAAAGATCGCCAACCACGCCGAGGGGACCTTCTGGTTCGTGCTGCCGACGCTGCCGATGTTCCTGATCCTGCCGTGGATGCTGCGGCACGGCTGGGGATTCTGGCTGGCGCTGGGGGTGAACTGCCTGCTGACGACCGGATTTTTCTGGCTGACGGTGGTGGTTCTGCGGCGCTTCGGCATCAATCTGATGTGAATTTGGCAGGATTCGGCTTTTTGCCCTTGTCAATCCGGGGCTGATTTGATCTTTCCCGCCCTCCGGCCGATGCAGGTCGGCACGGAATACAAGGCACGGCATGTCTCCCGATAACATCGTCCCCATCGAGCAGCCGAAGCCCCATTCCCGGTTTCCAGGTACACCCATGAAAAGTGATCTTGTCGAGAAGGCGTCCGAGATTGTCAGCGATCCGCTGGTCCTGATCAACATGGTCTCCAAGCGTGTCCGCCAGTTGAACAGCGGCCGTTCGCCCTTGATCCCGACCCGCCCGAGCATGGGTGCCGCGGACATCGCGTTGACCGAAATCATCGAGGGCAAGATCCGTCTGGTCCCCGGTGGTGCCACGGAGTCGCCTTGAGCGGCGTCGTGAACCGCGCCCGGTCGCGGCGTGACATCCCATGAGTGCGGAAATTTCCAACAACCGGAAGGCCCGCCGCGATTTCAACATCTCGGAGACCTACGAGGCCGGGATTGAATTGAAGGGGACCGAGGTCAAGTCGATCCGGGCCGGCAAGGTGAACATTTCCGACGCATTCGCCCGCGTCGAACGGGGGCAGTTGTTCCTGTACGGCTGCGACATCCAGCCGTGGGAGACCGCCGGAAAATTCTTCCAGCACGAACCGAAGCGCCCGCGCCGGCTGCTGGTCCACAAGAAGGAGATCCTCAAGCTGGATCAGGCGACCTCGGTCAAGGGAGCCTCGCTGCCCTGCCTGCGGATGTATTGGAAGAACGGCTGCGTGAAGATCGAGCTGGGTGTCGGCAAGGGCAAGACCCACTCCGACCAGCGCCAGAGCCTGAAGGAACGGGTCGAGCTGCGGGAAGCCCAGCGCGAAGTGGCGAGGTTCAACCGGCAGTAAAGGCCGGCGGCCCGCGTTTGGCGGGCCCGGCCGGCCGCGGGGCCTGCCGCTCAGCGCAGGAATACGATGCAGATCGGGTTCGGTGCCGCGGTGGTGGCCTTCGGCGCGCCGAGCTTGCCGGTGGCGGGATCGAGCGGCAGCGAGGCCAGCGTGTTGGAGTCCTGGTGGGCGCAGAGCAGCCACTTGCCGTCGGGCGAGATCGTGAAATGGCGGGGGACCTTGCCGCCGCAGGGGACGATCTCGACCGGGCTCAGCTTGCCGCTGGCGGCGTCGCGGGCGAACACCGCGATGCTGTCGTGGCCGCGGTTCGAGGCATAGACGAACTTGCCGTTCGGGTGGACTTCGATCTCGGCGGTGCTGCTCCGGCCTTCCCAAGCGGCGGGCAGGGTGGGAACGCTGTGGAGGGTGGTCAGGGTGCCGTCGGCGGGATTGAAACCGCAGGCGGTGACGGTGTTGTCGAGCTCGTTGACGACGTAGGCGTGCTTGCCATCGGGCGAGAAAGCCATGTGGCGCGGGCCGGCACCGGGAGCGCCGGTCCAGGCGACCGGTTCGGCGGCGGTCGACTTCGCGGTGGCGGGGTCGACGGTGAAGGTCAGGACCTTGTCGATGCCGAGGTCCGGGACCAGCAGGTGCTTGCCTCGGAAATAAACGCCATGGGCGTGCGGGCCGTCCTGGCGGTCGGTGCGCGGGCCTTTGCCGTCGACCTTGATCGAGAAGCCGGGTCCGGCGGGTAGGCCGGCATCATCGAGGAGGGTGGTGGAAGTGATACCGTCGCTGTAGTTTGCGGCGGCGAGGACCTTGCCGGTGGCGTCGATGGCCAAGTGGCAGGGATTGGCTCCCTGGGCTGAGGTTTCGGCGAGGAACTCGAGGGAGTCGCCGAGTTTGAAGACCGCGAGGCTGCCTTTTGGATGGGCCGCGGAGCGTCCGACCGAGTAGAGCAGCGGCCGGGTCGGATGAAGCGCGAGGAAGCCGGGGCCGTCGTATTTCGCGCCCAGTTTCACCGCGCCGAACGCGCCGTTGTCGGGATCGAAGGTCGAGAGGTAGATGCCCTCGCTCTTGCCGCTGCCGCCGGTGTTGGTGCCGATGGCGATCGGTTGCGGCGCGGCGAGAAGCGGCAGGGCGGTGGCGAGCAGGAGCAGGGTGCTTTTCATGAGGGCACCTTGCTACCGCGCCCGCGCGCGGATTCGATCAGAAAGTCCCCGTGTTGCGTCATTGCGGCGCGGCCGGCGGCACGGCATATCCGGCCCGTGAGCGCGCACGCCGAAGCCTTCGAAACCCGCACCCGGGGCAAAGGGACCTACCCGATCACCGCGGAGGTGGCGGGGGTCGTCCAGCGCAGCGGGATCGCGACCGGCACCGTGACGGTCTTCGTCCGCCACACCTCGGCCAGCCTGGTGATCATGGAGAATGCCGACCCGAGCGCGCGGCGGGATCTGGAGGAGTTTTTCGAGCGGCTGGTGCCGGAGGACACGCCGTGGTTTGTCCACACCGACGAAGGGCCGGACGACATGCCGAGCCACATCCGGATGGCGCTGACGCGGACCAGCGAGGTGATCCCGGTGCTGGGCGGGAGGATGGCCTTGGGAACCTGGCAGGGGATTTTCCTGTTCGAACACCGCCGCGCGCCGCACCGGCGGGAGATCGTGGTGAGCGTGACGGGGGAAAGGTGAACCGCCAAGACGCCAAGTTCGCCAAGAATGGTGCTTGGAAGGGGGAGAGGTGTGCGTGGTGGGTGATTGGCGAACTTGGCGTCCTGGCGGTTCAATCCTCCACCCCTACCGGTCGAATGATGGATTGCTTGCCGCGCCGGGCACGGCCTAGCTTGGGCGCGTGGAAAAAACGGTGGAACGATTGATCGACGCGGCCCTGGAAGAGGACATCGGGGCAGGCGACTTGACGTCCTTGTATTTCGTGCCGGCCGAGCGCCGCGCGACCGGCTTCATCGTCGCCCGCGAGGCGGGGGTGCTGTCCGGCGGGGAGGTGGCGCTGGAGGTCTTCCGCAAGGTCGACCCGGCGATCGACGTGACCTTGCTGGTGGCCGACGGCGACCGGATTTCCGAGGGGGCCTACCTGATCAAGGTCGAGGGCCCGGCGCGATCGCTGCTGACGGCGGAGCGGACGGTGCTGAATTTCATGCAGCGGATGAGCGGGGTGGCGAGCGCGACCCGGCGCTATGTCGACGAGGTCCGCGGCAGCTCCGCGGAGATCCTGGACACCCGCAAGACGATTCCCGGCTGGCGGCTGCTCGACAAGCGGGCGGTGGTCCACGGCGGCGGCGGCAACCACCGGATGGGGCTCTACGACCGGGTGATGGTGAAGGACAACCACCTCGTCGCGGAAGGCCGGGTGGATGAGTTGCAGGAGGCGATCCGGCGCTTGAAGGCGGATCACCCCGCGGTGGAGGTCGAGGTGGAAGCCGACCGCCTGGACCAGGTGACGGCCTTTCTCGAGGTGGAGGGCGTGGACTACCTGCTGCTCGACAACATGAGCCTCGGGGAACTCCGGCAGGCGGTCGTGCTGCGGGGCGACCGGAAGAATCCGCGCTTGGAAGCCAGCGGCGGGGTGACCCTCGACACGGTGGCCGGGATCGCGAAGACCGGCGTCGATTTCATCTCGGTCGGGGCGATCACCCATTCGGTGAAGGCGCTCGACCTCGCCCTGGATTTCGTGAACCGGGAATGAACGGCGAATGGCAGGACGCGGTGTTACCGGAGGGCTTCCGGCTGGAGCACCGCGAGGCGACGGGATCGACCAACGACGACGTCCGGGAAGCGGCGCGGGCCGGAGCGACGGCCGGGTTGGTGGTGGCGGCGGAAGTCCAGGCCGCGGGCCGCGGGCGGCGCGGGGCCGCCTGGGTCTGCCCGCCCGGCGAGGGGCTGGCGTTTTCGTTGCTGCTGCGGCCGGCGGAAAAGAAAGAACTGTGGCCGCGGCTGTCGCTGGTCGCCGGGCTGGCGGTGGCGGAGGCCTTGGACCGTTGCGGGGTCTTCGCCGAAGTGAAATGGCCGAACGATATCTGGATCGGCGGACGCAAGGTCTGCGGCATCCTGGTCGAAGCGGGCGAGAATTTCGTGGTCGTCGGCATCGGCATCAACGTCGGGGTGCGCGGCTTTCCCGACGCGCTGGCGGACAGCGCCACCTCGCTGGCGATCGAATGCGGCGAAGCCCCGGCCCGCGCGGCGGTGCTGGTGGCGGTGCTGGAGCGGCTCCAGGTCTGGGAAGGCTGTATCGGCAGCCGCTTCGGCGAGCCCTTGCAGCGGCTGCGCGAGCGCTGCGCGCTGACCGGCAAGCGGGTGCGGATGAACCGCGGCGACGAGGTTCTCAGCGGTGAGGCGGCGGGGATCGGCGATGGCGGCGAGTTGCTGCTGCGCGACGCTTCCGGCGTCCGCAAGATCGTGCAGGCGGACGAGGTGAGGGTGCTGGCGGACCGTTAGCCGCGCGGCGGTTCCCGCCTACAGATACCTGATCATCACGAAGCCGCCGATCAAGAGCACCGTGGCCGCGACAAAGCACCACTCCAGGTGCTTGTCGATGAAGGGCTTCACCGTGGGGCCGAAGGCGCGGATGATGGCGGCGACCACGAAGAAACGAAAGCCGCGGCCGATGACCGAGGCGACGATGAGCAGGGGCAGGCTGTAGTTCATCATGCCCGAGAAGATGGTGAACACCTTGTAAGGAACCGGCGTGACCGCGGCGATGAGGATCCCGAGGAATCCATAGGCGGCATACCAGGTCTCGATCTTCTCCCGGGTGTGGCCGGAGGAGTCGAAGAATTCCATCAGGGGCAGGGCGACGGTATCGCGCAGCCCCCAGCCGATCAGCCAGCCGGCGACCCCGCCGAGCACCGAGCCGACGGTGCAGACCAGGGCATACTTCGCCCATTTTGTCCGGGCGCCGAAGCACAGGGCGATCAGCAGCAGGTCGGGCGGGATCAGGAAAAAGGAAGACTCGATGAAGGCGATCCAGAACAAGGCGTGGATGCCGCCGGGCCGTTCGGCCCACGACAAGGTCCATTCGTAGAGGCGGCGCAGGGGACCGGGGAGTTTTTCGGCGGCGTTTTCCATGGCTCGGTCAGGCGTTTTCGCGGCGGCACCCGGGGTTGCCGGGGCCGGCGGTGGTTCTAGGGTGAATTGGAGCGCGGAATTCCTTCCACGCGATGGTGAAGGCATTCTCGTGGAATGAACGGCCTGTGGCCATCTGCGCGGAGCTACGGGTGTGCGCTCCCGGTGCTATTCGGCGACCGGCTGCGGCTTGCCGAACTTGGCTCGGGCGATCTCCCAAACCATCGGCAAGACCGAGAATGCGATGATGCCGAGGACCACGAGTTCGAAGTTCTCCTTCACCACCGGGATGTTCCCGAAAAACCAGCCGGCGGGGAGGAGGGTGCCGACCCAGAGGAAAGCACCGGTGACGTTGAAAAACATGAAACGCTTGTAGTCCATCTCGCCGGAGCCGGCGACGAAGGGGGCGAAGGTGCGGACGATCGGCACGAAGCGGGCGAGGATGATCGTCTTGCCGCCGTAGCGGACGAAGAACTCGTTGGTCTTCTCGATGTGCGACGGTTTCACGATGCGCGGGAAGTTCCGCATCATCCAGCTGCCGAACTTGCGGCCGATCCAGTAGTTCACCGTGTCGCCGAGGATGGCGGCGACCAGCAGGATGGCGGCGGCGATCCAGAAATTGAGTCCCGAGGCGGGATCGGCGGCGAGTGCTCCGACGGCGAAGAGGAGGGAATCGCCGGGCAGGAAGGGCGTGACCACCAGGCCGGTTTCGCAGAATACGATGAGAAACAGCAGGCCGTAGATCAGCGAGCCGTGTGCCCGGGTGAATTCGGTCAAGTGCTCCTGGATGTTCAGGATGAAGTCGATGATCTGGCTCATGGGTCAGCTGTTTTCGGGGCGGGGATCGCGGCTCAGCAAGTCCTGCATCGCCCGCGCGGCGGGCTTGCCCTGGTAGAGGATCGAGTGCACCGCGTCGATGATCGGCGTGCGCACGCCGGCCTTGCGGGCGGCATCGTGGATCGAGAGCGTGTTCGGCACCCCTTCCGCGACCATCCCGAGCGAGGCGGTGGCTTCCTCGAGGGTCTTGCCATGGCCGAGGGCCAGCCCGACGCGATGGTTGCGGGAGTGGACCGAGAAGCAGGTGGCGATCAGGTCGCCGACGCCGGACAGCCCGGCGAAAGTCTCGCCGCGGCCGCCGAGGGCGGTCCCGAGGCGGGTCATTTCGGCAAGCGCGCGGGTGACCAGCGCGGCGATCGCGTTGTCGCCGAGGCCGAGTCCGGCGGCGATCCCGGCGGCGATGGCGTAGACATTCTTGATCGCGCCGCCGAGTTCGATGCCGGCCAGATCGTCGCTGGTGTAGCTGCGGAAATGCGGCGCGGTGAAGAGGTCCTGCAAGCGGCGTGAGAGGGCGTCGTCGCTGCTGCCAATGACCGCGCAGGTCGCCAGGTTGGCGGCGATCTCCTCGGCGTGGTTGGGGCCGGAAATCACGGCGACCGGGTTGGCGGGGAAGACCTCGTGGAGGATCTCGCTCATCCGTTCGCCGGTATCGCGTTCGATCCCTTTCGCGCAGGACACCAGCACGGTGGTGGCGGGCAGGCCGAGCGCCGCGAGATCGGTGGCGGTCTGCCGGGTGGCGGCGGTGGGCACGCCGAAGACCAGCAGCGGGTGGGCCACGGCATCGGCGAGGCGGGTCGAGGCGCGCACGTTGCCGGGCAGGGTGATCTCCGAGAGATAGCGGGAATTGCGGTGGCGGGAGTTGATCGACTCCGCCACGGAAGGATCGCGCCCGATCAGGAGCAACTCGCCGAGGCGGGGTGCGAGCAGGACGGCGATCGCGGTGCCGAAGGATCCGGTGCCCAGGATGGCGGCGGTGGGAAAGGGCGTCTCAGGCATGGGACTTTTTTTTCGACTCGAAGCGGTTCTCGGTGCCGTTGATCAGGCGGCGGATGTTGGCGCGGTGCTTCCAGATCGCCAGCGCCGAGATGATGAGGGAAAAGACGAAGAGCGGTTTGTTCCAGGTGCCGGCCTGCCACAGGGTGAGCCCGTCCGGCCCCTTGTGGAAGCGGGCCCCGATGTGGGTCAGCACCGGCAGCGCGGCGGCGGCGGCGATGCTGGCGACCGAGACGTAGCGGGTGGCGGCGAAGGCGATCCCCCAGACGGCGACCAGCAGCACCACGGCGAAGGGCATCAGGCCGAGCAGCACGCCGGCCGAGGTGGCGATGCCCTTGCCGCCCTTGAAACCGACCCAGGGCGAGTAGTTGTGGCCGAGGATGGCGAGGAGGGCGGTCAGGACGTGGACCATCTGTCCGGTCAACTGTCCGGAGGCGGGCAGGTGCAGCGCGAGGCCGTCGAGCGCGGGGATGGCGATGCCGACCTTGCGGCCCTCGATTTGGACGAGATTGAGCGCGATCACGACCGGGACGAAGCCCTTCAGGGTGTCGAGCAACAGGCAGACGATCCCGTGTTTTTTTCCGACCACCCGCAGCACGTTGGTGGCCCCGATGTTGCCGGAGCCGTGCTGGCGGATGTCGATCCCGCGCAGCCGTGCGATGAACAGGCCGAAGGGGACGGAGCCGAGCAGGAAAGCGAGGAGCGGGCAAAGCCAGAGCTGCATGTGCGCGCTGGCTTAGTCGAAAGCGGTCCGGATGTCACCCCCGGATTGGAGGGTCCATCTCCTCGGGAGAGCGGTGTCCCCGGGCTTCTGGCAATGAAACATTCCAATCCCGGAGGAACGGGCATCAGCGTTGATCGAGGAATCAGAATGCAAAGCTGAATTCCTCGCCGGCACCCCGGGCGGGTGCCGGCAGCTACCTCCGGCGATTTTCATTTCCCGAAGCTGCCGGCCGCGGCCATCGTGCGGAGGTGGACGGACCGTTGGATCAGCTCGGGCGCGGCATGCGGGATCTGCGGATTTCGCTGACCGACCGCTGCAATTTCCGCTGCCGCTACTGCATGCCGGTGGAGGTTTTCGGACCCGGCTACCGTTTCCTGCCGCGGGAGGATTTGCTGAGTTTCGAGGAACTGGTGCGCCTGACCGGGCTGCTGGTGCCGCTGGGAATCGGCAAGGTGCGGTTGACCGGCGGCGAGCCCTTGCTGCGGCGCGGGGTGGAGGATCTGGTGGCGATGCTGGCGGCGATCGACGGCGTGCACGACATCGCGCTGACCACCAACGGGGTGTTGTTGGCGCATCATGCCGAGGCGCTCGCGCTGGCCGGGCTGGGCCGGGTGACGGTCAGCCTGGACGCGCTGGATCCGGCGGTTTTCGCCCGGATGAACGGGGTGGGGGCAAAGGTGGATCGGGTGCTGGCGGGGATCCGCGCGGCGCTGGCGTTCGGTCTGAAGACGAAGGTCAACGCGGTGATCCAGCGCGGGGTGAACGACCGCGAGATCCTGCCGCTGGCGCGCTGGGCGAAGGCGGAGGGGATCGACCTGCGCTACATCGAATACATGGACGTCGGCGAGACCAACGGCTGGAAGCTCGACGAGGTGGTGCCGGCGGCGGAGCTGCTGGAGATTCTCGGCACGGAATTCGAGCTGGTGGCGCGCGACGCGGCCTATCGCGGCGAGGTGGCGGCGCACTGGAGTCACCGCGACGGGAGCTGCGAGATCGGGGTGATCGCCTCGGTGACGCGGCCGTTTTGCCGGGACTGCCAGCGGCTGCGGCTGTCGGCGGACGGCAAGCTTTTCACCTGCCTGTTCGCCGCGGACGGCCACGACCTGCGCGGATTGCTGCGGGGCGGGGAGTCCGACGACGCGCTGCGGGCCGCGGTGGCGGGGATCTGGGGGCAACGAAACGACCGCTACTCCGAAGAGCGCGGCCGCTTCGACCGCCCGAAGGCGGAGATGAGTTATCTGGGCGGGTGAGGGGCCTGGTGCCGTGGAGGGGGAGCCGCTTGATCCGGATCAGGGCAACCCTCGGCAAGCGCCGGCCTTGGACTGCGTGCAGCCTGCTGCCGCTTTCCCCCCGCCAGCCTGCTGGCGGGACGGTGGACTCGACGGCAGGCCGTGGCAACAAAGCGGCGGCGGGCCGCACGCAGTCCAAGGAGGCAGCGGCCTCACTTCAGGTCGGACACCTTGACTCCCTTTTTGAAGGTGTTGAAGCCGAAGTTGGTGGGCTTGTAGTCACCGACCGGTTCGACATCGAGCTTCTCGGGGACTTCGAGACCGCAGGCCCAGTAGGCGGAGTTCACCACGAAGCGGCGGAGTCCCGGTTCCACGAAGTCGGTGGCGGCGCCCATGGTCGAGCAGATGACATTCTGGGTCTTGCCGTTGCCGAGGTCGCGCTTGCGGATCCAGCCGGCGGGCATCATCGGCTCGTTCTTCGGTCCGGCCAGCGGGCCGTCGTCGGGCTTCATGCCGGTGAGGACCTGGCCGCGGAACAGGACGGTGGCATCGTCGGGCAGCTTGGTGATGCCGTAGACATCGCTGGGGCCCCAGATGTTCTCGACGCCGCGCAACAGCGGGTGGTCCTTGTGGGCCTCCTCGATCACGCCGCGGCAGCTCTGGGAGCCGTGGGCACCGTGGTGGTTGACCCAGGTCTCGCCGAGGACTTTCCGGCCGAAGCCGCCGTCCTTGTTGAACGACCACGAGGCGTAGGGGCTTTGCTTGTTGTCCTCGTAATTGAAGGCGTGGGTCGAAGTGCGCAGGCCGAGCAGCGGCTTGCCGGCTTCGACGTGATCGACGATGTGTTTCATCTTGTCATCGGGCAGCTCGCGGAAGCGCAGGCCGAGGATCAGGAAATCGGCGGAGTCGATCGCTTCGACGCCCGGGATGTTGGTCTGCTCGTTGGGATTGATTTCGCCGGTCTTGAGGTCGATCGGGAGCAGCACGGTGCATTTGAAGCCGTGTTTTTCGGCAAGCAGCCGCCCGAGCATCGGGAAAGCTTCCTCGGTGCGGTATTCCTCGTCGCCGCTGACCAGCACGACGTGTTTGCCTTTGCCGGGGCCGGCCTTGCCTTCGAAGACGAGCCAGGGGTCCTCGGCCAGGGTGGTGGCGACGAGGGCGAGGGGGGGGACGGAGAAGAGGATGGATTTCATGGGCTGTGTGATACAGCGCAACGAAGCGCCTTCTTGCCGCGGCCGCAAGGATGAAGCGACGGCCCCCTGGGAGCTCCGGTCTTCAGACCGGCCCGAACGGTCGTTTTCTCAGAGCAGCGTCGGCTGGTTGGCGGAGGGCGGGGGCTGGGTCGCGCCGATCTTGGCATAGGCGGCAGGGAGGGCGACCCGGCCGCGCGGGGTGCGCTGGAGGAAGCCCTGGAGGATCAGGAAGGGCTCGTGGACCTCCTCGATGGTGGCGCCGTCCTCGCCGACCGCCACGGCCAGCGAGCCGACGCCGACCGGGCCGCCGTTGAATTTGTAGATCAGGGCCTCGAGAATGCGCTTGTCCATCTCGTCGAGGCCTTGCTCGTCGATCTCGATCATCGCCAGGGCGGCATCGGCGAGCGGGCCGTTGATGGTGCCGTCGCCCTTGACCTGGGCGTAGTCGCGGACCCAGCGGAGCAGGGCGTTGGCGACGCGCGGGGTGCCGCGGGAGCGGGCGGCGATGCCCATCGCGCCGTCGTGGACGATCGGAATGTCGAGCAGGCCGGCGGAGCGCTCGATGATTTGGGCGAGCTCGGCCTGGGAGTAGTAGTCGAGGCGGTTGACGAGTCCGAAGCGCGAGCGCAGCGGGGCGGTCAGCATGCCGGAGCGGGTGGTGGCGCCGACCAGGGTGAAGCGCGGGAGATTGAGCTGGATCGAGCGGGCGGAGGGGCCGGAGTCGATGATGATGTCGAGCCGGAAGTCCTCCATCGCGGGGTA
>CAMCYK010000173.1 GCA_945883695.1 Akkermansia muciniphila | reverse complement strand
GGTGCGGACCGCCAGATCTTCGCGGGTGACGCATCCCAACCACGCCCGCCCCGCCGGAAGGGCGCAGCCCTTCCGCTACCTGGAGCGAGCCGCGCTCCTGCCGGAACAGCCCGCTCAAGTAGCGGAACGACTGCGTCGTTCCGGCTGGGTGCGGTCCGCCTGATCTTCGCGGGTGACGCATCCCAACCACGCCCGCCCCGCCGGAAGGGCGCAGCCCTTCCGCTACGAAGATGAACCCCATCCTCAATCTACTACGTCTCTCGTGGACCCAGCTCGTCCGCCACCGCGTGCGCTCGCTGCTCACGGTGCTCGGCGTGGCTTCGGGGATGTTCCTTTTCACCGCGGTCGAAACCCTCCAGCGCTCGCTGGCGAAGGCGACCGAAGAAACCGCCGCCGACACCACCCTGGTCGTCTACCGCCAGAACCGCTTCTGCCCTGCCGCCAGCCGCTTGCCGGAGCACTACGCCGACGAGATCCGCGGGATCCCCGGGGTGCGCGAGGTCATCCCGGTCCAGATCGTCGTCAACAACTGCGGCGCCTCGCTCGACGTGATCACCTTCCGCGGCGTGCCCGACGACTTGCTGGCGAAGTTCGCGCCGGAGATCGAGGTGATCGACGGCAGCATGGAAGAGTGGCAGAAACGCGGCGACGGCGCGCTGTTAGGGGAGGTCTTCGCCCAGCGCCGCGGACTGAAGCCCGGCGACCGCTTCGACGGCGCGGGCGTGACGGTCACGGTCGCCGGCATCCTGCGCTCGCCGTTCCCGCAGGACAACAACGTCGCCTACGTCAAGCTGCCCTTCCTTCAGCGTGCCTCGAAAGCCGGCCTCGGGGTGGTCACCCAGTTCAATGTCCGGGTGAACTCGGCGGCCGACCTCAAGCCGGTCGCGCAGGCGATCGACGAGCGCTTCCATTCCGACGCCGCGCCGACCGACACCCGCCCCGAGAAGGCCTTCTTCGCCGAAACCGCGGCCGAGCTGATCGAGCTGATCGGCTTCACCCGCTGGCTCGGCATCGGCGCGGTGCTCGCGGTCACCGCGCTGGTGGCGAACGCCCTGCTGCTCATCGTCCGCGGCCGGGTGAAAGAGAACGCCGTGCTGCGGACCCTCGGCTACCCGGGCCGCGCGATCGCCTGCCTGGTGGTCGGCGAGGGCGGGATGTTGGGCCTGATCGGCGGCATCGCCGGGGTCGGGCTGGCGGCCGCCTTCCTCCGCTGGCAAAGCTTCACCATGGGCAACGAGGGCCAGACCCTCGCGATCCAGCCGGACGCCGCGGTCATCGCCACCGGCATCGCCGCCGCGCTCGCCCTCGGCATCCTCGCCTCGCTGTGGCCCGCCTGGCAGGCCGTCACCCAGTCGATCGTGAAGAACCTCCGCTCCTAGCCATGCTGCCGCTCTCCTACGCCGTGCGGAACCTGTTCCGCTCGAAGGCCCGCCTGCTCCAGACCATCGGCGGCAGCGCGCTGGTCGTGCTGCTGGTGATGGCCGCAGTGGCGATCAACGACGGCATGAAGCGCGTGCTCTCCGCCTCCGGTTCGCCGCACAACGTGATCCTGGTCGGCGCCGGTTCCGAGGAAAGCATCCAGCGCAGCGAGGTCGCCGACCGCGCCGGCGGCATCGCGGAGGCCGCCGTGCCGGGGATCTCCGAAACCCTCGGCGTCCGCGCGGTCTCCAGCGAGATCCATTACATGAGCTATCTCGACCTCGGCGACGGCGAACGCCGTCAGGCGGTCTTCCGCGGCGTTACCCCGCAGGCGCTCCACGTCCACCCGGAAGTCCGGCTCGCCGCCGGTAGCTTCCCGGCCGCCGGCCAGCTGATGGCCGGCCGCCTCGCCTGGCGGACGCTCGGTCTCGCCGAAGCCGACCTGATGCCCGGCCGGCAGGTGGTGCTCGATGGCCAGCCGATGACGATCTCCGGCACCTTTGCCGCGCCCGGCACCGTGCTCGAGTCCGAGCTGTGGACCACCCTCGGTGACCTCCGCGTGCTGGCGAAACGCGAGACGATTTCCTGCGTCGTCCTGCGCCTCGACGACCCCGCGGACTTCGCCGAAGCGGACCTGTTCGCGAAACAACGCCTCGACCTCGAACTCAGCGCGCTGCGCGAGAGCGACTACTATGCCCGCCTGAGTTCGTTCTTCAAACCGCTGCGCGTGATGACCTGGATCACCGCCGGCCTGATCGCCGCCGGGGCCCTGTTCGGCGGGATCAACACCCTCTACGCCGCCTTCGCCTCGCGGGTCCGCGAGATGGCCACCTTGCAGGCGATCGGCTTCGGCCGCGGCGCGCTGCTCGCCAGCCTGGTCCAGGAGAGCACGCTCGCCTGCCTCGGCGGCACCCTGCTCGCATCGATCGCCGCGCTGCTGCTGCTCGATGGCCGCACGGTGCCCTTCTCGATCGGCGCCTTCACGCTGGAGATCAGCCCGGGGGTCGCGCTGAGCGGGATCCTCACGGGGCTTTTCCTTGGCCTGTTAGGCGCGCTGCCGCCGGCCATCCGCTGTTTGAAGCCGGCCTTGCCGGTGGCGCTCAGAAATTGAAAAGCTGAAAACTGAAACGCTGAAATACTGAAAGTTGAAACCTGAAATACCGAAATGAGAACTCCACTGATCCTTGCCGCTGTTTGTTTGTTCGCTTCTTGCAACGAGAAGTCCGCCCCTGCCGTCACGGCTCCGGCGACCGGGCCGGGCGCCGAAGTCACCGCGATCCTCGCCGCCGCGCCGGCCGGTGAAGCCCAAGCCATCCATGTCGTCCGGACCACTGCCAAGCCCGGCGACGAGATCACCCTGTCCGGCCGGATCATGGGCAATTCCAAGCCCTTCGTCGAAGGGCGTGCCGCCTTCACCCTCGGCGATCCCGAATTGCTCACGCCGTGCAACGAGATCCCCGGCGACAGTTGCGAGACGCCTTGGGATTGCTGCTGCGATTCGAAGGAGGACAAGAAGATCGGCATCGCCAGCATCCAGATCACCGGTCCCGATGGCCGCGTGCTGAAGGACGGTCTGGAAGGCGTGGGCGGGCTGGTGAAGCTCGCCACCGTCACCGTCACCGGCAAGGTCGCCGAGGGCTCTTCCACGGATTCCCTGGTCGTCAACGCGAGCGCGATCCAAGTCAAATAAGGAGTTGGATAAGGAGTGTCGACCCGTGGTCGACACGAGTGTGGACGGCACGTCCACACTCAATCCAAGTGAAATAAGGAGTGTCGACCTGTGGTCGACACGAGTGTGGACGGCACGTCCACACTCCTTATTTCAAGGGCTCCAACTCCACCTTCCGGAACTCGACTTCGGTGCCTTCCGCTTGCAGGGCGATCTTCCCCTTGGTCGCGGTCGCCTTGCTGCCGGAGTTCACCTCGGTGCCGTTGACTTCGACCGCAATGGTGTCGCCCTTGCAGGTGATGACCATCGTGTTCCACTCGCCGAGCGGCTTCTCGGAATCATCGGTCAGGTTCAGGATCCGGCGGGCATCCTTGAGATCGCCGCCGAACTTCTGGCCTTCCGTCGCCGGGCGGCGCTTCTCCATGTCGGGCACCTCGATGTTCTCCTGGATGCACCAGAAGTCGCCGGCTTGGCCGGACATCATCTGCACTTCGATCGACTGCGGGAACATGTCGTAAAGCGCGCGCGGCTTGGACGCGTGGACCAGCACGCCGCAGTTGCCGCCCTTTCCCGGGAAGCGGTATTCCACGACGAGGCGGTAGTTGGCATATTCCTTGTCGGTGACCAGATGGCCGAGCGGCTTGCCGAGCGAGACCAGCAGGCCGTCGCGCACGACGAAGCTCGGCGCGAGGTCCGGCTTCTGGTCGGCCTCCGGCACGTCGGCAGTCCAGCCGGCGAGGTCCTTGCCGTTGAAAAGCGGGACCGGTCCGGCGAGGGCGGCGGTCGCGAGGGTCAGGAAGAGGGCGATGGTCGATTTCATGATGGGGAGATTACGGGGCTTCAGTCACTCGTCTTCCTCCGCCCCGAGCGCTTCGTCGAAGGCATCCTGGATCTTTTCCACCTGCTCTTCGGTGTAAGGCTGCTTGCCCTCGAATCCCCACGCCACGCCCGGCCAGGCGGGATCGGACGGCGCGCGGCCGACGATGTGGATGTGCATCTGCCGCACCTGGTTGCCGATGCAGGCGACGTTGAGCTTCTCCGGCTTGAAGTGCCCGGCGACGAATTCCGAGACCAGCCGCAGCAGGATCATCACGTCGCCATAGGCGTCGGGATCGAGCTGGTGGAGGTCCTCGATCCCCTCCGCGACCTCGGGCACCAGGATGAACCAGGGAAAGAGCGCGTTGTCCTTGAGCAGGATGCGGCAGCCGAGTTCGGTGCCGAAGTCGTGGCTGCCGGCGGCGAGGCGGGGATGCAGGGTGAATTCCATGACCCATGGAAGCGGAGTGGGGCCGGTTTGCAAGTGGCGTGTGGAGTGGGGCGGGCCGGGGGAAATAGGTCTTATAGGTCCTATATGACCTATTCCCTGACCCCGGGCCATTCGCCTCGCCCCCGGCGCTTCCACCATCCAATCTCCCGCCACTCGATGCCGCTCGTCCCGTCCAGCTACCGCGCTCCCGCCTTTCTCCGCGGCGGGCATTTGCAAACGATCCATCCGGCCGTCTGCCGCCGCGTGCCCTTCATCACCACGCGCCGCGAGCGGCTGGAGCTGCCCGATGGCGATTTCCTCGACCTCGACTGGGCGGGGCAGGGGAGCGGGCGGCTGGCGATCCTGTCCCACGGGCTCGAGGCAAACTCGAAAGCCACCTACATCCAGGGCATGGCCGGCGCCCTCCACCGCCGCGGCTGGGACGTGCTGGCGTGGAACTATCGCGGCTGCAGCGGCGAGCCGAACCGGCTGCTGAAATTCTACCACAGCGGCGCGAGCGACGACCTCCATCATGTCGTCCGCCACGCCCTCGCCACCCACCCGGCGGCGCGGATCGACCTCGTCGGCTTCAGCCTCGGCGGCAATCTTACGCTGAAGTACCTCGGCGAACGCGAGACGGATCCGCGGCTGCATCGCGCCGCGGCCTTTTCCGTCCCCTGCGACCTCGCCTGTTCCTCGATCCGCCTTTCCGCCCCGGCCAACCGCCTCTACATGGACCGCTTCCTGCGCTGCCTGCGGGCGAAGCTGGTTGCCAAACAGCCGCGTTTTCCGGACGACATCGACCTCGCGGGCATCGGCCGGGTCCGCAATTTCCGCCAGTTCGACGACCGCTACACCGCGCCGCTCCACGGCTTCCGGGATGCCGCGGACTACTGGGCACGCAGCAGTTCACGGCCCTTTCTTCCGCGCATCACGGTCCCCTCCTTGCTGGTCAATGCGGCGAACGATCCCTTCCTCGGCCCCGGCTGTTATCCGCGAGAGGAGGCGGGGGCGAGCGAGCTCTTCCATCTGGAGATCCCGGACGACGGCGGGCATTGCGGGTTCTCCTCCGGCGGATCGGAGACGTGGGCGGAGCAGCGGGCGGCGGAGTTTCTCGACGGCTGAGTCCGCCTGACATCGGGAACCTGGCGCAATCTTCCGGCACTCCTTCCCGCAGCCTCGGCGAGGCGGCTCCCGTTTGGAGATTGCCGACCGAAAGAAGTCCGGGTTAGAAGACACCCTGATGGAGAGAAAGACCAACACGACTCTGCCTGTCGGCAAGCTCTACGATGATGCCTTGGGTGGGGTGTTCGAGTTGTAGGACCTGAGTGTGATCGGCCGCAGCCGCGAGTCGGCGGTGCCGGTTCCTGATCCCCGGGTATCGCGCCGCCATGCGATGATCCGCCGGCAGGAAGACGGGTTCTGGTATTTCGACCTCGGCAGCGTCAACGGCAGCCTGATCAATGAGGCGCGTGACGACCTCCCAGTTGCTGTCCAGCGGTGACATGATCCAGATCGCCGATCACTGCTTCCGCTTCGAAGATACGTCGCGACGGGGTGCGATGCACGGCGGCACCTCGATCGCACAGCGCACCATTGCCGATGTGCGGTCACGCACCGTCATCCTGCTGGTCAGTGACATCCAGGGCTTCACCGCCATCTCGGAAAAGCTGACTCCGGACCAACTCGGCCCGATCATCGGGTCCTGGTATTCGCGGACCGAATCCATCCTCAATCGCCACGGCGCGAACCTCGACAAGTTCATCGGCGACTGCGTCCTCGCCCACTGGCTCGACACTTCTCCGGCCAGCCGTCTGGCGGCGCTCAAGGCGGCCCACGCGATGCGGGTGGCCTGCGACGAGGTCCAGCAGGAACACGGCGCGGTGCTCGGCCCTCTCGGCCTCCGCTTCGGCCTCCGCTTCGGCTCGGGCGCCGCCGTCCACATGGGGCCGGCGGCCTATGGTGCCTTCAGCCCGCGGGAGTTCACCCTGTTGGGCGACGCGGTGAACCTCGCCTTCCGCCTTGAAGCGCTCACCCGCACGCTCAACCAGCGCGTGCTTGCCAGTGCCGATTTGTTGGACGGTTGGAGCGAGGGCTTGTCCATTTGCCGCAACCTTGGTGCCCACTCCGTGAAAGGCCGTGATCAGATGGTGGAGGTCTACTCCCTGGATCGTGATCCGGAGGAACCCATTTGATCCACCACCCGCCCCGGCCATCGCATGGAGCCCGACGACACCCGCCTGCTCAACGCCTCGTCCGTTTCGAATGACAACGAACTCTTCGCCGGCCTCTATGCCGAGTTGAAGAAGATCGCCGCGGGCCGGATGGCCGCCGAGCGCTTGGGCGGGATACTCGATGCCACCGCGCTGGTCCACGAAGCCTGGCTGCGCGTGCAGAATTCCGGCCCGGAGAAGTGGCGCGATCACAAACAGTTCTTCGCCGCCGCCGCCGAGGCCATGCGCCGCATCCTCGTCGAGGCCGCCCGCCGCCGCTTGGCCGCCAAACGGGGCGGGGGAGAGCCCGTCGTGCCGCTTGACGGAATCGATCTGTCCGCTCCCGTCAACGACGAGCGCCTGCTGGGCATCCACGAGGTGCTCGACCAGCTCGAAGCCGAGGACGAAATCAAGGCCCGCATCGTGAAGCTGCGCTTCTTCAGCGGCATGAACCACGACGAGATCGCCGCTCTCCTCGGGGTCAACCCAAAGACCGTCCGCCGCCACCGGGAACTGGCCCAAATCTGGCTCTACCGCGCCATGGAGAAGAAAACCTGAAATTTCCCTGTCCGCTTTTTCCGCTGCCTCGCGCGTGTCTCCCCATCATGACCACTCACGCCCAAGACCTCTTCGCCCAGGCCCGTGAGTTGCCCGCCGCGGAGCGCGACGCGTTCCTCGCCCAAGCTGCTGCGATGACGCGGAACTCCACCTCGAAGTCCAACGCCTGCTGGTCGATGCCGAGCGCGCTGCTTCGTTCTTCGGCGACGCGGACGGCGCCACCCTCGGCGCCTCGGAGTTCCAAGAAACCTACGCCGAGAAGGAGGGCGACCCCATCGGACCCTTCAAACTTCGGCAAGCCATCGGCGAGGGCGGCTTCGGCATGGTCTGGATGGCCGAGCAGAGCGTGCCGATCTCGCGCATGGTCGCCCTCAAGGTGATCAAGGCCGGGATGGACACCAAACAAGTGCTCGCCCGCTTCGAGGCCGAGCGCCAGGTGCTGGCGATGATGGACCACCCGCACATCGCCAAGGTGCTCGACGCCGGAGCCACGACCACCGGCCGCCCGTGGTTTGCCATGGAACTGGTGAAAGGCATCCCGATCACCGACTACTGCGACCAGGCCGGTCTGGGCACCAAGGAACGCCTTGCCCTGTTCGGCGACGTCTGCGCGGCGATCACCCTGCCCGCCGGCGCGACGCAGATCGAGTTCCTCCGCGCCTTTCCCAAACTCGAACGCCTCGGCTTCGGCTATGATCCGAAAACCTTCGTCCCCGACAAGACCGCCGCGGAGTTTTGGAAGGCATGGGACGCGAGGAAGAAGTAGGACTCTACGGACGCCGGATTTCCGGGTCGCCCTCGCGATGCAGGTGGTGAAAATCGTCGAGGTTGATGGTGTGAAGGATGCCCACCTTCGCTTTCCGAGCGGCCACGAGATGCAGGTAGTCGTAAATACCGCCGCCACGGACACCTTGCTTTCGGGCACCGCTTTGCGTGGCGATGATCTCATCCACGCTGAGTTCCACGAAGGTCACGCACGGCACGATGCTCTCGCGAATCATCCGCGCCGCGACATCGGCATCCACCCTCATGCCGAGCCTGCCTCCGGTGAGCGTCGCGAAGGTCTCATTCAGCGCGTGCGGTGTCGTCCAGTTCCCAGATTGGTTCAGCAGCGCATCACATGCGGCATGGTCCGGGTCGTCCGGCATGAGAGAAGCCACCAGCACCGAGCTGTCCAGATAGCGGCTCATTTGCGCAGGGCGCGGTCGGCGAGTGCATCACGTTCCTCGCGAACCGCTCTCCCCGCATCCGTCACGATTCCGGTGCGGGCGAGCACAAGCCGCCCGCTCGATGAGCGCGCGGTTTCAGCCACCACCGGAATATCCCTCACGATCTCGATGCGGTCCGCCGTGACCTCAACGCGCAAGCGGGCACCAGGCTCCACGCCGAAGACCCGCTTCACCGCCTCTGGGAGATTGATCTGCCCGGCATCATCGACAGTAAGCGTCGCATTCATGTGCTGAGTCTGCCATCCGTGGCGCCGTTTCGCAAGCCGGAGGTCGGATGACCTGACATTGCGGGTGAGCCGCTGACTGGCGGCCATGGGGCGGAAAGATTCGAATCGATTTCTGAGCGATCAACCTTTGCCAGGTCGTAACCGGCCTCATCCCCATGAAACACGCCATCCTTGTTGCCTCGCTGTTCTCCGTCGCCGCCAGCCTCCTCCACGCGGAGATTCCTGTGAAAGCGGGCGAGAAGGCCGCCTTCCTGGGTGACTCGATCACCCAGCAGGGAAATGGCGGCCCCGGCGGCTATGTCCAGCTGGTCGGCAGCGGCCTCGCGGCGAATGGCGTGAAAGTCGAGATCATCGGTGCCGGCATCAGCGGTCACAAATCCAACCAGATGCTGGAACGCCTCGACCGCGATGTCCTCAGCAAGAAGCCGCAGTGGATGACCCTGAGCTGCGGGGTCAACGACGTCTGGCACGGTGCGGACGGGGTGCCGCTGGAGGATTACAAGAAGAACATCACCGCCATCGTCGACCGCGCCCAGGCGGCGGGCGTGAAGGTCATGATCCTCACCTCGACCATGATCCGGGAGAATCCGGAGACTGCCGAGAACCAGAAGCTCGCCTCCTACAACGATTTCCTCCGCACATTGGCTGCGGAGAAGAAATGCATGCTCGCCGATCTGAATGCCGACATGCAGGCGATCATCGCCGCCGCCAACAAGGCCGGCCCGGTCCAGGGCAACATCCTGACTTCGGATGGCGTCCACATGGCCTATCCCGGCAACGAAATGATGGCCGCCGGCGTGCTCAAGGGCTTCGGGCTCGATGCCGCGGAACTTTCCAAAGCCAAGGAAGCCTGGCTAGACCTCCCGGGCACGTCCAATGTCGCGGCGAAGATGAACCTCACCCGGCGGCAGATGCTGCAGCTGGAGAAGCTGGCGGAATCCCGGAACACGACCGTGAGCGCTTTGATCGACGGAGAGTTCGCCGAAACGATGGCGGACCTTTTGAAATCGAGCGGCCGCTAGTCGCAGTGCATTGCCTGGGGCGGGTTCCTGGTCATCCGGCGGACGAAGGCGTGACATCCGGATCATGCTGGAACAGCTTTTCAGCAACCGCCATGAACCCGATCCCCCTCCGCCTCCGCGCTGCCGCGCTGGCCACTTTTCTCACGATTTCGCCGGCCTCAGGTGCCGAGATCGTCCCCGGAGCCACCGAGGACACGCCGTCGCTCGCGCAGTATTTCTCGTGGATCAACAACACCAACGAGGGCTCCACCGAGGCGCAGACGCTGACCAACCTCGCGTTCTTCAAGTGGCTCCACGACGAGTATGGCATGAAGCTCGACATCTATGCCTTCGACGCCGGGAACATCGACGGGCCGAATTATTACGGCAGCATGGACACCGCGAAGTTCAAGGCGCAGTTCCCGCGCGGCTTCAAGCCGGTCTACGATTTTGCGCAGAGCTTCGATTGCCGCCTCGGCATCTGGCTCGGGCCGGATGGCTTCGGCGACACGCCGGCGGACGAGCAGAAGCGCATCGACATGCTGGTCGGGCTTTGCCGGGACTATGAGTTCGCCCTCTTCAAGATGGACGCGGTGTGCGGCCAGCTCCGTCCGGAAAAGCGCGACGCCTTCGCGCGGCTGATGACCGAGTGCCGCAAGCACAGCCCGGACCTGATCCTGCTCAACCACCGCCTCGACCTCGGCGACGCGAAGTCCCACGCGACGACCTTCCTCTGGGGCGGCGCGGAGACCTACATCGACGTCCACATGGCGAACAGCAGCCGCACCGGTTCGCACAACCGGGTCCAGGCGATCTCGCGCGGGATGGTGCCGGACCTGCAGCGGCTCACCGAGGACCACGGCGTGTGCATTTCCTCGGGCCTCGATTTCTGGGAGGACGATCTCATCCTGCAGGCCTTCAACCGCAGCCTGATCCTCGCCCCGGAAATCTACGCCAACCCCTGGTTCCTGCGCGATGACGAGTTCCCGAAGCTGGCCCGCATCTACAACCTCCACCGCCGCTACCGCGACATCATGGTGAAGGGAATGGTCCTCGACGAGGCGCGCTACGGCCCGCTCGCCGCCTCGCGCGGCGATGACAAGACGCGCCTGATCACGCTGCGCAACCTGAGCTGGGAGCCGGTCACCTACCGCGTGAAGCTCGACGCTTCGATCGGCCTCGGCGGAACGGGGGAAATCAGCTTGCGACGGCACCATCCGGCCGAAAGCATCCTCGGCACCTTCAAGCACGGCGACGAGGTGGCGGTGGAGGTTGCTCCGTTCCGCAGCTGCCTGCTGCTGGCGAGTTCGGAGAAGATCGATGAGGTCGGTCTCACCGGAAGCGATTACGAACTGGTCCGCGACGTGCCCGGCAAGGATGTGGTCATCCGCGTGCTCGGCGGGGCGGGGGAGAAGCCGGCCATGTCGCTCGCGGCGGGTGGCCGGAAGTTTTCCAAAGCGATGCTCGACGGCAAACCGGTCCCCGATTTGCTGGCGGGGAAGGCGGTCGCGGTTGCCTTTCCGGGCAAGCCGGATCGGGACGCATGGCACCGCAAGGTCGGCTCGCCGGTGGCCGGTGAAGTGCCGGCCGACGCGGAGGAACTCTACGAGACCGGCTGCTTCGCCGCCGACAACGACCCGCTCGAGTTCCGTTCGCTGCGCCGCTCCGGGCCGACGGCGGTCCCGCAGGTCAAGGCAGCGCGCGACGCCTTCGTGCGGCAGCCGATCATCGGCGAGCGCGGCATCCTGCAGGAATACCTGTTCGATGGCAAAGCGGAGACCGTTTACGATTTCCTCCGGATGCGCGAACGCGAACCCGAGAGCCGCTTCCTGCGCGTCGATCTCGGGAAGGCGCAAGCGCTCGACCATCTCCTGTTGGAAGCCCCGGCGGAAGGCGAGCTCCGCCACGCCGAGGTGACGGCAGCCCGCAGCGCCCAGGTTTCCGCCGATCTCAAGACCTGGTCGCCCGCCAAGCTGGTGCAGGACGGCCGCAACGTCCGGATCGAATGCGAGGGGCAATCCGTGCGCTACATCCGGACGAACCTGGTTCCCAGCAAGCTCGCCGAGATCCGCGGCGTGGCCGGTGGCAAACCACTCGACCGCGCCGGCTGGCGCATGTCCTATCTCTTCCCTGCTTTCCGCACGGTGCAGAAGGCGTGGTCGCTGCCCTTCGTGTTGGAGAAAGCCCCGGCGACCGGTTTCCTCGCCGTCGCCTGCAACGGCGAGCACGGCCGCGACGGCGCCTGGGTCGCGCTGCGGGTGGACGGGAAAATCCTCGGCGCCCCCGATCGCGCGCCGTCCTATCCGGTCAACCCGTGGGAATATCCCGTCCGGAAAACCGAGGGCAACCACACCTTCTTCATCCCCGTGACCCCGGAGATGGTTGGCAAGAAATGCGAGGTCGTGGTGCTCGGCTTCGACCCGCAGAAAACCGCGTTCACTCCCGAAGTGTGGCAGACCATTTCCGCGACTCCGTGGCAGAGCCGGACGCTGATCCTTTCGGAGTGAATCGCCCTGGGTGGGGAAAGTGGCCGCGATCTTTGGTGGTCCATCCGCTCAAAACCAAGCCCTGCGAAAGAACAACGGAGTCACTGCCATCAAGGAAGGCTGGGCATCTGGAGTCGTTTGGGACTTGACCGCCGCATTGCCGCATTGCAGCTTTGCAGCATGACGGCCGTTCCTGTATCCAAACGAGGCACGATCACCTTGCCGCCGGACATCCGCCGAAAACTGGGCCTGGATACCGCCGAGCACCCGATGATGCTGGTGGAGCTCCGGGACGGCGGGGTTTTCCTGCAACCGGCGGCGGCCCTTCCCGTGCGCGATATTCCGGTGGAAGCCTTGCGGGGCTGGATTGAGGAAGATGAAAGGGATGCGGAGAAATTCTGGAGGAAGGCCGGGAAGGCGTGAGGATATTTCTGGATAGCAGCGTGCTGCTTTCCGCCTGTGGGTCGGGAAAATCGCTGTCCCGCTTGATCATCGAGACCGCTCCCGACCGGGGATGGCAACTGGTTTCGGCGAGCTATTGCCATGCGGAAACGAGCAAGAACATCGGGAAACTTGGCGTGGACGCGGCGCTGGGATGGCCGGAGATGCAGTCCAAGGTCGAGTGGGTTCCCAACGCCCTCACCAGCAGGAAACCGCTGTTGCTGGCCGCCTCCAAAGACAAACCGGTGCTGATTTCCGCCCTGGCTGCCAGGTGTGCCGTGCTGCTGACTCTGGACAAGGGGGATTTCGGGATCCTGCTTGGGACCAAGGTTTACGGGATGCTGGTGAGCACTCCACGAGATTTTTTGATTGGCGAGGGACTCGGGTGAGCACGTTCTAACAACTGAAGGGTCGCTGCCGGCAACGGAGCTTTGCCAAATCCCGTCGTCCTGTGATGCTGCCGCCGTGACCGACGATCTCGATGCCGCCTGCCGCCGTGCCCTCGGTTTCCTGGAGCTCGGAATGCCGGAGGATGCGATCGCGGAGCTCGACGCAAATTCGTAGGCTTCCCGCATCCGGGGCAAGGCAACAACCTTCGTTGACCATCGGCACCCAACTCCTAGGGTCTTCCAAGATCAAGGGCCGAATTGGCCTTGATCTGGAGAATCTCCATGAGTCGTTCCGGTTCAGACCTTTTCATCGTCGATAACAGCGATTCCGATTGGAAGGTTCACCGCTATCTTTTCGACTGGTGCAAGCTCTCCAAGGCCATTGACGTGGCCACTGGCTTTTTCGAAGTCGGCGGTCTCCTTGCCTTGGACGGAGCCTGGCAGACGGTCCCGCAGATTCGGATCTTGATGGGTGATGAAGTATCCAAGCGCACCCGGAAGGCATTTGCGGACGGGCTGGCGGTGATTTCCGAGCGGCTCGACAAAAGCATCGAGGTCGAGAAGCGAAAGGACGATTTTATCAAAGGGGTTCCCTCCATTGTCGCCGCTCTCGCCAGCGGCCAGATCCAATGCCGGGTCTATCGAAAGGACAAGTTCCACGCCAAGGCCTACATCACCCACGCCGAGATGGAGGTCGTGGGTTCGGCTGCTTTGGTCGGTTCCTCGAATCTCACCTACCCGGGCCTCTGCGA
>CAMCYK010000172.1 GCA_945883695.1 Akkermansia muciniphila | reverse complement strand
ATGACCGGCGCGAGTGCCGGATCCGATGTCGGACGAGACAGGTGAGCGTTCATGGCATTCCTACCATGGTGAATCGGGTGGGGTTGTCTAGCCGAAACTGTAGAATGCCTAATCTTCAGGCTCCCTTCGCTAGCGGGCCAATCGCCCTGCTCCCGCCCTCGGGGCGATTGGCGGGTTGAGGATCGTACGAAGCGGCTTTGGCTGCGGCGGAGGGGATTGGGTCGGAAGTCGTCCGCCGCGCGACCCGGCTCGGCAACGAAAGTTTCGTCGCCCGCGCCCCGCCGCTCCGCGACCTGTGGGCGGACCTCGGATGAGGCCTTGCCACGGGCGCGCGGATTCCTAGGCTCGGACCCTCGTGCGGGGGATGTCGGAATTGATCAACATTGACGGAATGGGTTCCGCGGAAGCCGAGCTGCTCGAAGCCACCGGCTGGACGAAGGTCCATGCCCTGGCCACCGCGGACATCGACCTGCTGCTGGGCGAGATCACGGCGGCCAACCAGATGCTGCGGATCGTCCCGCGGACGCCGGAGCGGAAAAAGGTCGAGCGCTGGATTGCAGCGGCCGGCCTGCTCGTCGGGTCCGGTCCGGCGGCGGCGACGGGCGCGGCAGGGGAGACGGCACCCGGTCCGGTCACGTCGATGCGGGCAAAGCGTCCACCGGGCAGCGGCAGCGCGCCTGCCCGCGCGCCGGCACCGGTGACGGGGGAGCCGCCGCCGGTGGCCGAGGATGCCGGTGAAGCGGAGCTCCAGGCGCTGTCGGGTCCGGTGGACTTCGAAGCCGAGCCGGACGTGATCGAAATGCTGGCCGCGGCCCCCTTGGCCATTCCCATTCCGGCGCGGATGCTGGCGGAAAAGGGCATCCCGCCCTCCGAGATCGCGGTGGCGCCGGTGCTCAACCGGGCCTTCGGGGATCTCGACGTGCGGCTGGTGGTCGAGCGGTCGCCCCGCAAGGATTTGCCGGCGGCACCGGCGGGGAGCCGCCGCGCCTCGGCCGTCGCCTCGGTGCAAGTCGCCGATGTCGGTCTGAGCAACGGCCGGCGCGGCTTCGACGCGTCGCGGGTGCGGACCATCGAAGAGGCGCAGGGGGATGCCCCGCCGGAGCGGGCCGCCTCGTCGAAGGCCGGGATGGAGGACGAGCGGATCGCGTTACTGCGCGCGCCGCGGCCGCAGACCAATGCCGGCCGCAAGCCCGGCTCGCGCTTCTACATCCGCGGCGTGTTGCACGACCGGCCCTATGTCGTCTGGTTTGGCGGACTTTTTCTCCTCCTCCTGCAGATTTGCATCCCGCTGGCGGTGGTCGCGGCACCCCTGTTGATCCTGTCCGACGAGATGCCGGAGGATTTTTCCTGGGTGCCCGGCTGGATCATCGCCTTCCCGATCGCGCTGCCGGTGCTGGGCATCCTGTTCGCCCTGATCGGCACCCGGGCGAAATGCCGGGTCTGCGCCCAGCGGATGTATGTCCCCAAGCACTGCCTGAAGAACAAGAAGGCCCACCACCTCCCGCTCTTCGGCTACATCGGCGCGGTCGCGCTCCACGTGATCACCTTCCGCTGGTACAATTGTACGTTCTGCGGCACTTCGATCCGGATCAAGAAGTAGCGCGTGCGAAGGCTTCCCATTCCTCCAGAATCGGCTCCACACTCTCCTGGATGAAGTCGGCAAGTCGCATGAAACCGGGTTTTCGTCAGGCAAGGTGGGAAATCAACAAAATTTCTTTCCCGTGGCATGCGTATTCCATCCCCCATCGGGAGCGCGAGGACGAAATCGCGGCGGGAGCGGAAAGCGGAAAGGGGAAAGGGGGGGGATTTATCCGTGCAGCAGCTCGGTGGCGAGCCAGCGCTCGAAGGACGGGTGGTCGTTGAGATCGTATTGCCAGCTGCGGAAGCCGAGGCGCCGGCCGGTCTCGATATTGGCGGGGAGATCGTCGATGTAGCGGGTTTCGGCCGGGACCAGGCCGTGGGTGGCGATCGCGTGATGGTAGATCTCCGGCTGGGGTTTGATCGAGCCGGTCCGGTAGGACAACACGGCTTCCGGGAAATGGCGGAAGATCTCGTAGTTTTCGAAGATCCACGGGCAGTGGATGCCGTTGGTGTTGGAAAACAGGATCAGGCGGTGGCCGCCGGCGGCGAGGCTTTCGACGACCCGCCACATCGGATCGACCGGCGTGAAAATGTTCCGCCAGGCGTGGAGGAAGTCGGCTTCGGCGACCGGGGCGCCGAGGCGGGCGATCGCCCAGGGGATGTATTCCTCCATCGGGATGCGGCCGCTTTCGAAGTCGTCTTTTTTTTCCAGCAGGACCTCCAGCCGTCCGGTCCCGTCCGGAATGCCGGGCGGGAGCAGGGTCGCGAGCGACGGCTCGAAGTGGAAGTCGAGGAGGACCTTGCCGATGTCGAAGAGGAAAGTCATGGCGCGCGCGCAGGCTGGAGCCCGGGGAACGGCGTGCCAAGTGCCAAGCGTGCCCGAACTCGCCTTGGGGCTGGCGCGAAGCGGGTTTGGGGCGTAGATAGCGCCGCATGAGTTCCCCCAAGCCATCCCTCGACGCGCTCCGCATCGACCGCTCGGCCCTTCCCCGGGACCGCGGGGGGGCTGGATGGATCTGGCTTCTGGTGGTGCTCGCCGCCGGAGCCGCCGGGTATTTTTTCTGGTCGAAGCGCACGGTCCTGCCGGTCGTGCAGACCACCACCGTGGCGGCGCTGGCGACCGACGGCAGCGCGCGCGCGACGCTGCTCAACGCCTCCGGCTACGTCACCGCGCGCCGCTCCGCGACGGTCTCGTCGAAGGTGACCGGCAAGGTGATCGAGGTGCGCGTCGACGAGGGAATGGAGGTGAAAGAGGGCCAGTTGCTCGCCCGGCTCGATGCCTCGAACGTGGAAGCGGCGCTCCGCTTGTCCGAAGCCCAGCTCGCCGCCGCCCGCAGCGCGCTGGATGAAACGAGGTCCAACATGGAGCTCGCCGAGCGGGAGCTCGCGCGCTTCGCCGATCTCGCGGAATCCGGGGCCGCCAGCCGGTCGGACCTCGACCGCGCCGACTACCTCGCCCGCTCGCTCGCCGGCCGCCTCCGCAAGCAGAACGCCGACGTCGCGGTCGCCGAAGCGGATGTCGCCCAGTGGCAGCAGCAGGTGCTGGACACCACCATCCTCGCGCCCTTCGACGGCGTCGTCACCTCGAAGAACGCGCAGCCCGGCGAGATGATCTCGCCGATGTCGGTCGGCGGCTTCACCCGCACCGGGATCTGCACCATCGTCGACATGGCCTCGCTCGAGATCGAGGTGGACGTGAACGAAAGCTTCATCAACCGCGTGCGCGCCGGCCAGCCGGTGGAGGCGACGCTCGACTCCTATCCCGAGTGGAAGATCCCCGCGAAGGTGATCGCCATCATCCCGACCGCCGACCGCCAGAAGGCGACCGTGAAAGTCCGCGTCGGCTTCGAGCAGATCGACCCGCGCGTGCTGCCGGACATGGCGGTGAAAGTCGCCTTCAAAAGCGATGAATCCGCGCCGGCCGGCATGTCCGTGGTGATCCCGAAGTCCGCCGTCCACGACGACCAGGGCAGCAGCATCGTCTGGGTGCTCGACGGCGAGGAAGTCGAGCGCCGCGCGGTGTCGGTCTCCCTCACCAACGGCGACCAGTCCACCGTTTCCGCCGGGCTTTCGCCGGGCGAAACCATCGTCACTTCCAGCAGCGCCGCCCTCGGGGACGGCCGCCGCGTCAAACTCGCCAACCGATGAGCTCGATCGTCAACATCCGCCAAGTCACCCGGACCTTCCACCGCGGGTCGGAGGAAATCGAAGTGCTCTCCAACCTCGACCTCGAAGTCCGCGAGGGCGAGTTCCTCGCGCTGATGGGGCCGTCCGGCTCCGGCAAGTCGACCTTGCTCAACCTGATCGGCGGACTCGACCGCGCGACCGCCGGCAGCGTGGAGATCGGCGGCGAGCGGATCGACCAGCTCTCCGACCGCCAGCTCGCCGCCTGGCGCGCGCGCCATGTCGGCTTCGTGTTCCAGTTCTACAACCTGATGCCGGCCCTCAGCGCCGAGCGCAATGTCGAGCTGCCGCTCCTGCTGACCCACCTGACGAAGGCCCAGCGCAAGGAGCACGTGAAGGTCGCGCTCGAGGTCGTCGGGCTCTCCCATCGCGTGAAGCACTACCCGCGCACGCTTTCCGGCGGCGAGCAGCAGCGGGTCGGCATCGCCCGCGGCATCGTCACCGATCCCACCATCCTGCTCTGCGACGAGCCGACCGGCGACCTCGACCGCAAGTCCGGCGACGAGATCCTGTCGCTGCTCCAGGCGCTCAACCAGGACCACGGCAAGACCATCATCATGGTCACCCACGACCCCCACGCCTCCGCCCGCGCCAGCCGCATCGTGCATCTCGACAAGGGGCAACTGTCCACCGAAGCGCCCGCATGAAGTTCCTCTCGCTGGTTCTGGCAAACCTGCGGCGCAAGAAGCTGCGGACGGTGCTCACCGTGCTGTCCGCCTTCGTCGCCTTCCTGCTTTTCGGCCTGCTGTGCGCGTTGAAGGAAGGCCTGATGGCCGGCGTGAACATCGCCGATGCCGACCGCCTGGTGGTGCGCAACAAGATCACCCTGATCCAGCCCTTGCCCGAGAACTACCGGAAGCGGATGGCCGCGGTCCCCGGCGTCGACGCGGTCGCCGCCTTGTCCTGGTTCGGCGGGATCTATCAGGATCCGAAAAACTTCTTCGCCACCATGGCGGTCGAGCCGGAGGCCTTCCTGGAAGTCTTCCGCGAGTATCCGGTTTCCGCGGAGACCAAGCGCGACTGGCTGGCGACCCGCAACGGGGCGATCGTCGGCTCCTCGCTGATGAAAAAATTCGGCTGGAAGGTCGGCGATACCATCCCGCTGACCTCGCCGATCTGGGGTCAGCCCGAAGGCGAGGCGGCGTGGCCGTTCCAGATCGTCGGCACCTACGACAGCACCAAGAAGGGCGGCGACACCTCGTCGTTCTACTTCCGCTACGACTACTTCGACGAGGGCAAGGTGGAGCAGAAGGGCCTGATCGGCTGGGTCACGCTGCGGGTGAAGAACCCCGACCAGGCGACCGCCGTCGCCAAGGTGATCGATGCCGAGTTCGCGAACTCGGCGTATGAAACGGTCACGGAAGGCGAGGGGGCCTTCGCCTCGTCGTTCGCCCAGCAGGTCGGCGACATCGGCGCGATCGTCGCCGGGGTGGTGGGCGCGGTGTTTTTCACCATCCTGCTGGTCGCGGGCAACACGATGAGCCAGTCGGTGCGCGAGCGCACCGAGGAGATCGGCGTGTTGAAAGCGCTCGGGTTTTCCAACGGCCTGGTGCTGATGCTGGTGCTCGCGGAGTCCTGCGTCATCGCCCTGGCGGGCGGTCTGACCGGGCTGGCGATCGCCGCGGGGGTCGCCGCGGCGAATCCCTTCGCGACGGTGCTACCCTCGCTGAATCTCCCGGGGCGCGACCTCGTCACGGGAGCCCTCGCCGCGCTCGCGCTCGGGCTCGTCGCCGGGGCGGTGCCTGCGATCCAGGCGATGCGCCTTCAGATCGCCACGGCGCTCCGGAAAAATTAGCACCCTCCGCACGACTTCCCATGAACTGGCTTTCCCAAGTTTTCGCCATCGCCCTTTTCAATCTCCGCTCGATTCCGGAGCGCAAGGGCTCGGCGTTGTCCGCCGCCTTCGGGATCGCCGGGGTGGTGCTGGTGCTGACGGCGGTGCTGGCGATTTCGGAGGGCTTCAAGAAGGCGGTCACCGCGACCGGGGCGCCGGATGTCGCGGTGGTCCTGCGCGCCGGTTCGGATGCGGAGATGAACAGCGGGCTGTCCCGCGAGGAGACGCGGCTGATCCGCGATACCCCCGGGATCGCCCGCAACGAGCGCGGTCCGCTCGCGTCGGCCGAGCTGTTCGTGATCATCGACCTGCCCAAGCGCTCCACCGGGACCTCCGCCAACGTCCCGCTGCGCGGGGTCGGCGAGAGCGCCTTCGAGGTCCGCGGCAATCTGGTGATCCGCGAAGGAAGGCGCTTCGAGCCGGGCAAGAACGAGCTGATCGTGGGCGCCGGCGCGGCGCGCGCGTTCGCCGGGCTGGAGGTCGGAAACTCGATCAAGATCGGCACCAACCAGTGGCAGGTGGTGGGCGTCTTCACCGCCGACGGGGGCATCGCCGAGTCCGAGATCTGGACCGATGCCTCCGTGCTCCAGCCGGCTTACAAGCGCGGCGACACCTTCCAGTCGGTCTATGCCAAGCTCAACAGCTCCGCCTCGTTCACCCCGTTCAAGGACGCGCTTTCGCTCAACCCGCAGCTCAACACGAAGGTCGAGAAGCTCAGCGAGTTCTACGCCGCGCAGACGACCATGGTCAGCGATTTCATCTCGGGCGTCGGCATCACCGTCGCGGTGCTGATGGCCTGCGGGGCGTTGTTCGGGGCGCTCAACACGATGTATGGCGCGGTGTCCGCCCGGACCCGCGAGATTTCGACGCTGCGGGCGCTCGGTTTCGGCACCTTGCCGGTGGTCGTCTCGGTGCTGGCCGAGTCGGTGGTCCTCGCGCTCGCCGGCGGGCTGGTCGGGGCCGGGGTCGCGTGGCTGGCATTCGACGGCTACCAGACTTCGACGCTCAACTGGGCGACCTTCAGCCAGGTGACCTTCGCCTTCGCCGTGACGCCGAAACTGCTGGTGCAGGCGATCGTCTGGTCGATCGTCCTCGGCCTTCTCGGCGGCCTGTTCCCCGCGATCCGCGCCGCCCGCCTGCCGATCGCCGCGGCGCTGCGGGAGACGTGAGCGGCCTCACTTGGCACTTCCACAGCGCTCCAGGATGTGTCTGGCGGCGGCGAGCGCGCCGGCGTTGCGGCCGTGGAGGGCGAGCTTGCGTTTCATGGCGCGCCATAGGGCGGCATCGTCGGCGAGCAGATCGGCGAGCGCGCTGCGGATCGCCTCCGGGCTCTCGGCGAGCTTGCCGGCACCGATCGCCTCGAGCAGCCGCAGATTGCCCTCCTCCTGGCCGGGGACGAGGTGATGGACCAGCATCGGGCAACGGGCCGCGATGGCCTCGTGGACGGTCGCGCCGCCGGCCTTGCCGACCACGAGGTGGTGGGCGTTGAGGAGCTGCGGGACCTTGCGGGTCCAGCCTTTGATCTTCACCCGGCCGGGGAAGGCGTCGCGGATCTCCTTCGCCCGCTGCCACAGGTGGCGGACATTTTTGCCGAGCACGATGGTCAGCTGCGTCCGGGGCGAAGTCTGGAGGATCGCCTTCGAGATCCGGCGGACGTGGAGGCGCCGGCCGGTGGTGAAATAGAGGACGCGGAACGGCTCGCAGCGGTCGCCGGCGGGCACCGGCGTCATCCGGGAAAAGTCGGGGTGGACCGGAAAGCCGGTGTCGATCACCCGCTCGGCGGGGAGACCGCCGCGGATCATCGCGTCGCGGGTCAGCGGATCGGAGACAATCCATTCGGCGCTCGGCGCTTTCAGCCAGGCGGCATTGATCTCGATGGAATCGGTGACGATCGTGAAGACCGGCGGCGGATGGGCATGGCCGGCGAGCAGGCGTTCGAGGAAATACGGGTAGAGCGGGTAGGTGGCGACCACGGCGTCGGGCTGCCAGCTTTCCACCAGATCGCCGAGCTTGCGCTCCGGCTTGCGCATCAGCGGCATCCGTTGTTTGGAGAAATCGACATCGCCGGTGCGGAGGTAGACCTGGTGCCAGAGCTTCGGGGCGCGGGTGGTGATCAGGCGGTAGCCCTTGCAGATCCAGCGGGTGCTGACCGGGGCGCCGAGCAGGCAGGGGTCGCAGACGCGGGCCTCGGCGCCGGCTTCTTCCAGCGCCAGGGCGAGGTTGCGGGCGGCGCTGTTGTGGCCTTCGCCGAAGGCGGCGGTGCAAATGAGGATCCGGACAGGCATCGGCGGGGGTTGCGACAGGTCTTAGAGGAAAGCAGGGCATTGCGTCGAACGGGATTTCCAGCTTTCGTTCCCGCAGCTCCTGTTCCGATGCCCGATCCCCCTGCCAAGCTGCGCGTCATCGACGAGGACGCCGCCGATTCCGGCGACGTGTTCCGTTTGGGGACGGATGGAATTCCGGCCGAGCGGGTGCGGCGCTTGCCCGGGCCGGTCCCGGCGGAAAAGCCGGAGCGGCTGGAGTCGGAGACCCGCGAGCGCTTCGACGGGCGCAGTCTGGAGCCGGGGGTCGAGGCGATTCTCGACAAGCCGGAGCCGGTGGCCAACATCGAGCAACCGTGGGGTGTCGAGGACGACCGGATGACGGGAATTCCCTACGGCTGGTTCGTGCTGATTTTCCTGGTGCTGGCGGGCGCGGGGCTGTGGTCGCTGCGGGCGATGCGGCAAGGTGAGATCAAGCAGGAGGTCCAGCACGGGGCGGTCCGCGACAAGGTCGCCCGGGAGGCGGCCGCGAACCAGGAGGCTTCGCGGCTGGTGGAGCGGGTGGAGCAGGTGGTCGCGGCCTACCTCGCGGCGGACGAGATCGGAGAAATCCTGCCCTGGGTGCGCCAGCCGGAGCGGGTCCGGCCGCTGATCGAGGAGGCCTGGAAGAGCCAGCCGAGGAAGCCGCTGAAATTCTCGCGGATGACCTTGTTCCAGGCATCGAACGTGGGGACCCGGCCGTTCTGGGTGGTGCAAGCCGAGGTCGAAGACGGCGAAGTCCAGAATCTGCTGGTGGAGCAAACCGGCGACGCCGAGGTCAAGATCGACTGGGAAACCCATGTTTGCCACCAGCCGATGGCGTGGGACCGCTACGTGGCGGAGCGACCCGGCGGGCAAGCGCTGGATTTCCGGGTGACGGCGGTGCCCGACACGTTTTTCAACCACGAGTTTTCGGACGACGGCCGCTGGCGTTGTTTCCGGTTGATGGCGAAGGACTCCGAAGAGTTCCTGTTCGGCTACGCGAAGGCCGGCGGCGAGGTGGCGGAGGAACTCGACCGGCTGAGGCGGGACGCGCCCGGACGGATCGCCACGGTGGTCCTGCGGCTGCGGGCGCTACCGGAAAGCAACACGGCGCGGGGCGTGGTCATCGAAAAGGTCGTCTCGCCGCGCTGGTTGTTGCTGGACGAGCCGCCGCGGGACGCGCCTTGATCCCGGGGCAATCCCCTGCGAACCTCCGCCCGCGTGACGGAATCGACAAGCAAGGGCGGGGAGAACCGGCGGGTGCTGCGCGGGACGATCGCGGGGACCGGTCTGTTCCTGCTGGTCCAGTATGTCCGGGCGCTGAGGAAGCTGGCCGCGAGCACGGGAGGGATGGACAACGAGTTCAGCCGCCTGGCGCGGGAAGACTACCGCTCGTTCGTGATCGGGGAGAATGTGGCGGTGCTCGCCGGCTACCTCCTGTTGTGGGGAGCGGCGGTCCTGCTGGTGCGGCCGGTGGTCGGCGCGTGGTGCCGGCGCTGCCCCTTCCGCGGCTGCGGCTCGGTGGTGGTGCCGGCCTTCCTGCTGACCTTCGCGGTGCACGGGTTTTTCTTGCTCCGCCTGATCCACAGCCGACCGTATTTTCTGGGAAACTCGGATTTCGGCCACTGGTATTACGGGATCCTGCAACTGCCGCCGGAGTCCTGGCAGCCGTGGATCCACGGCGGACTGTTCGTGGCGCTGCCGTGGGTGGCGCTCGCGGCGCTCGCGTTGTGGTGGCTGCGCCGGATGAGCCCGCGCTGGCGGACGGCAGTGGCGGCCGCCGCCTTGCTGTCGGTCACCGGCGCCGCCGTGGCGTCGCGCGACGGGGGACTAGGCAGCACCACCGCCGCGCCGGAAAAACGGCCGCCGAACATCATCATCGTCGCCTCCGACTCGCTGCGCGGCGACCGCCTCGGCTACACCGGCTACCGCCCGGCGCGCGGCGATGGCGCGGCCGCCGCCGGGGTCTCGCCGCGGATCGATGCCTGGGCGCGGGAGGCCGCGCGATTCGACCGCTGCTATTCGCCGATCGCCTCGACCCTCGAGTCGGCGGTGACGGTGATGAGTTCGCGCTACCCGCACGAGCACGGGATCCGCCACATGTATCCGCGGCGCGAGCAGGTCGCCGCGTCGGAGGCGTCGATCCGGACGATCGGCGCGGTGCTGGCGGAGCGCGGCTACGACACCGCGGCGATCGGCGACTGGTGCGCCGGCTATTACCAGATGATGCCGCTGGGTTTCCAGGACGTCTCGGTTTCCAGCTTCGAGAACTTCCGCAACTACATCAGCCAGGCGGTGATGATGGCGCACTTCGTGGTGCCGCTGTATTTCGACAACCCGGTCGGCTACCGCTTGTTTCCGGAACTCGGGTCGCTGGCGGGCTTTGTCACGCCGGAGGTGGTGACGCGACGGGTCGAGGACAAGCTGGCGGACCAGGCGGCGAGCGGCCGGCCGTTCTTCTGGCACGTTTTCTATTCCAGCAACCACCTGCCTTATGCCTCCGCCGACCCGTATTGCCGGATGTTCACCGATCCGGCCTATCAGGGGAAAAACCAGACGCAGGTGGATTTCGACATCAACGAGTTCGTCAGCGGCACCGGTCTGGAGGACAAGATGAAGGCGCTGCCCGAGGCGGATATCCGGCAAATCCGCGCCTTGTATGACGGCTGCACGCGCCAGTTCGACGATTGCTTCGGGCGGATCCTCGACGCCTTGGAGCGCGACGGCCTGGCGGAGAACACGATCGTGGTGATGACCTCCGACCACGGCGACGATCTCTACGAACCCGGGGTGACCTTGACCCACGGGCTGGGATTCAACGGCGGCGACCATTGCTCCCACATCCCGCTGGCGATCGCCGGCCCGGGGATCCGCGGGCAGACCCGGGAGGCCCAGGTGCGCAGCCTCGACATCGCGCCGACCTTGCTCGATCTGGCGGGTGTCGAGGAGCCGGCGGGCTGGACCGGCGAGAGCCTGGCGGGCTGGATCCGTGGCGAGGAGGAGCCGCTGGACCGGCCGTTTTATGGCGAGACCAGCTTGCCCTTCATCCTGTTCCAGGTGGAAGGGGTCGAGCGCCCGTTCTTGCCGCCGATGGACAAGCTCACCCGGATCGATCCGGACTACAATCACCAGTTCGTGCTGCGGGAGGAGTGGGAGCAACCGGTGATCACCGCCAAGCAGCGCTGCCTGAGGACGCGGAACTGGAAGGTCGTCGCGACTCCCTGCAAGGAGGGCGGGCGGCATTACGGCTTGTTCCATCTGGCCACGGATCCCGATTGCCGGCGGAATCTCGCCGTGGAGCGCCCGGAAGTCCTGGCCCCGATGAAAGCGGCGCTGGAACGCTGGATCGACCAGGGCGAGGAGACGCCGATCGCCGGGATTTTTCCGGACGGTGAGCCGTGAGCTGGCGGGCGGGGGCGGATTGCCGCTTGAGTTTCCGGCGCGGGCGGAAATGCTTCCGGCGCTCCATCCCGGAGCGCCGTTCCCCATGAAACGCATTTTCACCCCTTTGCTCGCCGTCTTGTCCACCAGCGCCTTCGCGGCGGATGTCCCGAAAGTCCTCGGTGCCTACCTGACCCCGGACGTGGTGATCAAGGGGGAGATCGTGGTGGTGGTGCCCCCGCCGGAACTCGACAAGTACATCGCCAAGGTGGAGGAGGCCGCCCGCAAGGATCCCGACTGGTTCCGCGAGCATGCGAAAACCGCGAAGCCGGGCGTCCCGCTGCCCTTCGACGAACGGTTGGGCCTGACCAAGGAGGACTACGAGGACTACCTGAAACACTGGGGCGAGCGCAAGTTCAAGGCGGTCGAGGCGGTGCCGATCCGGATGACCAGCGGCAGCGACGGTCGCTGGAGCATCAACATCGGCGGCGCGGCGCAGACGATCTCGACGCTGAAATACGATCCCAAGGGCGACTTTTTCCGCTCGCCGAACGGCGAGCTGAAGCGGATCGAGGATGTGGCGGCCGACGCCAACAGCACGCTGGGGGCCTGGAGCGGCCACGAGTGGAAGTTCGAGGAGAAAACCGGGCTGGGAACGACCAAGGAAAACATCGCCGTCGGCCAGACCGGTGACAAGAAGTTCGGGCTGTTGGTCTATCGCCTGCAGGAGATTTCCGATCTGGGCACCCGCTTGATCGACCGCGGTCTGGTCGTGCGCTTTCCGCTCGGTGCCGCGGGGATTTACAAGCCGACCCCGCCACCGGGCGCGGGCAAGCCAGCTCCGGCACCCAAGAAAAAGTGATGCCCGACGGACCGCCGCGGACCTCCCGGTGGAAGCGCCGGATCCTGAGGATCCTGGCGGTCGTGGCAGTCGCCCCCTTGCTGCTTTTGCTGCTGGGCAACCTGGCGCTCGCAACACCGTGGTCGCGGGCTTGGCTCGGGCAGCGGATTTCCTCACGGCTGGGGGTGGAGGCAAGCGTCGGCCGGGCCACGGTCACCCCGTGGGGCGGCGCGGTCCTCGGCGACCTGACCCTGCGCCAGCCGCCGGCCTTGCGCGGCTTGATCGGCCCGCCGTTACTTGAAGTCCGGTCGATCCGGGTGGTTCCGCGCTGGCGGCCTTTGCTGCAAGGGAAGGTCGAGATCGACAAGATCCGGATCGAGGGGCCGCGGGCGGTGGTGGCGGTGGAAATGCTGGCCAGCCTGGTCTCGGCCGCGGCCAGCCGGCCCGGATCGCCCCCCGGCCCGCCGGCGCTCGCGGTGGTGCCGCGCCCGCCCGGTCCGGGCCCCGGTCCGGGCCCGTCGCCGGGGCCCGCCGCCGTGCCGCCGGCGGCGATCGTCACGCCGCCCCCGGTCCCGGCCGGTGGTCCGGAGGCAGCCCCGCCGGTCGCCCGGGACCCGCGCGAAACCGCGTGGCTCGAGATCGTCGACGCGAGCCTCGAACTTCGCTCCGCCGGGAGGAAAAGCGGGCTGTGCGAGTTCGGCGGCATCGACGCCCGGATCCCGGTGGCGGGCAAGGCGGCGCGGTCGGAGGTGAAGCTCGCCCGCTGCGGCGTGCTCGGCCGGACCGTCGCCTCCGGCTGGGTGCTGCCGCTGTCGTGGGATTCGCCCGAATTGCGGATCGGTCCGGGGGATCTCGCCATCGCGGGCCTGGCGGTGAAGCTGGCCGCGGCGGTCGGCCGCGCGCCCGGCATGCCGTTCGTGTTCGAGCTCACGGTGCCTCCGCAGGCGCTGGCGGCTGCCGCGGAGTTGCCGGATCTGCGGCCGGCGGCGGAGCGGGTCGAAGCGCGGCTGCAGGGGCTCGGGCTGCTGCGGCTGCCGGCCACCTGGCAGGGAGCGGCCGCGGTCGAGGCGGCCCGGCCGGGCTTCCGGTTTGGCGGTGATGATCTGCGTTTCGATCAAGCCCGCGCGACCGTCCTGCTGCAGGGCGGCGTGCTCCAGTGCCCCGAGGCCCGGCTGATCAGCGACACGCTGTCGCTGCTCGGCAACGGCCGGATCCGCGCCGACGGGGAGGGCAGCGCGGTGCTGCGGATCGTGGTCCCGCCCGGCACGGCCGCCGCCCTCGCCGGCCGCTTCACCGTGCCGGGAATGCCTGCCGCGGCTCCGGTCTTCAAACCGCTCGGGACGCCCGACCGGCTGTTCCTCGATCTACGATGGACCTCGTACTCGGGCGTCCGCCGGATCGAGCTCGGGGAAGGCGGTCCGGTGCTGCCGGGCGACGACCCCGGCCGCTTCTTCCGGCCGCCGGCGGCGGAGTGACGGAGCAGGTGGCGGCGGTCTGCGGCCGCCGGGGACTGTAAGGGAGCGAGAC
>CAMCYK010000171.1 GCA_945883695.1 Akkermansia muciniphila | reverse complement strand
CGCTTAAGGAGTGTCGACCTGTGGTCGACACTCCCGCGTTGACCAAAGGTCAACACTCCTTACGGCTCCGCCGGCCGCTGGAACCCCGCACGCGCCGCAGGCGCTTAAGGAGTGTCGACCTGTGGTCGACACTCCCCTGTTGACCAAAGGTCAACACTCCTTACGGCTCCGCCGGCCGCTGGCGCAAGGCCACCCGCCCGTCCTTCCGCAGGGCAGAGCCTCCGCGCCCCCGGCGGGAGAGCCCGCTGCCGGTTTCGCGCCCCCGGCTTGGCAGCACGACCTTGCCCGCTCACATCCGCTTCACCAGCAGCGACGCATTGTGCCCACCGAAACCGAAGCTGTTGCTCAGCGCCACCTCGACCTTCGCCTCGCGAGCGACGTTCGGCACCACGTCCAGATCGCACTCGGGGTCCTGCTCCTCGATGTTGATCGTCGGCGGCACCACGCCGTCGACAATCGCCATCACCGAGGCGATCAATTCGATGCCCCCCGCCGCGCCGAGCATGTGGCCGGTCATCGACTTGGTCGAGCTGACCATCAGGCCGTTCTTCGCGTGCTCGCCGAAGGCCAGCTTGATCGCCTTGGTTTCGGCGATGTCGCCCAGACCGGTCGAGGTCGCATGGGCGTTCAAATACTGCACGTCTTCCGGGTTCAAGCGGGCGTGCTTCAGCGCCATGCCGATCGCGTAGGCCGGACCGCTGCCGTCCGGCGACGGGGCGCTCAGGTGGTAGGCATCGGCGCTCACGCCGTAGCCGACCAGCTCGGCGTAAATCCGCGCGCCGCGCGCCTTGGCATGCTCCAGCTCCTCGATCATCACCACGCCGGCCCCTTCGCCCATCACGAAGCCGTCGCGATGCTTGTCGAAGGGCCGCGACGCCTTCTCCGGCGCGTCGTTGCGGGTGCTCAGCGCCTTCATGTTGGCGAAGCCCGCGAGGCCCATCGGCAGGATCGTCGATTCCGCGCCACCGGCCAGGAAGGCATCGGCATCGCCGAATTTGATCATCCGCCAGGCTTCCCCGATGTTGTGGTTCGAGGTCGCGCAAGCGGTCACGATCACCATGTTCGGACCGTGCAGGCCGTGCTCCATCGAGATGATGCCGCTGGCGATGTTGGAAATCATCATCGGGATCGTGAACGGCGAAACCCGCTTCGGTCCCTTGGTCAGGCAGACCTCGTGCTCGCGCTCCAGCGTGCCGAGGCCGCCGATGCCGCTGCCGACCATCACGCCGACGCGGCGCGAATCGAGGGTCGACACGTCCAGCCCGCTGTCGGTCATCGCCATCTTCGCGGCGGCCACCGCGAACTGCACGTAGCGGTCGGAACGGCGGGAATCCTTGGGCACCCGGAAGTAGGGATCGGGCAGGAAATCCTTCACCTCGCCGGCGATCTTGCATTCGTAAGGCTCGGGATCGAGCTGGGTGATGCGGGCGATCCCGCTGCGGCCGGCTTTCAGGCCGTCCCAAGTGGATTGCAGGTCATTGCCAAGGGGGCTGACGCAGCCGATGCCGGTGATGACGACTCTTCTCTCGCTCATGATGGAATGGGGTCGCGCGTGACGCGGATTTGAAGGGTGCTTAGAGGCTGCCGGGATGGGTGGCAAGCCTCATCCCAAGCTCCGGTTGCGGCCCCGCTCGTTGTCCGCGCCGCAGTGCGGGCAGTGGAAAACCCGGTCGCGTCCCTCGTCTTCCAGCACTTGCAGGCACAGCCGGCAGGTCACCCGCTTGCGCAGCGAGCGCCGTTCGGCGTTGCGGGCCGACCAGCGGGACGTCCACTCGAAGAAGAGCACCAGGACCATCGGGATCCCGATGCTCCACGCGGCCAGTTCGGTGAGGGTGAGTTCGATCATGGTCCGCTGGATATTTCGACGGCAGTCCACCCGCCGTCCCTGGTGCCGCCTTCGAGGGTCACCTGGCGCAGCCATTGTTCCGCGCTGTCGTCCGTGGCGGCTTCGGCGGCGGAAATCGTGGTCACCCGGGTGACGTGCCCGTGGCCATCGTAGCCGAGCAGATAGCGGTTGCCGCGGGCGAGCGACGCGGGCGGCAGGGCGGCGGGCGGGAGCGCCCGGATGCCGCCGCTGGCGAGCACCAGCGGCTGCGAGGGAGCGGGCAGCGGCGGGTTCTGGGAAGGTTCCTGCGGTTCCGGCAAGGGCGGCAGCACGCCGGGGGAGGACCTGGCTGCCGACGGGGCCTCAACGGGGACCACCTCGATTGCCACCGGCCGCAACTGCGGCTGATAGGCGTAGCCGGGCGGCAAGACGGCGGCCAGCTCCGCGGCAATCCGGGCCTGCACCGCGGGTTCCAGCGCGGGGGCCTCGCGCCGCGGCATCGGCCCGGCTTCCAAGGCCAGCATTTCCAGCGCCCGCCATTCGTCGCCCTGCGGCACCAGAATCAGCGAACCGCGGCGCTCCGGCTGGCGCGCCCCCCCCGCCAGCCGCACCCGCACTCCGGCGGCGAGGCCGGCGCTGATCAAGGCCACCACGCCGATCGCCGCGAGAAAGTTGAAGTGGCTGCTTACCGGCAAACGCCACTGGAAGACCAGCCCGCTCTGGCGGTCGCGCGTCGTGCGTTTGTGGCGGAGGTTGAACATTCCGGGTTCACTCGTCGGCGTTTGATTCGGCAGCACCCTCCGGCTGCCCCAGCAAATACACCCGCAGGCCCTTCTGCAGCGCGATCTCGGCGACCTTGCGCTGGACTTCGACCGACACGCCCTTGTCGACCCGCAGCAGGACGCTGGTCGCCGGCGCGGAATCGCTGCCGCGGCGGGCGTCGAGCCGCTCGGAGAGCTGGCCGAGCGACACCGGCTCGCGCTCGACCCAATAGCCGGGGGGCTCGCCGGCGGTGACGGTGACCACCGTGGTGTCGGCCTGGCGCTCCATCTGGAACCTCGACACCGGGAGCTCCACCGCCACCCCGGACTGGCTGACGAAGGACGGGCCGAGCAGGAAAAAAACCAGCAGCAGCCCGAACAAATTGAAGGCCGGCACCACGAACAGGAATCCCGGCCGCTCCGGCAGTGTCGATTCCAGTTTCATTGCTTCCGCTCCTCGCGCCGGCGGGCTTCCAGTTCATCGCGCATCGAGACGATCCCGGTGTCGATCCGCGCGTCGCAGATCATGTTCACCATCTCGATGCCGGTGCGCTCGATCCGGTGGAACAGGCGTTTCGCGCGGCCGAGGAAATACAGGTAAAACAGGTAGGCCGGGATCGCGATGATCAGGCCCACCGCGGTGGTCACCAGCGCGGCCAGCACCCCGGTGGTCAGCTCGGCGGGGCCGGCGAAACCGCGCTCGCTCATCCGCTGGAAGGTATCCGCCAGGCCGAGCACCGTGCCCAGCATCCCGGTCATCGGGGCCAGCATCGACACCGCGAGGATGGCGCGGAGGTTTTTCTCGATCCGCGGGACCTCGAGCTGGCCGGCTTCTTGCGCGATGTCGCGCAGGTCGGGCCGCTCCATCGAATGGCGTAGCAGGACCGAGTGGGCGACCCGGGCGACCGGTCCCGGCGCGCGGGCCGCCTCGTGGACCGCCTCGGCATAGGCCTTGCGGCGGACGTGGTTGGAGAGGCCGATGAGCAGGTCGCCGACGTTGATCCGGGCGCGGTGGAAGAAAAACAGCCGCTCGACCACGAACACCGCCCCGAAAAACGCAAGCGCCGCTTGCAGCCAGAGGATCGGTCCCCCGTTCTCCAGGAGGCTCGATGGATCGAGGAAATCGGTCGGCATGGGAAAGGCTATAAACGAGGCCGAAGGATCTGGCCAGCCCGATGAAGCAGCACAACTTTGCAAGTTGTGTGCGGTTAAAGCCCGCCCCACCCCGACGTGTGGCACCCACCGGAAACGCTTGAGTCCAGCCGCCCGGGACCGCCCGCGGCCCTCCCGAGCAGCGGGCCACCCCGGGCGCGCAACTTGCAAAGTCGCGCTACTTCCACGAATCCCGCAGCGCCACCGTCCGGTTGAACACCGGCTTGCCGGGCAGGTGCTGGACCCGGTCGGCGACGAAATACCCGAGCCGCTCGAACTGGCAGCTCCACTCGGGCTCGACCTCCGCCACGGACGGTTCGACCCAGGCGGTGATCGTCTTGAGCGAGTCCGGATTGATCACGCTGACAAAGCCGCCCTCCGCGGCATCCGGGTCCTCCACGGTGAAAAGCCGGTCGTAGAGCCGGACCTCCGCCGCGACGCCGTGCACGGCGCTGACCCAGTGGATCGCCGCCTTGCACTGGACCCCTTCCGGCGTGTCGGCCCCCATCGTGCCGGGCAGATACTCGCAGCGGATCTCGCTCACCTTGCCCGCGGCATCTTTTTCAAAGCCCGTGCATTTCACGATGTGCGCGCCGCGCAGCCGGACATGGCGGCCGGGGCCGAGGCGGTAGAACTTCTTCTCCGGCTCTTCCTGGAAGTCATCCGCCTCGATCCACAGCTCGCGCGTCATCGCGACATGGCGCGTGCCCATCGCCGGGTCTTTCGGGTGGTTGTCGAGCTCGATGTCCTCGCTCGTTCCGGCCGGCCAGTTTTCAATCACCAGCTTCACCGGGTCCAGCACCGCCATCCGGCGCGGGGCGGCGGTGTTGAGATGGTCGCGGACCTCGAACTCCAGCAAGGCGACATCGGTGATGCCGTCGAACTTGGTGATCCCGACGCGGTGGCAGAAATTCCTAACAGCCGCCGCCGGATAGCCGCGGCGGCGGATGCCGGACAGCGAGGGCATGCGCGGGTCGTCCCAACCGCCGACCAGACCTTCCTTCACGAGTTGCAAGAGCTTGCGCTTGCTCATGACGGTGTAGTTCAGGTTCAGCCGCGAGAACTCGATCTGGCGCGGCTTGGCCGGCACCGGGCAGTTATCGATGGTCCAATCGTAGAACGGCCGGTGGATCTCGAACTCGAGCGTGCACAGCGAATGGGTGATGTGCTCCTTCGCGTCCTCCAGCGGGTGGGCGAAGTCATACATCGGGTAGATGCACCAGGCGTCGCCGGTATTGTGGTGATGCGCGTGCATGATCCGGTAGATCACCGGGTCGCGCATCACGATGTTCGGCGAGGCCATGTCGATCTTCGCGCGCAGCACCGCCTCGCCTTCCTTGAATTCGCCGGCCCGCATCCGGGCGAACAGGTCGAGGCTCTCCTCCGCCGCCCGGTCGCGCCATGGCGACGGCGTGCCGGCGACGTTCAGGTTGCCGCGGGATTCCTTGATCTGCTCGGGCGTCTGGTGATCGACGTAGGCGAGGCCGTTCTTGATCAGATGGACGGCGCATTCGTAGTAGAACTCGAAATAGTCGCTGGCGAAGAACAGGTGCTCGCCCCAGTCGAAGCCGAGCCACTTCACGTCGGCCTTGATGCTTTCGACGTATTCGGTTTCCTCCTTCGAAGGATTGGTGTCGTCGAAGCGCAGATGGCAGCGCGCGCCGCTCGCCGCGTTTTCCTGGGCGATCCCGAAGTTCAGGCAGATCGACTTGGCATGGCCGATGTGCAGGTAACCGTTCGGCTCCGGTGGAAAGCGCGTGATGGTGGTGGCGTGTTTGCCGGAAGCGAGGTCCACGGCGATGATCTCGCGGATGAAGTCGAGTTTGGGAGTGTCGGACATGAAAAGAGTGGAAAGTGATCAGTGAGCAGTGATCAGTGAAAAGTCATCGCGGCGGGTGAGCTTTTCATTTCTTCGTATCTTCTGCCACTGATCACTGATCACTGATCACTTGGCACTTTCCCGGGCTATTTTGCCAGTTCTTCGAGCAAGGCCTGATTAAGGCGAATCCCCGCTTCGAAATTCTCCACCGGGAAGTTCTCGTCCGGCGAGTGGATCTGGGCGTCGGCGAGGGCCAGGCCTAACAGGAGGGTGTCGGCTCCGAGGATCTCGCGGAAGGCCTGGACGATCGGGATGCTGCCGCCTTCGCGGATGAGGACGGGTTCGGCATCGAAAGCGACCCGCAGCGCGCGCTGGGCGGCGAGGCCGAAGGGGCCGTTCGGGTCGGTGTGGTAGGGCTTGCCGTCGTGACCGCCGAGGTAAAGCAGCGAGACGCCGGGCGGGCAGTGCTTGTCGATGTGGGCCTTCACCAGTTCCAGGATCGTCGCGGGATCCTGGTTCGGCACCAGGCGGAAGGAGAACTTCGCCATCGCCTCGGCCGCGATCACGGTCTTCGAGCCCTCGCCCTGGTAGCCGCCGCCGATGCCATTGATTTCGGCGGTCGGGCGGGCCCAGGTGCGCTCGGCGGAGGTGTAGCCCTCCTCACCGAACAGGCTGCCGCTGCCGGTGACTTTCAGGTAGTCCTCGTCGGACACGCCGGGAACCTTCGCCCACATCTCGCGCTCCCAGGTTTCGAGCGGTTTCACGTCGTCGTAGAAGCCCTCGATCATCACCTTGCCGTGCTCGTCGTGCAGGCTGGCGACCAGCCGCGCGATCGCGGTCGCGGGATTCGCCACCGCGCCGCCGAACAGGCCCGAGTGCAGGTCGCGCGCCGGGCCGCGGAGGATGACCTCGCAGCAGGCGATCCCGCGCAGGCCGTAGCCGAGGGTCGGCACACCGGGTGCCACCATGCCGGTGTCGGAGATGGCGATCACGTCGCAGCGGAGCATTTCGGTGTTGGCCCGAAGGAAGGGCGCGAGGTTCGGGCTGCCGATTTCCTCCTCGCCTTCGAACAGGAAGATCAGGTTCACCGGCAGCTCGCCCTTTTCCTTCAGGGTCTTTTCGACGCCGAGGATGTGGGACAGCATCTGGCCCTTGTTGTCGGTCGCCCCACGCGCCCAGATTTTCCCGTCGCGGATCTCCGGCTCGAAGGGCGGGGAGGTCCAGAGGTTCAGCGGATCGACCGGTTGGACGTCGTAGTGACCGTAGATGAGAACGTTCTTGCGGCCGGGCTTGTGCTCGTTTTTCGCCACCACGACCGGATGCCCGTCGGTCGGGTGGAGGGTGGTGGCAAGGCCCATGCCGGTCAGTTTCCCGACCAGCCATTCCGCGCAGGCCCGGACATCGCCGGCGTGCCGCGAGTCGGTGGAAATGCTGGGGAATCGCAAGAATGCGAAAAGGTCGTCGAGCTCCGGTGTCATGGCGGGGTATGAAGGCCCCCCCTTCCCCGCCCGGCAAGGCGAAATCCCCCGCCAGTCACCCCCGGATTGAGGGAGGAAGGCGGACTGACCTTGCTCAGCGGAACCGATTCCTTCCACCGGGCCGACCCCGCCCGCCGGGCAACGACGAACGAACTCCCCGGTTTCCTTTCCCAGCCTACCGGCTCAAGCCTTCCTGATACACCAGCTTGAAGCCCGCCTGGTTCAGCACGCTGGTCGCGAAATCGTAGTCCTCGACATGCATCGCCAGCAAGGTGTGACCCTTCGGCGACGGCATCAGCGCGTAGGCGAAGTCGATGTTGGTCTCCGCCACCATCAGCGTGTCCAGCACCGGCAGCAGCTCCGGGCCCGACTCGCGCAACGAAATCACCACCAGCTCGCAGGTCGTGTGCGGGATGCCCTTTTCCACGAAAATCTGCTCCGCCATCTCCGGGTCGGTCACCACCAGCCGCGCGATCGTCGCATCGCGCGAATCCTGGACGCTGATCCCCACCACCTCGATGGCCGAGGACCGCAGCAGCTTGACCAGCGAGGCCAGCGCCCCGGCGCGGTTCGGCAGCAAAATGGAGAATTGCTTCACCGGATTCCCCGGTTCGATCGTGTTGGCAGCCATGGTGGGAAAGAATCAGCCCCGCGGCCCGCGGAGCGGCACCGTTATTACCTCAGCCCGGGTCCGGTTCTCAATCACCATTTGATTCGGCCGCACATCGATCACGACATACTCCGCCCCGTCGGCCCCGGTGAAGCGCTGTCCAGCCTTGGCCACGTAGCGCCGGCCGCCGGCATCCTCGACCAGCGCCACCGGGTCGTGCGCGGTCGATTCCAGCCCGGAAACCAGCTCGCGCCGCCGCCCGCTGGTGCTGTCTTCCACCTCGACCACCGAGACCTCGGTCCGACCGGCGGCGTCCTTGACGTCCTGCACCCGCCGCTCGACCCGCACGATCGTCAAAGGAGTGCCGGGGATCGCCTCCCCCTGGGCCACCTGCGTCACGCCGCCACCGGACATCCGCAAGGTCGCCACCTCGCCCTGCACCGACTCGACCCGCAGCGGCAGTTCTTTCTGCCGGTAGGCGCGCATCACCAGTGGACCGGCGGCCGCCGGTGCCGCCGGTGCCGCCGCGGCAGGAGCTTCCAGGGCCACCCCCTCCAGCGTCGCGGGTGCCCCCGGCAAGGCTCCGAACGCCCCGCCGCCCTGCCCCGCCACCGGCTTGTTCCAAGGGACCGCGGACCCGTCTTCAGCCGGCGCTCCCGCCGCCGGTTCCGCCGCCGCCTCGCTCACCTGGGCCAGCATTTCCGCCCCCAGATCGGCCGGTTCCTCAATCCCGAATTCTTCCCGCCCCGGCGCTTCCGCCAGCCGCATCGCCAGTTGCTCGTGCCCGGCCTCGCGCGCCAGGTCCGCGGCGATCCGGCCCTCGTCGTCCATTGAAAAGCGGTTCGCGCCGATCTCGATCAACATCTCGACCGCTTCGACCTGACCATTCTCCGCCGCCAGCATCAGCGGCGTCCGGCCGTCGTCCATCCGCGCGTAAACCGAGGCCCCGTAGTTGGTCAGCTCGTCGATCACCCCCGCCTTGCCCTCCAGCGCGGCGACCAGCAAGGCGGTGTCGAGCTTCTCCCGGTCGTAGGGCGCCAGTTCCGCCACCATCTCCGCCCGGCCCGCGCGTACGGCCAGCATCAGCGCCTTGTTGCCGGCGGCATCCTTGAGCAGCGGATCCGCCTTCTGGGAAAGGAGGTAACGGACCATCTCCGGCGACCCGGACAGCACCGCCACCATCAGCGGAGTCCGGCCTTCCGCCCCGACGACATCGACCGGCAGCTTGCGATCCAGCAGGAAATCCGCCGACTTTTTCATCCCGGCGACCGCCGCGGCGTGCAGCGCCGTGTCGCCGGTGGCATTCCGCGTATCCACCGCCACCCCGTGCTCCAGCAATTCGCCCAGCACCGTGACGTCGTCGCTTTCCGCCGCCCGGAACAAGGCCTCCGGCGTCAAATCGTAGCCGCTCTGCTGGAGTTCCTGCTTGGCCGACTCCTCGCGGCTCTTGCAGCCGGTCTGGATCAGCAAGGTCGCCGTCCCGGCAATCATCAGCGCGATGGCTTTCCCGTTCATGGCGCGGAAGCTAGTTTACCTTTCTTAAGTATTCAACTCCGAACCCGGTGAACGATCTTCGAGCCCCGCCCCCGTCGCTGGCTCCACCGACAGCAACTCGCAAACCCCGTCCACCACCCGGAATTTCACCTCCCGCCCGCACAGCCCCGCGCCATGGACCCGCCCCGCTTCCGCCCGTCCCGCCGGCGGCCGGGGGTCCAACGCCAGCGCCTCCACGATCACCCGCCGCGAGCGCTCCGGCAGCCGGTCAAACCCGGCCGCCCCCGCGGTCGAAACCGCCAGCCGCCGCGGTTCGTCCCCGGCGAACCCGCCGAGCGCCCCCGCCGGCGCTTCCGCATACGGCAGATACGGCTTCACATCGAACACCGGCGTCCCGTCCACCAGATCGAGCCCGCCTAACAACAGCACCGTCCCCTCCTTCTCACGCGCCTCGCTCCCCTCCAGCCGCACCAGCGACAGACCCAGACCGTTCGGCCGGAAGGTCGAGCGGCTGGCGAACACCCCGACCCGCTCGTTGCCGCCCAGCCGCGGCGGCCGCACCGTCGGATGCCAGCCCGCGTCCGCCGTCAGGTGAAAGCCGAAGATCAGCCACAGGTGCGAAAAGCCCTCGATCCCGCGCAGCGCCTCCGGCCGGCGGAATTCCGGCTCGAACACCAGTTCGCCCCAGGCTGAAGGACACAGCCCCGGCTGCCGCGGCACCGCGAACTTCCCGCCAAAACACGATCGCACGATGCCGATGGGCCGGATCTCCATGGCCGGAGCTTCACCCCACACGCCGCCGCTTGCCAAGTCCCCCGGGACCGCCTGTAAGGAGTGTCGACCTGTGGTCGACACTCCCGCGTTGACCGCAGGTCAACACTCCATACTTCACTTCAAGGTTCCCAACACCCTCCCCTTCGCGCTATCTCGCCCGCGTGTTCGCCCGACTCACCCATCTGCTCCCGATCTCCCTCCTCCTCACCCATTGCGCCCCCGATCCGGCCTCCGACCTCGCCATCGCCGGCCCGGCGAAAACCGTGCGGCGGAGCGAGGCGATCGCCATCGCCTACACCTACAGCCGCCTCGAGTGGACCCCGCAAGCCCGCCACGTCCGCCACGGCAAGGACCCCGACGGCACCCTGGTCCACACCCCTGACGCCACCCTGTCCAGCCACGGCTTCTCCAACGGCTGGTGGCAGACCGGCCAGGTCGCCCGCGGGATGGCCTACCAATGGGGCGGCTTCGACACGCCGAAGGAATTCCTCGCCTCGCTCGAACGCGGCGAGGTGGCCGGCGACATCTCGACCGCCGGCAAGCGCCGCCTCGGCGACGCCGGAACCAGCAAGCACGCCTGCGGCATCGATTGCTCCGGCTTCGTCTCGCGCTGCTGGCGGCTCCCCCGCCCCTACTCGACGAAAGAACTCCCCGGCATCTGCACCCCCCTCGCAAGCTGGGCCGACCTGAAAGCCGGCGACATCCTGCTCAACGACCAGCACGTCCTGCTCTTCGCCAACTGGGGCATCCCCGGTTCCGCCGTCAACGTCTATGAGGCCGGCCCCTACCCGGTCTGGCGGGTGAATGCCGCGCAAATCACCACCGCCTACCTCCTCGAACGCGGCTACCGGCCCTGGCGCTATCGCGGGATCATCGATTGACCGCCCGCTCCCCTGCCGCCCGCTGTCCGGCCGGGAGCTATTTCCCTTCCCTCTTCAATCCATAGACCTTCTCCACTCAAGCGTTGCCCTCGTCCGGAGGTATCGCAAGCATACCCGAAGACCACCGGATCCCTGCCCGTCGGGCAGGAGTCGATGGCACCCACCCGGCAAAACCATCCGCCATGACCCCCACCCGCCACCGGCCCCGACTTCTCGGCGCGCTCGCCCTCTTCCTCTCCCAATCGCTCGGCCTGCCACTGCACGCGCGGGAATCCGATGCCGACGACACGACCACGCGCGTCTTCATTTTCGCGGGCCAGTCGAACATGGTCGGCTCGGACTCGAAAGTGAAGGACATCCCGCGCTTTCCTCCGTTCGCCGGCCTCGACCAACCGCAGAAAAACGTCCTGTTCTCCTACAGCATCGGCCGCGAGGACAAGCAGACCTCGAACGGTTGGGTCGACTTGCAGCCCGTCGGCGACGTCGTGGGACCCGAGCTGAGCTTCGCCCGGCGGGTGACACAACAAGGTGAAGCACCCATCGCCATCATCAAGTGCGCGGCGGGTGGCACGACCCTCGGCGGCGATTGGAATCCGGATGAGCCGAGCGGCTTCAAACTCTACCCGCTTGCCCTGGATCTGGTGCGCTCGTCGCTCGCGGAGCTGGACCGCCGGAAGGTGGCCTATCGCATCGAAGGCTTCATGTGGCATCAGGGCGAGAACGACATGTTCGATGCCGGGTTCAAGGCCGCTTACGGCAAGAACCTCGCGAACTTCCTCGCGAGCTGGCGGCGTGACCTCGAAACTCCCGATCTCAAATTCTACATCGGCGAGCTGTGCACCAAGACCGTCTGGGGCATGGACAACCGCGACAACATGTATGCCATCCGGGCGGGCCAGCAGGCCGTCACCAAAGCCGATCCGCTGGCGGAATACATCCCGACCTCGCACGACGCGGTGGAGATCGGCGGCGGCGCGGGATTGCATTACCACTACGGCACCCTCGGCCAGTTGCAGCACGGCGTGAACCACGCCGACGCCTACCTGCGGACGATCGGAAAGAACCCCGAAACCGCGCGGCCGCTCAAAACCTGGCCCTACGCGAAGGGCAGCCCCGTGAAGCTCTTCGTCCTCGCCGGTCATCGGAACATGGAAGGCGAACGCGCGTTCACCCGCGAACTCGAGGCGACCCCGGAGCATCGGTCATTGGCCGCGGACAACGCCAAGATCGCCTTCAAATACAGCCTCGGCGGTGGGTACAAAACGTCCCAAGGCTGGGAGCCGCTCGGCCCCGCCGGCTACTACGACACCTTCGGCCCCGAACTCAGCTTCGGCAAGACCCTGCAAGGCAAGCTCCCCGGCAACATCGCCATCGCCAAGTTCACCCACAGCGGCTCGCAGATCAACGACTGGACTCCGGAAGGAACGACGGCGAAGGATCGCAACCTCTACGCGCCCTTCATCGCCTTCATCCGGGAATCCATCCGGGAGCTGGAGGCCGAAGGTCATCCCGTCGAACTGGCGGGCATCGCGTATCATGCCGGCGAGACCGACATGGCCTTCGGTCCTTACCGGAGAAACGCCGCCAGTTGGCTGAAATCCACGGTCGCCCGGAGCCGCCAGGACCTCGCGCTTCCCGCCCTGCGGTGGCACGTCAGCCAGCAGCCCCCGGTCGAGGAAGAGGGCCTCGATGCCATCGACGTCACCGGCGAGTTCGCCGCGATCGCCGCCGCGGACCCGAACTTCATCCACCTCAAAGCCTTCGATCTCCCCGGGCAGGAGGAGAAACTGGTCATCACCACCTCCGGCATCGTCCGGCTGGGCGAGATCCTCGCCCAAAGCTTCCTCGAACGGCAGTGAAGGCCAGGGACTCCCGCTTCTTCGGTTTTGTCGCGCGGGAAAAGATCGTGGGCCGGGTGGATGGCACGCTGGCCTCCTTCAACCAGAACCGCGGGTGCAAGCCGCGCTTCGGCCGCTTCTGCTCGGGGCTGGATGGCTGAGTTCAGATACGGTGCGATCCATGCTGCGGCTGGGGCCACGCATCGCGGCTTGCCCCGGGGTGGGGGGTGGCGCATTCTCACCTCATGTCCGGCCCGGAGCCATCGATTCGCCATCCCCGTCGCAGCGCTTGCGCCGACGCTGCCTTGCGCGCGGAGATCGAGCAGGTCAAGCGGATGACCATCGAGGAACGGGTCAAGGCGGCGTTGTCCATGCGTGACCGCTTCAACTGGCTGCTACCCGAGCCGGGAAAGCGGGTTTCCACGGAAAAGTGAGGCATGCAAGACGGAGAATCCACCAACCTGCAAGTGGCGGAGCGGATCGCCCGGATGCTGGCGGGTTTCAATATTCCGGTCGTGGTCATCGGCGCCGTCGCGCTTGCCGCCCATCGATACGTCCGGTTCACCGAGGACATCGATCTCGGCGTGGTCGCCGATCTGGCCGGGATGCGGAGATTGGTGGAGTCGTTGCGGGAAGAGGGGTATCAGGCCGAACTTCATGAACCGGACGGAGATGACCCGCTTGGCGGAGTCATTGACGTTCCCGGCAGCTTCGGTCTCGTTCAGATCATCAGCTTTGACGCCCGTTTTCCCGCCGCGATCCGCGATGCGCTCGATGGAGAAGATATCCGCATCGGCCCGGGAAGCATGCTGAGGATCGTGCCCATCCCGCAGCTGGTGGCCCTCAAATTGTACGCCGGCGGTTGGAAGTCGCATGCGGACATCGTCGAATTGCTCCGGCGAAATCCCGAGGTCAGCGCGGACCTGCTTCGCGAAACCTGCCGGAAGTATCGCCTTCGCGGATTGGACCGGGTTTTGGAAGATTTGCAGCGGGAAGAATGACCCGCTTCAACGCATGGGGTCTCCAGGTGAGAAGCTCATCGTGCCGAAGGATTCGTTTCGTATCCAACGATGAGCGCGTGCACCACTATTAGCGAGGGCGAGCGTCGATCACGGGGTTGGGGTTGAAATCAGGGTGAGGCATCGCAACTGAACGGCTGGTAGGGGT
>CAMCYK010000170.1 GCA_945883695.1 Akkermansia muciniphila | reverse complement strand
CGACCAGGTGGTCGACTATCGCGGCCACCACGTCGCGCGCGTCGGCACCCAACTTTATGTCAGCGCCGACGGCCACGAATGGCATCTCGGGTCAGCCGGCTTCCCGATCGCCCGGCTGGCGGCCAACCGCCACGGCATCGTCGCGCAATCCACCGACGGCCGGCTCCTCCAGCCGGATCAGGAAACCGCGTCCGGTCCGTGGATCCGCCTGCCGCAGGGCTACCGGACACTGACGGTGCCGCGCCACCAATCCGCGACCTTCCAGCTCGAAGCGGGCGACGACGACGGCGACCTCGCTTCGGTCACGTGTTATGTCGACGGCACTCCCCGCGCCACGCTCCTCGCGGCCCCCTTCGACTTCGCGATGGACACTTCGGAGCCCGGCAGCCGCGCCCTCGAATTCGTGGCGCGCGACCAGGCCGGCCGGATTTCGCGGACCAGCGCGCTTTTGAAAATCACGCCGCTCGGCGTCACCGCGTCCACCCCGCTGGTGCTGGAGCCCTCGCCCGACCGCTTCGAGTTCAAGGGCATGCTCTACACCCGCAGCGGCCCCTACCGGTCGGTCGACGGCAACCTGTGGGAAGGCGCGGGACCCGCCGGCTTCGGCAACGCCACCCTGGTCGCGAACGACCGCGCCTTGCTCGCGTTCACCGGCAGCGGCATCGCCGTCAGCCAGGACGGCGTGAGCTGGACGATCCTCGAAGGCTTCGCGACGATCAACGGCGCGCTTCAGGTGGAGGTCCACGGGAATGTCTTCCAACTCCGCACGAATTCGGAGCGCTGGGTCTCCGACGACGGCCTCGAGTGGCGGCCGGCGACCGACCTGTTCCACACCTCGGGCGCCACCTGGTGCGACCTGCGCCACGGGCTCGCGGGCTCGGGCAACAACTGGCAAACCACCACCGACGGCGGCCGCAACTGGGTCCGCATCCCGACCACGATCTTCGGCGGCCACAGCGGCATCCACCCGGTGGATGACGGCTTCCTGATCATCGCGTCGGACACCTCGATCGGACTGCAGCATGTCTATTTCCTGCGGAAAGGCGAATACGCCTTCACCCGGCTCCTTGAATCCCCCGCGTGGGAAAAGCCCGTCTATCTCCAGGCCTCGGGCGGCACCGCGCTGTTCGGCATCCACAAACAATCGCTGTTCTCCACCCGCGACGGCGTGACCGTCGCCCAGCACACGCTGCCGCCGAACGTGCTCGGCGCCCGCTTCGTCCGCCACGGCGGCGAGTGGCTGGCGCTCTCGCTCGACGGCTTTTTCGCGTCGCCCGACCTGACGACCTGGCGCCGCATCTTCGACACCTCGGGCGTCAGGGACAGCCCGACATCGCTCCCCAGCAGCGGCGACGTCGTGGTCTCGCCGCACGGGCAAGGCGGGCTGATCGTCTCCGCGCCTAACAGCTATTACTTCAGCAACCGCAGCGTGGTCATCACCGCCGACCTCGCGGTGTCGGTCTGGCCCTACCGCTTCCGCGCCTCCGGCGAGCCGCCGAACACCCTGACCGGGATTCCCGGAGGATACGGGGGCGGCGCGTATCTCAAGGACCGCGTGATCGCGGTCAACACCTTCTTCCACACCAAGCCCGCCGGCCACGGCACCGTCTGGGAGCGCCCCGCCCTGGAGCAGGGCGACGGCTTCATCCCGCCCACCCCGCACGAGTGGCCGGACCACTACAACCGCTACCACACCACCACCGTCCACGCCGCGACCGACCATCGCTTCATCATGCTGATGAAGCCCTACAGCCGCGGGTGGGACACCGACGCGGTCATCCACAGCGACGACGCCAAGACCTTCCGCGTCAGCGCGTGGAACGCCCCGGTCAACCTCGACCGCGTGACCGTCCTCGCCGCTTCCAGCGACACCTTCCTCGCGGTCTCGCCCGGCAACGGCGTGCTGAAATCCACCAACGGCCTCGACTGGACCCCGCACCCGGTCGCGGCCCCGACCTTCGTCATCAACACGCTCCACCACTTCGCCGGCCGCTGGCACGCGGCGGGATACCACCCTCACGTCTGGACCGGAACGACGTGGATTCCCGGCTGGTCGGAGATCTGGAGTTCGGCCGACGGCGTGACCTGGCTGAAGGCGTGGGAGGACCGCGGCACGGTCTATTCCAGCGGTGAAAGCCTCTCGTCGCCGGTTTCCGCCCACGGCAAGTCATGGCTCCGGCACGCGAAATCCGGCTGGATCGTCACCACCGACGGCATCAGCTGGCAGGTCGATCCCGCCGCCAAGGCCCCTTCCGTTTACACCTCGGCCTTCCATCCGATGGGCGAACATCCGGAGGGCCTGCTCGCCACCCACTCGGGGGGACTGGGCAAGATCTTCATCCTCGATCCCGACACCTGGCGGATCATCCGCTGGGTGGAATTCACGAACACCGAGATCCGCTGGATCGACGGCTGGCCCTTCCTGCGGACGCCCGGCAACCTGCTGGAGTGGACCGAAGCCGACCCCCGCCTGATCTCCATTTCCGCCAGCCTCGCGGTCGACCAACTCGCCATCGACCTCGCCGCCGCCGAGCTCGGTGATCACACGGTGCTCCGCTTCTCGCTCAGTGACGATGCCTTCTTCGGACCGCACCGCGACCTCGAGATTGGCAGCGCGCCCTGGGCCTCCGGCCACCTCCAGCCGGGCGGTTCGCGCCGCTTCTCGCTCGCTCTTCCCGCGGGTCTCGCGGCTGGCAATTACCGCGTCGTCGCCCGTTTCGACGTCGCCGGGATATCCGCCGACCTCGGCCTTCAGAACAATCTCGTCGCCACCGCCACGCCGGTGGTCAGCGTGACGGGCAGCCCGCTTGGGGCGGCCCTCGCCGGCGGAAGCGCCGCGTGGACCGCCGATCCCGACGGCGACGGCCTGACCAACTGGCACGAACATCTGTTAGGCACCGATCCCGCCGTGGCTTCGGGCCCCGGCTACTCGTTGACGCGCAATGCCGATTCGCTGCGCCTGACCTACCGGCGGCCGCAAGGCCTCGCCCCGGATGCCGTCCCGGTGCCCGAATACAGTGCCACGCTGCAAGACTGGTCGGAACTCCTGCCGGAAGGCAGCCGCCATCGCGTAGTCTCCGCTGCCGACGGCTTCGAAACGGTCGAGATCACCCTTCCCTTCTCCTCCGGCCGCTCCGGCTTCATCCGGCTCCGCTTCCCGTCGCCGCCCGCCGGTTCCTAGTAAGGAGTGTGGACCTTCGGTCAATACGGTGTGGACCACAGGTCCACACTCCTCATCGTCCGAGCCTCCCGGCCTTTCAGCATCCATCCTCCATTCATCCATGTCCAATCTCCACCAACCCGTCCGCATCGGTGCCTGGGAGCTTCCCAACCGCATCGTGATGGCGCCCCTCACCCGCTGCCGCGCCAGCGCAGGCCGCGTGCCGAAGGCGCTGATGGCGCTGATGGCGCTGATGGCGGAATACTACCTGCCGCACCAGTTTCTCAACGACGGCATCAACCGCCGCGGAGACTCCTACGGCCGCCTCTTCATCGCGAACCCGGATCTGGTGGAGCGCCTCGCGACCGATGCCCCGCTCAACGAACCGGATCCCTCGTCGTTCTACGGCGGGACCGAAAAGGGCTACACCGATTACCCGACGCTGGACGAGGTCGCACAGCTGACATGAGCCGAAGAGATTTCTAACAACGAAAGGACCCGAAACGAACGAAAGGAGAAGGCTTTAAAGGCGGGTTTCCTCCACGTCCCGGCTGCCTTCACTTTCGCCTATTTCGCTCGTTTCGTTGTTCCCCCTCTTGCTCTTCGCCGGGTTACCGCTCGATCCGCGTGATCCGGTAGCCCTTTTTTTCCAAGTGCGCGGGGACGCCGGTCTTGCCGGTGTAGTGGGCCGCCCCCGCCGCGAAAAAGTGGATCCCCTCCGGGTCTTTTTTCAGCACCCCCGCGATATAGTCCGCCATGATCACGTCGCGTTCATCGAGAATCCGCTTCATCAGCTTTTTCGCGAGCGGGTTGCCCTCGCCGCCCGTCATGTCCACCATCCATTTCGAGCCGACCGCGTTGACCTTGTCCAGGTCGCCGGTGAGATAGATCTCGACCGCCTCCTTCAAGGGATCCACCCCGTCGCGGCGGGTCTTCGCGAGATAATCCAGCGTCGTGCTGAGAAAGCGGGACTGCTCGTCTTCGGTCAACTCGTTGAAGCCCGCCATCTGGTTTTTGACCTCCTGCATCCCGGCTGTCTTCTTGCCCGCCTCCACGGCCCGCTCCCAGAGCACCAGGTCCAGCGGCTTGATGCCCGCCATCTGCTCCGGCAGGAAGGGCAGCGAATAGGCCACCGCCCAGGTCTTCAGCGGCTCGAACGGTGCCGCGTCGAGCTCCGGATTGATGGACTTGAGTTCCAACACGAGTCGTTTCGCCAAAGCCTCGCCCAATACCGCCGTCAGATTCCTCGCGTCGTCGCGCATCATCACCCCGGCCGCGGCCACCTGGGTGGCCGCGTCGAGCGGCGCTTCGGTATGCACCGTGGTCGCGACCGCGAAGGCCTTCTCCGCCGCGGGGTGCAGGGTCACCAGCGCCTCGCTGCCCAGATGCATGGTCCCGAACAGATAGGAGGGCTTGGCGACGCCCGGCCCCTCGATCTTCCACAGCAACGGTTTCACCGGATGCCCGGGTGCCGCGCCGGCCGCCGTCAACAGGCCGAGGCAGCAAAGGGCGACGCCGGCGAAGCGCTTCGCCCGGCCGGAACCGTGGGAGGTCAGGAGTCTCATCGCGGGAATCATGACAAAGCCGACCTCCCGCTGACGAGCCGAGTTTTTCCAGCGGTCGCGGCCTCGCCGCCCCCCCTGTCGCGGCGCGTCTACGACCGCCGCGCTTTGTAAATCCAGCGGTCGACCCGCCGCTACATCTCCCCGCCATCCAGCGGATCCGGGCAGCGCGAGCGCAGCCGGCATTTCCGGCAGAACTCGCCGATGAACAGCTCGTCCACCCAGCCAACCAGCTTCTTCAAATCCTCCGCCTCGTCCGTCAGATAGCCCGCCTCGAAATTCCGCTTGTCGGCGTGCTTGGCGCCCATCCCCGCCCCGGTTAGATTGGGCGAGCCGACAAAGGCCCGCCTGCCATCGGCGATCACCGTCTTGGTGTGGACCCGCGGGCACAGCACCCGCTCGAACAGGTCGCTCTCCACCAGCACCGGATACTTGTCGAAGTCCGCCCGGAAGCGCGGCCCCGGCTCCTTCGCGTGGATCAACCGCACCGCCACGCCTTCTTCCACCAGTTCCGCCAGCACCTTGAGAAACGGCACCGCCCGCTTCCCGCGGACCACATGCATGTCCTTGATGTCGGCGGTGACGATCCACAAAAACTTCCGCGCCGAAGGCACCAGCCCGCCGATCACCCGCGGATGGATTTCGTCGTTGAGGATCAACTCGCGCACCGGGCGAGTGAAGCGGCTGAATCGCCTTCGGGCAAGGCCCGCCCGGGAATGCCCGTCCGGGAGCGCTGGTCTTCAGACCGGCAGCGGCGGCCTTTCGAGCCGGTCTGAAGACCGGCGCTCCCGGGAAAGCCACCGCGTCCCCGTCACCCCGGACAAGATCCCGATCATCCGCCGGTTCGTCACCACATCCTTCACCGCGATGCGGATGGCCCGCTCACCCAGCCCCGAGCCCATGGCCGCCGCATCCCGAAGGAACAAGCCCTGCTCCCGGCAACTCGCCACCAGATCGCGAGCCGCCGGCCCGACTTCGGGCAAGTGGCACAGCAGGAAGTTCGCCGCGCCCGGAACGACATCCCACCCCAGCGCCGCGAGAGCGACCGCGAGTCGCGCCCGCATCCGGTGCGTCTCGTCCCGCCGCGCCGTGTAATAATCCGGATCCGCCAGCGCTTTCACCGCGGCCACCTGCGCGGGCAAGCTGACCACCCACGGCGGGGTGTGGGCACGCAATTCTTCCAACTGATGGGGACCGGCGCACAAGTAGGCGACCCGCGCGCCGCTCAACGCGTACACCTTCGACATCGATTTGCAGACGATCAGGTTGTCGTAGCGGCAGACCAGCCCCTCCACCGATTCCCCGGTGTAGTCGATGTAGGTTTCGTCCACCCACACGCGGGTGCGCGGCGGAGCGGCTTCAAGCAGGACTTCGATTTCGTCCCTCCGCAAGCCGCGCCCGGTCGGGCTGTTCGGATTGACGATCACCACCACATCGGGTCCTTCGGCGACCATCAGGAGCAGCTTCCCGAGATCCACCGCATACCCCGCGGACCGCTCCAACCGAAGCCGCTCCACCGTGCAACCGATCACCTTCTCCAGCACGTGCGCGTATTCCCCGTAAGTCGGATCCAGCAACAGCGCGCGGGACCCGCGATGCAGCCAACGGGGCAAGGCGAGGAAGATGAGATCCGATGATCCCGCCCCCGGCAGCACGCTCGCCTCCGCCACGCCGCGGGCGACGGCGATGGCCGCGATCAAGCCCTCGCACCCGGTCGGCGGCGAGGTCCGCAAAAGCCATGGCAGCTCGTCGCGGAGCGCGGCGAGAACGCCCGGTGCCGGTGGAAACCACGCGTCAAGCACATCGGCGTTGATCACCGAACGATGTCGCTCCAACGATCCGAAATCCGCCCCGATCGCCTCGAAAAACGCACCCCCGTGGAAACAAGCGGCCGGCTTCCGCAAGGGCACCTGCAAGCTCCATTCCATGGTCCGCTCGATCCGCTCGACGAGATTCTCCCGCCGGTCGAGTTCCTCGCGCAGCGACTTCACCGTAACCTCCATCAAATCATACGTCACCGCGCCCACCCGGACCGACAGGCCGGTCTCCCGCAGCCCCAGCGAACGATACATCCCCGCCACCTCGCGCCGGCCGATCGCCATCACCCGGGTGCCGCCCCGCGCTTCGACCCAACGGAAGGCCGCGACCATCAGCGCCGCCGCGACTTCGGATGCCCGATGCCCCGGCATCACGGTGAGCAAGCGGATCTCGAACAGTCCGTCGTCCACCGGGAACGGCAGCTCGTCCCGGCGGAAATACTTGTCGATCGAGTAGGCGGGCCCGCCGGGGGGCGTGATGCTGACAAAGCCCGCCAAAGCATCACCGGACGACACCGCGAGGTAGCAGTTGAACGCGTCCAACCGGTCGCTCAGCCGGCCGTCGTCGTTCGCGGGATGCTGGCCGATCTCCAGCGCATACACCGCGTGGCGCGCCTGATAGATCCGCTCGCGGACCTCGGGGGATGCCTCGGTGATCACCCGCTTCCGATGTTCGATGCATTGCGACATCGTCACAGGCTGCCAGACGGCAGGCACCGGACCGCATCGATAATGGCTGGCGCATGATCGGTAAAACCGATGACCTTGCCTTGGGGCCTCCCTGTTTCGCCCCGCCGATCGCAACGATCCGCTTGGCCACCCATTCCTCTTCCGCCTTCATCCCGTTCGCCTCGTAGAAATCCCGCAATTTCCCATATCTCTCCGTCGGATCCAATCTCGCCGCCATCATTGAAAGCCCGCCGCAAGGGCGGATCGAGCCGGCCCACATGACCCGCCGCCGCCATCCGGTCGGCCTTCGAAGGCGTCACGAACACCGCCGCCGCCATCCCGCACACGGCAAGCGACAAGCCCAGGATGATCCACCTGGAGGGAGTGAGTTTCCGCTGCATGCTCCCTTCAACGCGAGACCCGCTGAGTTTCCTAGGAGAAAGAGCAACTCGAGCGTGCCGACCTAAAGACTGGGAGCGCGGAACCGGAGTGAAACGGAGATAGCCGGAGGCAATTCATTCCGCTCGACCTTCCCCGCCCCCCCCCGGTCATTCCTGGCCTTCGTAGCTGCCTGTCCCTCGATGCCTTGGCGAAGTGGGATAGCGAAGTAGGCAGACCGGCTCAAGTGTTCCCCCACCGCCGGAACCTTCCGGCTTCCCTTAAGAAACACATCCGTCGCCTCCGCGGCAGCCATGAAAACATTGGCGTCAAAGACCACCGGCCTCACGGCGTCTCAAGCCGGCGGCGATCAGCTTCCAAAATCTCCCGAACGCCCCGTCCCGGTAGAGCCTTCTTCATGGCCCTGTCCGCCGCCTTGAACCACTGCCTGAGTTCCGCCAGCCCTGAGGCTTCGCCCGGCCCTCTTCCATTTTCCTGCGGAGAACTGAGGACATGCCGCAGCCCTTCCGCAATCAGATCCTCGATCGTGCGACCGGTCATCCGACTCAATGCCACCACCTCACGGTAGAGGACATCGTTGATCTCCAAGGTCGTTTTCATGCGTCAAGATTCCCGGAATTCTTCAACTGAGGCAACTCGCTGCAATCAGCGTCTCACCCCTGATTTCCCACCTTTCTCGCAAGCTGCTCAAAAAACTCCCGCGACCAAAGCTCCAACTCGCGGGGATCAGGCAGGAACACCCGGACCTCGTCCGCGGCCTTCAAACTTGAGGGCGGGGCTCATCCGTCGATCCATCCTTTCTTCGAAGCCAGACGCAAAAGCCAGCGGACCGCCGGACGTCCGTAGCACTCCGCGCACCCCACGAGTTCCTCCCGGTCCAATCCGCTTTCCAAATCCATCCGCATCTCCTCCATCCACCGTCCCACATCGGCCATCGAACGGAACCCCGGCTCGCGGGCGATCCTGTCGACCAGCGCCTTGGTCGGGCTGGCGATCAGGAAAGGGAGGTCCGACCCGGTGATCCGCGACACGCCGATGGGATACGCCGCCTTGGGAACCGCAAGGTAGCGGAAGCGGCCGAACGCGTTCTCGAACGTCGCGGCCCGCTTCACCGTCGCCGAAAGGATCTCCGTCACTCCTTCCGGGATCATCCCGTGCCAGGCCAGGGCCGTCTCGAAACTCACGTATGAGGGCCCGTAGATCGGTCCCGCCAGGCAGCGCGGGTCCAGCTCCCGGCGCGTCGCATAGAGCCCGCGCCGCAAGGCGATCAGCTCCCCCGTCTCCAGCATCCTGGCGATCTTCCCACGCGGATCCGCCCAGCCCCGGAGCACATGGCGCATCCGGGTCGTGTCGAGAAGGGGTTCGGCGGGAAGGAAAAGCTGCATGATTTCCGCGAGACAATTGCACGAATGGCAACTTTCCCGCAAATTTCAATCATATTTTCAAACCGTCCTTCCAGCGCCCGCCGCCTCCACCCTTGCCATCCCCCGCCCCCGCTGCCTTCCTGGCAGCCACGCATGTCCGCCTCCGAAGCCCTTCCCCCCGGCATCTACGAAGCCCTCCTCAGCGAGGAACTCCGCGGCCTGCTCGACGCCCATCCGGAGCTGCGGCCGGTCTTCGGCAAGATCGACGACGAAAGTTCCGCCCACACCTACAGCCAGTTCGTCTGGCAGGTCCTCCGCGCCGCCCTCCCCGCGCTGAAGCCCGACCAACGCCTCGGCCTGGTCAACCGGCTGATCACCCTGATTTCCGCGACCGACGGCCTCGACTACACCCGCCGCCAGTCGCTGCTCAGCGCTCCGGAACCCGTGCTCCGCGAACTCCGGCCCGCCCCGCAGGACCACGCCTTCCCGCGCCCCGCCACGCCGCTCGAAACCAGCAGCCTGCTCACCGGCTCATCGGGCGACCCGCCGCTCGAACACGAACTCCGCGCCGAAATGATGACCGCCGACCGGGTGGACATCCTCGTTTCCTTCATCAAATGGCCCGGCCTGCGCCTGCTCCAGCCGGCCTTCCTCGACCTCGCGCGGCGGAAAATCCAAGTCCGCCTGATCACCACCTCCTACATGGGCGCCTCCGACCCCGAAGCCGTCGCCTGGCTCGCCCGTCAACCCGGCTTTTCGGTGAAGGTCTCCTACGACACCGAGCGCACCCGACTCCACGCCAAGGCCTATCACTTCCACCGCCGCTCCGGCTTCTCCGCCGCCTACATCGGCTCGGCGAACATGTCCCGCGCCGCCATGACCAGCGGTCTCGAATGGACCGTCAAGGTCACCCGCCAGGACATGCCGCACATCCTCGAGCGCTTCACCGCCGAGTTCGAATCCTACTGGGCCAGCCCCGAGTTCAGCCCCTACGCGGCGGGTGAAAGCGAACGCTTCGAGCAGGCGATCGCCAAGGCCCGCCAAGGCTCGGGACCCCGGGGCACCACCTTCTTCGCCGATCTAACACCCCATCCGTTCCAGCAGCGTATCCTGGAAGCGCTCGGCGCCGCCCGCGACGCCGGCTCTTCCCGCAACCTCGTGGTCGCCGCCACCGGGACCGGGAAAACCGTCATCTCCGCCTTCGACTATGCCCGGCATCGCGAGCGTTTCCCCGACTCGTCTCGGCTGCTGTTTGTCGTCCACCGCAAAGAGATCCTGCACCAGGCCCGCGATTGCTTCCGCGCCGTGCTGCGCGACCCGAACTTCGGCGAGCTGCTGGTCGACGGCGAGGTCCCCGCCGATTGGACCCACGTCTTCGCCTCGGTCCAAAGCCTGACCCAGCGGGAACCGTGGCTCCGCTTCGGGCGCGAACACTTCCACTTCGTCATCGTCGACGAGGCCCACCACGGCAAGGCCCCGAGCTACCGCCCGCTCTTCGACCAGCTCAAGCCCGCCATCCTGCTCGGCCTCACCGCGACGCCGGAGCGGATGGACGGCTCGTCGCTGCTGCCCGATTTCGACCACCGCTTCGCCGCCGAGATCCGGCTGCCGGAGGCGCTCGAGGAAAAGCTGCTCTGCCCCTTCCACTACTTCGGCGTCACCGATCCGGTCGATGTCTCAGACGAGTCGTTCTGGTCGAATGGCAAATACGACAGCGCCGCGTTGACCCGCGTCTACACCGGCGACGACCTCCGCGCGCGGCTCCGGCTCGATGCCATCGTGCAAGCACTCGAGCGCTACCAGCCGGACCTCACCCGCACCCGCGCCGTCGGCTTCTGCGCCAGCGTCGCCCACGCCGAGTTCATGGCCGAGAAGTTCCGCCAAAAGGGATTCACGGCGGAGACCGTGCTCGGCTCGACGCCACGGGAGATCCGCGCGGACCGCATCCAACAATTCCGCCGCGGCGAGATCACCTTCCTGTTCACGGTCGATGTCTTCAGCGAGGGCATCGACATCCCGGAGATCAATCTCGTGATGTTCCTCCGGCCCACCGAGAGCCTCACCGTCTTCCTCCAACAACTCGGCCGAGGCCTGCGCCACTCGAAGGACAAGGACTGCCTGACCGTGCTCGATTTCGTCGGCCAGGTCCACCGCCGCTACCGCATCGACCGCAAGCTCACCGCCCTGCTGTCGCGCCATCGCCGGCGGATCGACCAGGAGCTCTTGCTCGACTTCCCGAACCTCCCGCCAGGCTGCGACATCCAGCTCGAACGCGTCGCCCGCGAACACATCCTGCGGAACATCCGCAACTCGCTCGCCGACCTCGGGACCTACATCACCGAGTCGATCCCGACCTTCGAGAAGGACGCCGGCCTGCCGCTCACCTTCGCCAATTTCGTCCGCGAATCCGGCCTCAGCCCGCTCGGCATCCTCCGCCAGCGCTCCTGGTCGGAATGGAAGCGCAAGGCGCGCGGCCTGCCCGATCCGCCCGCGCCCGACCGCGATGCGATGCGCAAGGCCCTGCGCCGGATCAGCCTGCGCACCAGCCCGCGGCTGCTCGCCGGTCTCGAAGAACTCGCCGGCTCGCGCCTTGGCGAGGAACCGGTCACTTATACGATCGATGACAAGACCGCCCTCCACTACCTCTTCTGGGCGGGTAACTCGACGCGGTCCGGGATCGGCAGCCACCTCGAATCGCTCGACCGCATCCGCCGCCAGCCGGACCTGCTCGAAGATCTGCGCGAGATCGTCCAATGGCGGCGCTCCGAGATTCCCTTCGCCACGCCGCTCTGGTCGCGCCCCGGCATGCCGCCGCTGCACCTGCACGCCGCTTACGGCTTCACTGACATCAAGACAGCCTTTGGCTTCGCAACGCTGGAGACATCCGGCCCTGCCGGCGTCGGAGTCCTCCACGATCCCACGCGAAAGGTTTATCTTCACCTCGTCACCTTCCGCAAAGAGGAGAATGACTTCGCCCCGACCACCCGCTACCACGACTACCTGATCAGCCCCACCCGCCTGCACTGGCAAAGCCAGTCGCAAACCACGCGGGCCAGCCAGACCGGGCGCAACTACATCGGCTTCCATGAACGCGGCTACACCATCCTGTTCTTCGCCCGCCAAGAGAAGCGCATCGAAGGCGAGACGGCGCCATTCCTCTTCCTCGGCGAAGCCTCCGAACTCGTCTCCTACGAAGGAGACCGACCGATCACGATGATCTGGGACCTCGCCCATGCCGTCCCGGCGGCGTTCTTCGAAGAGGCTCGGATCAATTAAGCGGGTCCACCGCCCCGCAGCCGGCCGAGTTCCCGGACGATGTTCTCCCGCGCCCGCTCCTCGCGACCGATGAACCACTCCGTCCGGTAGATCGGTCGCTCGAGAAACCCCGCCATGACCTTCGCCCGGCCTTCGCGGAAGGCTTCGTCGCTGACGTGGGCATACTCCCGGCGGATGGCTTGGCAGTAGTCTTCGTAGCTCTCCGGGCTGGCGCTCAGGATGGCGAGGTCGATGTCGACCATCAGCCGGCTGTCGGGGTCATCGGACGGAGGAAGGCGGAAATCGGTCGCCTCGATCAGGCGGGTGATCGCCGTGGTGGATCGAGGGTCGAGCCAGGAAGCCGTGGCATCGAGGAACCACGCGATGCTGGCGGCTTCGTTGTCGCCGCGCTTCGGATCGTAGATGACGTCGTGAAACCAAATCGCGCCTTCGATGAGGGAATTGTTAGATCCAGTGGCGTCGAATTCGGCGAGGGAAGACGCGATGTGGCCGAGGTGGTGGTAGTGGCGGTGAGGTTCGGTGTAGAGCGTGCTCAGTTGGGTCCAGAGATGGGCCGCGGCGGATGACTCGCTTGCGCCATGGTGGAGGCACCAGGCGGTGAAGCGGGTTTGGAGATTTGCAGGAGGGGGATTCATCGCTTTCTTGCGCGGTCCTTGCACGGGCGGACAGGAGTGTCCGCCCTCCTTATTTTTTGCGGCCGCGGCCTTTCGGGTAGCTGACCTTCTTCCGCGGGGCCGAGGCGGCGGGGGTGCCTTCCTTCAGCGCGACGATCTGGTCCCGCAGATGCGCGGCGCGTTCGAACTCGAGCTTGGCGGAGGCATCCAACATCTCGCGCTCCAGCTCGGCGATGACCCGGACCTTGTCGTAGGTCTCCTCATCCTCGGCGACCATCGAGCGCTCGAGCTTCTCCGCCGTCTCGCGCTGGTTCGAGTAGAGCTGCAAGCTCTCCTGCACCGCCCGCTGGACGCCTTGCGGGGTGATGCCGTGGAGCTCGTTGTGCGCCATCTGGCGGGCGCGGCGGTATTCGGTGACGTCGATCAGCTTCTGGATGGAATCGGTGACGGTGTCGCAGAACAGCACGCACTGCCCGTTCAAGTGCCGCGCCGCGCGGCCGGCGGTCTGGATCAGGCTGGTCTCGTTGCGCAGGAAGCCCTCCTTGTCGGCATCGAGGATGCACACCAGCGAGACTTCCGGCAGGTCGAGGCCTTCGCGCAGCAGGTTGATGCCGACCAGGATGTCAAAGGCCGCAGCGCGGAGCTGGCGGAGGATTTCGACGCGCTCGACGGTGTCGATGTCGGCGTGGATGTAGCGGACTTTCAAACCGGTGCCCTGCAGGTATTCGGAAAGATCCTCGGCGGTCTTCTTGGTGAGAGTGGTCACCAGCACCCGCTCGCCGCGTTCGACGCGCTGGCGGCAGAACTCGATCGTCTCGTCGATCTGGTTCTTGAGCGGCCGCAGGATCAGCGTGGGGTCTAACAGGCCGGTCGGGCGGATGATCTGCTCGACCACCAGCGGCTTGCCGGGCTTCGAGGGATCGAAGTCGCCGACCGCCTCCGCGCTGCCGCTCGGGA
>CAMCYK010000169.1 GCA_945883695.1 Akkermansia muciniphila | reverse complement strand
AGAAAAGTGTCCGGCGTGCAGACCGCCGCCGGGGACATGATCGAGTGGGGGATCAAGGGCGGCTTCGGTTACCTGCCGACCTACGACACCTATTCTTCCTCGCGGCGTTTCGTGGTCGGCAAGCATGGCTCGAACTATTCGATCGTGCTGAAGAACCGCTGCAAAAGCCGCTTGGAAGTTGTGCTCAGCGTCGACGGCCTCGACGTGCTCGATGGCAAGACGGCTTCCTTTCCCAAGCGCGGCTACGTGATCGCCCCGGATGAAACGCTCGAGATCAAGGGCTGGCGGACCAGCCCCGAGACGGTGGCGCGCTTCCAGTTTTCCACGGTCGCCGGATCGTATGCGAACCTTGCCCATGGCGATCATCGCAACGTCGGGGTGATCGGGATGGCGGTGTTCACCGAGAAGGGCGTCGATCCCTGGACCTGGATGCCGCAGGAGGTCAACGACCGCCTCACCGCCAATCCGTTCGCGAAAGCGCCGTGAGACGACCAGGCCCGCCTGATGAAGACCTTCGGTCCTGTTGGCCTGAATACCGGGTTGGAAACAACGAAACGCACGGAATTGACGGAATTTCAGAGTGTCGGGTGAATGGCCCGACCCACCTTGCGGGTGTTGCATGGGACTTCAGTCCGCTCGGTAGCTCCGATACGTTCGCGCGGACTAAAGATCCGCGGTCCAGTAGACGGTCCGTGGTTCGGGCCGGGAGCTTCCGCTGCTACTCGTCCCGCCGTTGGTCCACCCGGCTGGCGATGGCATGGGCGGAGACCGGCGCGGTGAGGAAGACGAAGGTGAGGGTCAGGATCGAGATGCCGATGACCCAGGGGTCGCGGAACTCGATGACCAGCGCGAGCAGCGCGAAGGCCGAGCCGAGGCTGGCGGCCTTGGTCGAGGCATGCAGGCGGCTGAGCGGGTCGCGCAGCCGCAGCATGCCGATGCCGGTGCCGAGCACGAACAGGGCGGCGGTCAGGAACAGCAGGGCGGCGATCATGGACGGCGTTGTTTGATGAGGCGTGACAGGGAGACGGTGGCGACGAAGCCGACCAGCGCGATGACCATCATTGGCGCGAGGATTTCGACCCGCTGCTGGAGCAAGGCGAGGCCGGCGAACAGCACCAGCGATTGGACCGTGATGGCGTCGAGCGCGAGCACGCGGTCGGCGAGGTCGGGGCCGCGCAGCAGGCGGATGAAACCGCCGGTCATGCCCGCGGCGCAGAGGAACAGGCCGGCTTGGATGAGGATCTCGGTCATGGCGTGGAGGGTCGCGTCAGGGATTGGACGGCCGGTAGGAAGCGCTCGCGGATCGCCGCTTCCGTCGAGTCGCTGTCGGTGTCGGCATAGAGCAGGTGGATGCGCAGCGCGGTGCCGTCGTCGAGATAGTCGATCGCGATGCTGCCGGGAGTCATCGAGACCAGGTTGGCGAGCAGCAGGCGGTGCAGCGGTGACAGCGGGGGGACCTCGATTTCGACGATGCGCGGGCTGGTCGGCAGGCCGGGCGTGAAGAGATCCCAGGCGATGCGGAAGCCGCCGTGGACGACTTCCCACGCGTAGATCACCAGAAAGCGGACGGTGGCGAAGAGGGCGTTCATGGCGGGGGCGGATCGCCGAGCACGGCGCGGATGTAGGCGGCGGGCTCGGCCAGTTGGGCGGCGGCGGTTTCGGCCAGGGTGAACAGCGGCTGGGCCCACAGGCCGAGCGCCACGGTGACCGCGGCCATCGCGATGATCGGGGCGAGCGAGGAAGCGCGGAAGCGGAAGGCGGGCGCGGGGTCCGGGATTTCCTTCCAGAACGCGCCGGACCAGATCTTGGCCATCGAGAAAAGGGTGAGGATGCCGGTGACCAGCGCGACCACGGCGAGCGCCACCGCGCCGGCGTCGAGCGAGGCGCGGATCAGCGAGAACTTCGCCCAGAAGCCCGACAGCGGCGGGATGCCGGCCAGCGACAGGGCGGGGATGAGGAACAGCACGCCGAGCCACGGCGCGCGTTTTGCGAGGCCGCCGAGGCGGTCGAGCCGGTCGCTGCCGCCAAGCTTTTCGATCTGGCCGGCGATCAGGAACAGGTTCGTTTTCACCACGATGTGATGGACCACGTAGAAGATGGCGGCGGCGAGCGCGGCCTTGCCGAGCAGGGCGACGCCGACGATCATGTAGCCGATCTGGCTGATGATGTGGAACGAGAGGATGTCGCGGATGCGGCCGCGGGACGCCGCGCCGAGGACGCCGCAGAGCATGGTCAGCCCGGCGAAGCCGGCGATCCACGGCAGCAGGCCGGTGTCGGCGGCGGGGAAGACCATGCCGAAGCAGCGCAGCAGCGCGTAGACGCCGACCTTGGTCAGCAGCGCGGCGAACAGCGCCGAGATGGCGATCGGCAGCCGCGGGTAGGAGGCGGGCAGCCAGATCGAGAAGGGGAACACGGCGGCCTTGATCGCGAAGGCGCCGAACAGCAGCACCGCGGAGGAGGCGATCTGCGGTCCGTCAGGCGAGGCCCGCAGCCGCAGGGTCAGGTCGGCCAGGTTCAGCGTGCCGGTTTTCGCGTAGATCAGGCCGGCGGCGGCGAGGAACAGCAGCGAGGCGATGAGGTTGAGCACCACGTAGCGGATCGTCGCGGCGCGACCTTCGGCGCCGGGGACCAGGCCCATCAGCGCGAACGACGAGAGGAGTAGTACTTCGAACCAGACGTAGAGGTTGAACAGGTCGCCGGCGAGGAAGGCGCCGTTCACGCCGAACAGCAGGAACGCGGTGAAGGCGTGGGCGCGGCCGAGCCGGTAGCGGGCCGGCAGCCCGTGCCAGCCATGGACGGCGGTGCAGAGCGCGACGAAATTGCAGACCGCGAGCATCAGGATCGCCAGCGTGTCGGCGACCAGCACGATGCCCGGCCCGCCCGGCCAGCCGCCGACGAGCAGCACGTGAACCTCGCCGTTGCGGGTGGCCGCGAGCAGCGCGAGCGCGGCGGCGAAGGTGAGCGCGGCGGCGGTGGTCAGCACGGCGTCCGCGCCGCGCGGTTGGCGGGGCAGGAAAATCGCGGCGAGTCCCGCGGCGAGCGGGACGACGAGCAGGGCGACGATGGCGAATACCGGTGACATGAAATCAGGACGGGCGGCTGGAGCCGGCGCGGGCTTCGCGGACCAGCAGGGCGAGCAGGTAGGCGGTGACGCCGAGGCCGATCACGATCGCGGTGAGCACCAGTGCCTGGGGCAGCGGGTCGGCGACGGTTTCCGGCGGCGGCCCGGCGGGATCGAGGATGGCCGGGTGCCCTTCCACCAGGCCGGCCGCGGTGAAGACGGCGAGATTGACCGCCTGGCTGAGCAGGATGAGGCCGACCACCAGGTGCAGCCGGTTGCCGCGCCGGAGGGACGCGATGCCGGCGGCGAAGATGGCGCCGATGACGAGGGCGATGATCCATTCCATGGGGATTCAGGCGTTGGCGTTGCGGGATTCGGGGATGCCGGAAAAGGAGCGCAGGCAGATCGAGGCGAAGCCGGTCACGGTGAACAGCACGCCGATGTCGAACAGCAGCGGGGTGCCGAGCAGGACTTTGCCGATGAGGGGCAGTTCGAAGGCCGGCAGCCAGAGGCCGGTGAACCACGGCTTGCCGGCGAACGGCGCGACCATGCTGGCGACGGTGGCGAGCGTCAGGCCGAGCGCGATCAAGCGCGGGCCGATTTGCTTGTCGAGGGTGGCGCGTTTGCCGGCGAGGATGGCGAGGCCGCCGGTCAGGCTGAGGATCAACGCGGCGATGAAGCCGCCGCCCGGCTGGTTGTGGCCGCGCCACAGCAGGATCACGGCAAGCGCGACCAGGACCGGCGCGAGCAAGCGGCGCAAGGGCTCGAGCAGCCGGGCGGTGGTCGATGGCGTGTGGGCATCGCGGCGGCGCAGCAGTTCCATCACCCCGAGCGCGGCGATCCCCAGCACGGCGATCTCGCCGAGGGTGTCAAGGGCGCGGAAATCGACGAGGATCACGTTGACCACGTTGCCGCCCTTGGCCGCGGGCAGGCTGTGCTCGAGATGATAGGTGGAGACGGGCTCGCCGATGGACGGCAAGACGGCAGCCTTGAGGACCAGCAGCACCGCCAGCCCGCCGGCGGCGGCCGCGAACAAGGCGGTGCCGGCGGGTGCCTTGGGCGCTTCCTTAAGTCCGCCGCTCAACCAGGGCACCGCGAAGACGAGCAGGATAACGACCAGTGTCTCCACCAGGATCTGGGTGAGCGCGAGGTCGGGCGCGCTGAACCAGACGAAGAAGATGCTGATCCCGAGGCCGACCATGCCGAGCGTGACGATGACCGCCGCCGGCCGCGAGGACGTCGCGGCGACCAGCGCGGCGCTGGCGACCAGGCCGCCGATCAGCATGACCGGCAGCAAGCCGGGGCGTGGCGTGAAGGCGGGCAGGGTGACGCCGGTTTCCAACAGCCGGAGCGCGAGGATGAAGAACAAGGTTGCCAGCACCAGCGTGATATGGGCCGCCGGCGGCCGGTCCTGGACGAAGCGGGTCAGCGCCTTGGCGAAGTCGAGCGTGCCGTGGAGCACGTGGTGGTAGACGCGGTCGGACGGCGGCACGCGGTCCGCTTCGCGGGGCAAGGCGGCCTTTGCAAACAAGGCCAGGCCGGCGACGAGGATGACGACCGAGGCGAAGATGGCGACGTTCCAGCCGGTCCAGAAGGAAACCTCGGGCAGCTTGCCGGGAAGGCCGAGGGTGAGGGCCGTGGCATCGACCAGCGAGCCGCGGACCAGCAGGATCGGCGCGAGCATCCCGCCGACCGCGAGCAGCGCCGGCGGCAGCAGCAGGCCCGGGCCGCTGCGGTGGATGTCGGGGTGGCGGACGGTGCCGCGGAAGGGCAGCCAGGCGACCCGCAGGCCGAGTGCCAGGATCACCGCCAGCGCTGGCAGGATCAGGGCCAGGGTCGCCGGGTGCAATTCGGCCAGCGCCTTGAGATAATACTCCTTCCCCAGAAATCCGGCAGCCGGGGGCAGGCCGGCGAAGGACAGCAGCGACACGCCGGCGATGGCGAACAGCAGCGGTTGCGCCGCGCCGAGGCCGCCGAGCTTCGACAGGTCCTTGGTGCCGGTGGCGTGCTCGATGGCCCCGGCCGTCATGAACAGCGGTGCCTTGTAGAGCGCGTGGGCCACGAACAGCAGCACGAAGGCCGCCGCCGCGGTGCCGGTGCCGGTGCCGACCAGCGTGGTCAGCATGCCGAGCACCGCCAGGGTCGAGGCCGCGAGCACCGTCTTCAGGTCGCGTCCGCGCAGCCCGCGCAGCGCGCCGATGCCGAGCGTCAGCAGGCCGGCCGTGATCAAGGCCGCCCGCCAGCCGGGCATCGTGTGGAAGACCGGCGAAAACCTCGCGGCGAGAAAGATGCCGGCTTTCACCATCGTCGCCGAATGCAGGTAAGCGCTGACCGGCGTCGGGCCGGCCATCGCATTCGGCAGCCAGAAGTGGAAGGGGAACTGCGCCGACTTGGTGAGAATCGCCAGCAGCAGCAGGCCGGCGATCCAGGGGGCCTGCGGGCTGTCCAACAAGAGCGCCGGATTTCCTGTTAGATCGGAGATCCGGGTGGTGCCGGCGGCGAGCCCGCACAGGATGGCCGCGGTCAGCAGCCCGAGCCCGCCGAGGCCGGTGACCAGCAGCGCCTGGGTCGCTTTTTCCCGGTTCGCACCGGACTCGTGGTTCATGCCGATGAGCAGGAAGGAGGTGATGCTGGTCAGCTCCCAGAACAGGAACAGCAGCATCAGGTCGTCCGCCAGGGCGATCCCGCCCATCGCGCCGGCGAACAGCAGCACCAGCGGGAAGAAGGCCGCGGTTTTCCGGCCGGGGCCGAGATAGCTGCCGCCGTAGGCCACCACCGCCGCGCCGATCCCGAGCACCAGGGTGGCGAGCATCCACGACAGCGGATCCCCGCGCAGCGCGAAGTCCACGCCGAACGAGGGGACCCACGGTCGCTCGAAGGCGGTCGCGCCGCCGGCGAGCCAGGCGCGCCCGGCCAGCGCCGCGGCGACGGCCAGCGGCACGGCGAGCAGCATCCCGGCCGCTCCCGGATGACGGCCCGTCCAGCGCGCGGCGAGGGCGGCGAGCAGGGCGAGCAGGAACGGCAGGGCGAGAACCGCGACCATCACATCGGGCATCGGTCAGGGAGGGGTGGGTGAAGGATCAGGCGGGCTCCCCGACGCGGGCGAGTCCGAGCAATTTAGTGACCGTCCAGCGTTGCCACGGAAATTCGTCCCGTCATCCAGAATCGGTGAAGCCAAGTCCGATTTTGCTGCTCGCGGCCGGCCAGTCCCTGCGGGCGGGTGCCTGGCGGCACCCCTCAACCGCCTGAAAGCGAAAGGCGCGAGCCGTTATCCCCCCCGGAACTCCGACTCACGCCTTTTCTGGTTTTTCGCGATCCGGCCGGACCCTTCGCTCGCCTGAAATCCCCCCGGAATTCAGAATCGATGAAATGAAGGTCTTTTCGATCCGCTACTTCCAAACGGGTTTAAATCGGCAGGAAGTCTTGGGAAGATGGCCCGCGATCCTTGGATGGCGAGGAAGAAATGAGGTCCGGGAGAAAAAGTTGTTCACACCCAGTGCTTGGGGAGGTGATTTCGCCGGTTTTTCGGCGATTACACGTCTTTTTTGCCGATCAGATCCTCGATGCTGTTCTGGAGGCGGTGCAGGAGCGGTTCATCCGCCACTTTCTTGCCATCCTGGGTGGTGATGTAGATGGTATCCATCGCAGCCCCTTTCTCGGTCGAGATCCGCGCGTTGGCGGTGTTCAGGCCATGGGTGTTGATGGCGTGGAACAGATCGTGCAGCAGCCCGATCCGGTCGACGGCTTGGATTTCGATGGCGGTGCAGGCGGGGTGCAGGTCGTTGGAAACGTAGGCGCGGACCGGAAACGCCATGCCGTGGTCGTCCTTCGGGCGCAGCAGGTTGGGGCGGCGGCGGAGATAGCGGGCATGCTCGTATTTCTCGAGCAGGCCGACCTCGCGCAGGGTGGTCGAGAGGCGCTTGCGCAGGGCGAGGTCGGAGACCGGTTCGAAGTTGGTGGTGCAGACGCGGAAGATATCGAGCACCAGGCCGTCGTTGCGGGTGAAGAAGTCGGCCGAGAGGATGTTGAGTTCCTCGGAGGCCAGCGCGCAGCAGATTTTCTCGAGCAGCAGCGGCCGGTCGTGGGTCGCGATGACCAGCTCGGTGTAGCCTTTTTCCGCGCTGTCCAGCCACTGCAGGGAGCAGTCGAAGGTCGCCGGATCCGCCTTCGGATCGAGCTTCAGCACGGCCTTGACGTGGCTGGCCACCGCGGCGGCGTCGCGGAAGCGGAAGTAGGATTCCGGCATCCGCTTGAAGTGCTCGTCCACCGCGGCGTGGTCCTCTTCCTCCTTGAACTGCGCTTTCACCTGCTCCTTGAGGGCTTTTTTCTCGGTGCGGATCGAGGCGGTGTAGCGCTCCTTGCCTTCGGTGAGGAAGCTCCGGGTGTTGGAGTGGAGCTGGAGCATCAGGGTTTCCTTCCAGCTCGACCAGGTCTCGGTGTTGGTGCCGTTGGAATCGGCGTAGGTGAACAGCAGCAGCAGATCGAGCCGGGCCTTGGTTTTGACGATGCGGGCGAACTCGGCCACCACGTCGGGGTCCTCGATGTTGCGGGTGGTGGCGAAGCGCCAGAAGGTCAGGTGGTGGTCGACCAGGTAGGTGATCAGGGTGCGGCGCGGGCCGTGGACGTGGAGCCGGTTGCAAAGCTTGGAGGCGAGGATGGCGGAGCCGTCGATGTGCTCGCGGACGTTCTCGGCGCGGCCGGTGTCGTGGAGGATCAGCGCGAGGTAGAGCGCGTAGGGATCCTCGGCTTCGCGGAACAGGCGGCGGTAGATTTCCTTCCGCGGGTCGTCGCTGCCGACCAGCGCGTCGAGTTCCTCGATGCAGCGCAGGGTGTGCTCGTCGGCGGTGTAGCGGTGGAAAAACTCGTGCTGGACCAGGCAGTCGAGCGCGCCGAATTCCGGCAGGTAGCGGCCGAGGAAACCGACCCGGTGCATCTGGCGCAAGGCGCGCGCGACATCGCCCTTGCGCTCGAGGATCGCCTGGAAGGTCTCGCGGTTGGCCTTGGCGTAACGGAAGGGGCGGTCGATGTTCTCGCGGTGGGCCTTGACCAGCTTGCGCATCGGCGGGCTGAGCTTGAGGCCGCGGAGCTGGCAGTGCTGGAACAGGCGCATCAGGCGATGCGGATCTTCGGTGAAGATGTCGTTGTTGAGCGGGTAGATCCGGCCTTCGCGGGCGATGAAGCCGTCGAACTCCTCGCGCTTCTTCGGGCGCAGCATCAGGAAGGACTTGAGGCCGGTGACGGGAGTTTCCTCCTGCTCGATCTGGAAGCTCTCCATCAGCGAGCCGGTGTGCTGGTAGAGGCTGCGGGTGTGGCGGTAGTAGTCCCGCATGAAGGCCTCGGTCTTGCGCAGGATGCCGCGCTCCGGGTAGCGGAAGTTGGTCGCGACCACCCCTTGCAGGCGCAGGGTCAGCTGGTCGTTCTCGCGGCCCGCCTCGTAGTGGAGCTCGTTGCGGACGCGGTTGAGGAAATCGTAGGCGGCCTCGATCTTGCGCAGCGCGGTGGCGGTGAGCAGGCGGTCGTCGACCAGCTTGCGGAGGTCGGCGCTGCCCCGTTTCACGCGGGCGACCCAGCGGATGTTGTGGTAATCGCGCATCCCGCCGCAGCCTTCCTTCAAGTTCGGCTCCTGGAGGAAGACGGTCTTGGAATACTTCTGGTGGCGGCTGCGCAGGTCCTGGCGGCGGAGATCGAAGAAGGCCTTCTGGCCTTTCGCGAGGCAGTCCTTGTCGATCCTTTCGAGGAACTCGGCGAACAGCTTCTTGTCGCCGGCCAGCAGCCGCGCCTCGATCAGCGCGGTCTTGTTCTCCTGGTTGGCCTTGGCCTGGTCGATGCATTCGGCGACCGAGCGGCAGGCGTGGCCGACCTTGAAGCCGACGTCCCACAGCAGGTAGAGGATTTCCTGGATCAGCGAGGTGAGGTCTTCCGGCAGCTTGTTGGAAGCGCGCGGCAGGAGGAACAGCAGGTCGATGTCGGAGCCCGGATTGAGGGTGCCGCGGCCGTAGCCGCCGACGGCGGCCAGCGCCAGCACGGGCGCCTCCTTGCGCTTCGACAGGGCGAGGTCGAACAGCGAGCGCAGCACCACGTCGAGCAACTCGGCGCGGGCCTTCGCGATCTCGAGGCCGCCGGCGCCGGCGCGGTGGCGGAGCTTGATGCGGTGTTCCTCGATTTTGAGGAAGCGCTTGTAGAGGGCGATCCGTTCGGCGGGCGAAAGCTGGCCCTGGATGGCGGGCTTGAGCGCCGTCTTCGCGTGGGCCTGCAGGGTTTTCAAGTTGGCGGACATCCGGTGGCACCAGCGTGCGCGGATTTCACCGCGGGTCAAGGCGGCGGGTGGGCGGGGGGCATGCACGTTGAACTGCCGCCGGGTTCAATGCGCCGGGGCCGGAGCGCCGATGGATTGACGATTGTTGAATGACGATTTTTGATTGTTGATTGTCGGAGCGACGGACGGGCGACTTTCTCTCTCTTCAAATCGGAAATCCACCATCCACCATCCACCATCCGCCATCCGCCATCCGCCATCGTCAATTCTTCCGGGTCGATCCCGACGCTGGCGCAAATCCACGTGAGCTTTCCGCATTCGGGATGGTGAATTCCATTGAGATCCGGAATCAGCCTGCTTGAGTTCTCCATTCATTGCCACGAAGTGGCTCGGAACGGATGATCAGTGGCTCCGGCCCTGTCCCGCCGTGCTGTTTTTTGGTTTTGCACCGGTGGAAATCACCGGCATTTCCCCTTTTAGACCGATCTACGAACGCCTCGATGAATCCCCGCCCTGCCATCCGCTTTTCCCGCTCCTATCGCATGTCATGGCTTTCGTGGGCCCCGCTCGTCCTCCTCGCCGCCGGCGTCGCCCAGGCGCTGCCGCCGGTGATTCCGGGGCTTCATGGCAAGCATCCGCTGGGGGAAAAGCAGGTCGGCGAGCTGCTGATCGGGGAGCTGCGCTGCGCCGCTTGCCACGAGGGCATGCCCGCCGGGCCGATGAAGGAAGCGCCCTCGCTGGCGGATGCCGGCTCGCGGCTGACACCGGATTTCATGAAACGGATGATCGCCGATCCGTCCGCCGCCCATTCCGGCACGACCATGCCGGGCCTGCTCGGCGCGGAGACGGCGGAAAAGCGCGAGGAGATCGCCGGCGCGATCACCGCCTACCTGTCATCGCTGAAGGGTGCCCCGCCGGCGGTGGCGGAGGGCGAAGCCGATCCGCATGACGGCAAGGAAATCTTCCACTCGGTGGGCTGCGTGGCCTGCCACTCGCCGCGCGATGAAGCGGTCCGCGAAGTGATCGGGGACGGGATGGTTTCCCTGACCCATCTGCCGGGCAAGCACCGGCCGGGCGCCTTGGCGGAGTTCCTGCTCGATCCCCTCAAGATCCGCCCGTCCGGACGCATGCCGGACATGAAACTCAACAAGGGGGAAGCCGCCGCGCTGGCCGCGTATCTCGGCGGCGAAGCGGTCGCCGCCCCGGTGGAAGCCCCGGCGGACGCGGAGCGGATCGCGCTGGGGAGGCGCGCGTTCCAACAATACAACTGCAACGCCTGCCACCAGCCGGAGCAGGAAATCCTGCCGCTGAGGCTCCCGGGCCCGGCGCTCGACCGGCTCGACCTGGCCCGCGGCTGCTTGTCGGACACGCCTGGCGCCGCTCCGGATTTCCAGCTCGGCGCCGACCAGAAGCAAGCGATCCGCAAGGCGCTGGAGAAACCCGCGGCGGTCCCGTCGCCGGACGAGCGGATCAAACTGCAGCTGACCCGCATGAATTGCATCGCCTGCCACGTCCGCGATGATTTCGGCGGCGTGTCGCCGAAGCTCGACGGTTTTTTCCACTCGACGGAAGAAGCCTTGGGCAACGAGTCGCGGATCCCGCCGCCGCTGACCCTGGCCGGCGCGAAGCTCCGCCCGGAGTGGCTCAACCAGGTCCTCCACGACGGCCTGTCGATCCGCCCCTACATGACGACCCGGATGCCCCTGTTCGGGGAAGCGGGGCTCGCGGATCTCGCGGAGCTTTTCGCGGCGGTCGACAAGCTGGACGCCGTCGAGCTCGCCCCGCCGGGCCGTGAGGAGCAGCCGCAGATGCGCGACGGCGCGCACTTCCTGTTAGGCGACCAGGGGCTCAACTGCATCGCCTGTCACAACTACAACGGCAAGGAGACGCCGGGCATGAAGGGGCTGGATCTGATGACCTCCTACCAGCGGCTCCAGCCGGCCTGGTTCTATCAATACATGAAAAACCCGGCGGCGTTCCGGCCCGGTATCATCATGCCGAGCTACTGGCCGGACGGCAAAGCGCTGCAGACCGAAACGCTCGACGGCGACACCGACCGCCAGCTCAGGGCGCTGTGGGACAATTTCTCGCTCGGCCGCTCGGCGCGCGATCCCTCGGGCCTGCGCTCCGAACCCTCCACCCTCAAGGTGACCGACCAGGCGCGGACCTACCGCGGGCGCAGCTCGGTGGCCGGCTATCGCGGGATCGCGGTCGGTTTCCCCGGCGGAATCAATTACGCCTTCAACGCGCAGAACGGTGTCCTCTCCGCGATCTGGCCGGGCGACTTCGTCCGCGTCGGCTGGCAAGGGCAGGGGTCGGGCAACTTCGATCCGCTCGGCAGGCATGTGCAACTGCCGCAGGACGTCGCGTTCCTGCGCGGTGCGGAGGCCCCGCTGCCGTGGCCGCCGCAGCCGGTGACCACCAAGGAGCAGCCGGTCAATCCGGATCCGCTCTATCCGCGCAACCACGGCTACGCGTTCCTCGGCTACGCGCTCGATCCGGCCAGCGGCGTCCCGACCTTCCAATACCGCAGCGGCGAGGTTCTGATCGATGACACGACGCAAGGCAGCGCGGGTTCGCTGCGGCGGTCGTTCACCTTCACCTCCCCGGCCGCGGAGACCGTTTGGTTCCGGGCGCTGACCGGAAAGATCGAAGCCGAATCGAAGACCGTTTTCAAGACGGCGGATCTCCAGGTCACCCTCCCGCCGGGGACCGCGATGCTCCGTCCGACGCCGGATGGCGGGCAGGAACTGCTGCTGAAGCTCGACCTGCCGGCCGGAAAATCCACCACCTCCATCGACTATGAATTGCTCCGCTAGAATCCTGAAACGGCCCGGGGTCCGGCTGCTGGCGCTCGCCCTCGCGGCCCACTCCGCCGCGCTTGCCGAGGAAGTCGGCGATCGCTGGGGCACCGCGGACCGGGAACGCGCCTACTACCCGATCGTCGACGTCGGGATCCCGAAGGAGCTGGTGATCGAGGCGGGTGCCTTCGAGACCTTGCCGGACGGCCGGATCGCGGTCGGCACGCGGCACGGTGATATCTTTTTCATTTCCGGCCTGGATGAGGCCAAGCCGCGGCCGGAGTATCATCTCTTCGCCACCGGCCTGGATGAGATCTTCGGCCTGGCATGGAAGGACGGCGCGCTTTACGTCACCCAAAGCTGCGAACTCACCCGCCTCTCCGACCGCAACGGCGACGGCCGGGCGGACCGCTTCGAGGTGGTTTCCGACGCCTGGGGATACGGCACCTACCACGAATACGCCTTCGGCTCGAAGTTCGATTCCCGCGGCAATCTCTTCGTGGCGCTCGGCCTGTCGAGTTCCTATCACTCGCAGCAGTTGTTCCGCGGCTGGAGCTTCAAGATCACGCCGGAGGGCGAGAGCATCCCGATCGCCAGCGGCATGCGCAGCCCCGGCGGGATCGGCTTCAACGAACACGGCGCGCTGTTTTACATCGAGAGCCAGGGTCCCTGGAATTCCTCGTGCAGCCTGAAATTCGTGAAGGAAGGCGGCTTCATGGGTCACCCGGCCAGTTTCAACTGGTACGAGTTCGCGTCCAACCGGGGCAAGGCACCCGCGGAACCGAAGTCCGGCTCGAGCGTCCTCGTCGAATCGCAACGGATCCCGGACCTCGATCCCTACGCGGTGATCTTTCCCTACATCCGGATGGGCCGGTCGATTTCCGGCTTTGTCGTCGATCGCACCGGCGGAACTTTCGGCCCCTTCAAGGACCAGATTTTCCTCGGCGACTACACGCAGTCGATCCTGATGCGGGCGACCACCGAGCAGGTCAACGGGGTCTGGCAAGGCGCGTGCTACCCGTTCCGCGAAGGACTTTCCACCGGCATCCTCAACATCCATTTCACCCCGGGCGGCAAGCTCATCTGCGGCGGCACCAACCGCGGCTGGCCGGTCCGCGGACTCAAGCCCTACGCTCTCGAACGGCTCGAATGGAGCGGCAAGATGCCCTTCGAGATCGAGCGGGTGTCGATCACCCCGGACGGCTTCCGGGTCAATTTCACCAAGCCCGTCGCGGCGGACGCGGGCGGCGCGGCCGCATCCTACAAGGTGACGACTTTCACCCACCGCTATCATCAGGGCTACGGCGGTCCCGAGGTCGATCAGACCGCCCCGGCGGTGAAGTCGGTGACGCTCGCCGGCGACGGCATGAGCGCCACCCTGGTGCTCGACGCGCTGACCAAGGGCCATGTCCACGAGTTCGACCTGGCGGCCCTGCGCTCGCGCGACGGCGAGGAACTCCTGCACCGCCACGCCTACTACACCGTCAATCAAGTGCCGGCCGCCGCCGGCACCCGCTGAGATCCCGCAAAATCATGTTCATGAAATCGCTCTCCATTCTCCTGCCGCTCGTCCTCCTGCCCGCGCTGGCCATGGCGGCCCATCCGGTCCCCGAAAGCCCGCTATGGCTGACCTATCCCGGCGGCGAGGGGCCGGGCAAGGGCAAGCACGTGGTGCTGATCGCCGCCGAGCAGGAATACCGCAGCGAGCATTCGATGCCGATGCTGGC
>CAMCYK010000168.1 GCA_945883695.1 Akkermansia muciniphila | reverse complement strand
AAAAGTCTCTTTTTTGTTCGAGTGAACATCTTTTGTTTGACGCCCGCGCCCCCTCCTGCAACAACCTCCACGAACTCACACGAACACCATGGCCAAGACCACCGAAGACCCCTCCGACAAGCTCGCCGACGCCCGCAAACGCAACCTCGACCTCGCCATCTCCAGCATCCAGAAGGAGTTCGGCGAAGCCGCCATCATGCGGATGGGCGACGGCCACCGCGTCGATGTCGACGTCATCCCGACCGGCAACCTGCTGATCGACCGCGCCCTCGGCGTTGGCGGCTTCCCGCGCGGCCGGATCATCGAGGTGTTCGGCCCGGAGTCCTCCGGCAAGACCACCCTCACCCTCACCGTCATCGCCCAGGCCCAGAAAAAGGGCGGCCTGGCCGCCTTCATCGACGTCGAGCACGCCCTCGACCCCCAGTACGCGAAGATGCTCGGCGTCAACCTCGACGACCTCCTGGTCTCCCAGCCCTCCTCCGGTGAGGAAGCCCTGCAAATCTGCGAGGCGCTGGTCCGCTCGAACGCGATCGACGTGATCGTCCTCGACTCGGTCGCCGCGCTGGTCACCAAGCAGGAACTCGACGGCGAGATCGGCGACTCCACCGTCGGTGCCCAGGCCCGCCTGATGAGCGCCGCGATGCGCAAGCTCACCAGCTTCATCGCCAAGGCCCGCACCGTCTGCATCTTCACCAACCAGATCCGCGAGAAGATCGGTGTGATGTTCGGCAACCCGGACACCACCCCCGGCGGCCGCGCGCTGTAGTTCTTCTCCTCGGTCCGCGTCGACATCCGCCGGATCGGCCAGATCAAGGCCACCGACGGCAGCGTCCAGGGCAGCCGCACCAAGATCAAGATCGTGAAGAACAAGGTCGCGCCGCCCTTCACCGAGTGCGAGTTCGACATCATGTACAACGAGGGCATCTCCTCGGTCGGCTCGCTGCTCGACCTCGCCCTCGAGATGGAACTGATCCAGAAGCGCGGCTCGTGGTTCGCCTACAACGGCGCCCAGCTCGCGCAGGGCCGCGATGCCGCCAAGGAAGCCCTCCGCGCCGACGAGGCGCTCTACACCGAGCTCTCCGACAAGGTCCGCGAGAAGCTCGACGAGGCGAAGAACAAGAAGAAGTGAGCTCCCTGTCCCGACGGGACTTCGTTTCCCCTTGGATCGCCATCATGGAACGGCTAGCGTCCCGACCATGAACGATCTGCCCGGAACTCCGTAATTCCCGGTCGGGTTTTCCCTTGTTCTCCGACCGGTCGGAGACCACGGGGCAATTCCGACCGGTCGGTGATCAATACTGTTAGCGAAGAAAATGAAGACCACATTCGTACTCATCATCCTCACATCACTTCACGTTTTGGCGGATGACCCTTCGCTCAAACCGCTGCCCGATCCAACTGGCAAAGCGAAGTATGTCGAGCGACAACGACTCTTGGCCGACCTCGATGACGACGGGCAAGACGATATGCTTCTTTCGGGAAGTCCTGACGAGTTCGGGGCGACGGGCGGCCCGTGGGCTGTTTACCTCAGTCGCAAGGGAGAATATGTCGGGGTTGGTGAAATTTGGGCACATCCGATGGCGATTGCAATCGAGCCGGATCAGGCCAAGGTTTACAAGGATCCGAAGACCCGCAGATTCGCTCGAATATGGGTGTATCTCAAGGCGAGCGGTAGTGCGGGGACGTTCGGATACTATTGAAGTGGCCGAAACCAATTCGCTAACTAGAGCCGGCGATAAAGTCGCCCGTTGAATCAGAGCTTGTTTTCGCCGGTGCCACCACTCACCGTTCCTCTCTGAAACATGTTTCTCCTCGTCCCTTACGAAATAGAAACTCTCCAGCAAGAGAGGCCGTGGGCGAACTGGCTCATCGTGGCGGCATGCTCAATCGTCTCGTTGATCGCTCTTTTTGGCGGTGGCTTGGAGTCCGGCGATTTCGATGCCCTTGTCTTGGATGGATTCTCCTTTCCCGGCCTTGTTGGACACGTCTTGCTGCACGCGGATATCATCCACCTTGCGGGAAACATGATCTTCTTGTGGGTGTTCGGTAATGCTGTCTGCACCAACACGAACAATTGGATTTACCTGGTCACTTTTTTGGTTTGCACGCTGATCGCAGGGGGCACGCATGTATTGCTGGATGGATCACTGGCGATTGGAGCGAGCGGCGCGATCAACGGAATCGTCGGGGTGACCTTGGCGATGTATCCATTGAACCGGGTTTATTTATTTTGGCTTTTCCTGATACGGGGAGGTTCGACTTCGTGCAAGGCTTGGTTGATTATTGGCGCATGGTTTCTATTCGATATTTGGGGAGCCTTCGGGGGTGGTGGCATGATCGCTTATTGGGCGCACATCGGTGGATTTCTCAGCGGCCTGGGTTTCGGTCTCACCGCCCTTCATTTCGGATGGTTCCAGCTCACAGAGTATGACAACCGGTCATTGCTGGACATCATCCGCGGTGAACATCCGGAGTAGAAAGATTCCGGCACTCAGACCGGAAGCGGTAGAAATTCGGGGCCGGTTTCCACTTGCCAACGCGCCATTCGAGCGGCCGCGGATCCGCCGATTCTGGCGGGTTGACAAGCATTCGAAATCCACGATATCTGCCGCCCGGACGCCCTTGCGACCCGGTCGAATTCGGTCGTCCCGTTGATTTTGAATGCACACCCGGACAAGCCTTTCTGGCATCTGAGAATCCTGCTGATTCTCCCCCTTATCGCGTTCTTCGCAATGGAGGCGATCACTTGCATGGTGGATTGGGATTCGTGCCGGGCGCAACCGACCTGTGCGGACGAGGTGGTGTGGGATGAGGTCGATGAAGGATCGCCCGACCGGAGCGTGTTCCGCAAGACGGTCACGCTGTTCAAGAATGTTTCGTCAGACCGTCCAAGCGAAGCGCCGCTTCCGCCCGAGGGCCAGGTGCTCCGCCCCGAAGTCTCGGCGGGCGGACTTGGCAGGGTGGCCGCGGGAAGCAACGCGGGATGCCGGGCGCCGCCGTTCGCGGCTTGATCCCGACGATCTCCGGCCCGCCCGCCTTGGCTTTGTTTTGGCGCGGCGTGGTCTCCGGTCCCTTGCGGTCCATCCGCCCGGATTGCCCTTGGCAATGCGTTCCGCCCCGCGGGCCGCGCAACTCCGCCCCGCGTGAGCGCGTCCTGTTCCGCGTTCTTCTTCCCGCTCATCGATTCACTGATCCATCCCCGCCACGGGCTGCTCGTGGCCATTCTTTCTCATGCACATTTATCCCGACTTTTTCCGGCAGTTGCCGGACCTCCAATTCCCCGCCACCCTGCTGGCCTCGCTCCAAAGCTCCGGCACGGTCTGGGCCTGGGTGATCTTCATCGCCTTCGTGCTCGCCATGCTGGCGCTGGACCTCGGCGTCTTCCACCGCAAATCCCACGTCGTCGGCTTCAAGGAAGCGCTCGGCTGGTCCGCCGTCTGGGTGACGCTCGGCGTCGCGTTCTCGTCCGTCGTTTACCATGCCTACCAGGGCCAATGGTTCGGGCTCGGCCTGGCGGTCGATGCCGTGGACGGGACGGCGAACACCGGCAAGGAAGCCGCCACGAAATACCTGACCGCCTACGTCGTCGAGAAATCGCTCAGCGTGGACAACATCTTCGTGATTGCGATGGTGTTCACCTCGCTGGCCGTTCCTCCGCGCTACCAGCACCGGGTGCTCTTCTGGGGCATCCTCGGCGCGCTGGTCATGCGCGGGACGATGATCGGGATGGGTGCGATCCTGGTGCAGACCTTCCATTGGATCCTCTATGTTTTCGGCGTCTTCCTCGTCTTCACCGGCGTCAAGATGCTCGTGATGAAGGAAAAGGAAGAGCATCCCGAGAACAATCCGGTGTTGCGCTGGGTGAGGCGCTTCTTCCCGGTGACCCGTGATTTCCACGGCCAGCATTTCATGGTCAGGGCGGGCGGACAGTGGGCGGCCGAAGCGGCGGAACCCGGCAAAGCGGCCGTGCCGGACCCGGTGCTCATGGGGGCACCGGTCGGCAAGTTGCTGCTCACCCCGCTCGCGGTGGCGCTGATCCTGGTGGAGGTCACCGACCTGATCTTCGCGGTGGATTCCATTCCCGCCGTGTTCTCGATCACCGCGGATCCCTTCCTGGTCTTCACCAGCAACGTCTTCGCCATCCTCGGCCTGCGCTCCCTCTACTTCGCGCTCGCCGGGCTCATCGACAAGTTCCGCTACCTCAAGCCGGCGCTTTCGCTGGTGCTCATCCTGGTCGGCGCGAAAATGCTGGCGGCCAAGCAGCTCAAGGGTTGGCTCGGCGAATCCTACAACCTCACCGTGCTCGGCGTGATCCTCGGCGTCCTCGCCACCGGCATCGTGACCTCGTTGATCGTCGGCTATCGCGACGAGCAAAAGCAGAAGCGCCCCTGAGCAATCCGCGGGGACCAGGAGCGGCCTGGTCCCCGCCCGCGGGCCGCGGATGGAACGTTGTCGTGCCTCGGCAACAAACCTGAGATTTCGAATGCAATCCGCCGCGCGGGCAGGGAGGTTAGGCGCATGAAGTGGTCGCTGAAACTGGGGAGCTACGCCGGGATCGGGGTTTACCTGCACTGGACTTTCGCGCTGCTGATCGGCTGGGTGTTTTTCTCGCACCTCGGTTCCGGCGACACCGCGGGCCAGGCCCTGGCCGGGGTGGTCTTCGTGCTGGCGCTGTTCGGCTGCGTGGTCCTCCACGAATTCGGCCACGCGCTGACGGCCCGACGCTACGGGGTGGGCACCCGCGACATCACGCTGCTGCCGATCGGCGGGGTCGCGCGGCTGGAGCGGATCCCGGAGCGGCCGATGCAGGAATTCTGGGTCGCGCTGGCCGGTCCGGCGGTCAACGTGGTGATCGCGGCGCTGCTGTTCATCGTGCTGGTGGTGCTCGATGGCGCCAACCGGCTGCTGGAAATCGAGTGGTTCCGCGGGCGCTTCCTGGCGCAACTGATGTGGGTCAACCTGATCCTCGCCGCCTTCAACCTGCTGCCGGCCTTTCCGATGGATGGCGGGCGCGTGCTGCGCTCCTTCCTCGCCGCGCGGATCGGCCGGCCGCGCGCCACGGTGATCGCGGCCAACGTCGGCCAGGCGATGGCGATCGTGCTCGGGGTGGTCGGCTTCTTCCACAACCCCTTCCTGGTGTTCATCGCCATCTTCGTTTTCCTCGGCGCGCAGGCGGAAGCCCAGCAGGTCGAAACCGAGTCGGCCTTGGCCGGGCTGCGGGTGCGGGACGCGATGATGAAGCGTTTCCGGACCTTGTCCGCCACGGACGGCCTGGACCGGGCGATCGAGGAATTGCTGGCGGGATCGCAGCAGGATTTCCCGGTGATGGACGACGGACGGGTGCTCGGTATCCTGCGCCGCAACGAGCTGGTCAAGGCGCTGGCCGACGGCCGCCGCGGCGACCGCGTCGGGGACGTGATGGGCCGCGACTGCCAGCCGGTCGACGAGTCGGACCTGTTGATTCCGACGCTGGAAGCGATGGGCGCCAAGCAGATCGCCAGCGTCCCGGTGCTGGCCGGCGGGAAGCTGGTCGGCTTGCTGAACCTGGAGAACATCGGCGAGTTGATCATGATCCACCAGGCCCTCGGTTCGAAGGTCGCGCCGGCGGGAGGGGCCGGGAAGGGGCAGTAGATGGTGCCTGGTGCCTGGTGCCTGGTGCCTGGTGGATGGTGGATGGTGGATGGTGGAGGGTGGAGGGTGGATGGTGGATGGTGGAGGGTGGATGGTGGATGGTGGAGGGTGGAGGGTGGAGGGTGGAAGGTGGAGGGTGGAGGGTGGAAGGTGGAAGGTGGAAGGTGCCGTCCACCGAAGGGCGGACGCCGCGCCCACCCCGGCAGGATGCCGCCTCGTCGCCGCCGCAGGCTTTCGGACTGCTGCGATGTGATTCGCAGCTCTCTGGATGGAGGGGGCGGCGGGCCGTTGTGGCCGGCGGAGGCGATCCCGGCGGGCCGCCTCGGGTCCACGGGGGTGGCGGTCTCTACCGGTGGATTCGAGAGCTGCGAACGATCGCAGCAGTCCAAAAGCGGCTCCGCCGCGAGTCCTGCCCCACCATCTACCATCTACAATCACTCCCCGAGTGGCACCACTTGAAGCGTGTGGCCGCCGCCGAGACGGGTGACGGCGGCTTGGATCGCGGCAAAGACCGGCGGTGATGAAAGGAAAGGGCCGCTCCCGGGGCCGCCGCCGGTGTGGGTTTCGATCAGGACCAGCTCGCCGCCCACCAGCAGGAACGAAGGATTCCCCGAGTCGCCCTTGATCAGCGGCTTGGTCAGGTGCGGCGGGATCCGCGACGGGGCGGGATAGCGGAAGGAGAGGGCATGGCCGTAGACGCCGGCGATCTCGTGGAGAAAGGCCTTGCGCTGCTGGTCGGTCACCACCGCCAGGCAGCCGGCGAGCGCGCCGTAGCCGTCCGAGGGCGGCAGCAGCCGGTAGGGTCGCACGCTGTCCGGCACGGGCGAGTCGAGGCGCCCGACCGCGACGTCGGCGAGGCCCGCCAGCGATTCCACCGCCACCAGCTCGCGCCGCTGCGGCCGCCCGCCGCGGTCGTGGAAGATGAGCGTCGAGCCGACCGGCCGCGGGTAGTGCGCCGCCATCACGACGTGCTCCGGGGTGACCAGGGTGGCGGTGCGGGAGTCGTCCCAGGCGACGCCGGTGAAATTCAGCCGGCGGGTGAAATTCCCGCCCCACGGCGAAGGCCGGTCGGTCGCGTAATTCGAGAAGATGTCGGGGGCCGCGGCCGCATCTAACAGAACGGAGAAGCGCTGGTCCGAGTCGGCGCGGACGGCCGCGACGGACAAGCCGGACGACGGCGCGGGCGGCATCGGCGGCACCGCCGGTCCGCAGGCGGCGAGCAGCGCGACGCCCAGGAGAAGCGGTGGCAGCGGATTCATGGATTCGGGGGCTCGCCGGGTTCCGGTTCGGCCGGAGATTTCGCGGGTTCGACCAGCTGGTCGAAGCTCGTCAGCCAGTTCCTCTCGTCCCAAGTTCGCTCGGGCCGGGACCGCAGTTCTTCCGCCCGCGCCTTCACTCCGGCAGCCACGGCGGGGTGGGACTCGAGCAGTTCCTCCCAGATGTCGCTCCTGAGTCCGCGCTGCAGCACGAAAGCTTCCACCGCGTTGCCCAGCCATTCCTCGCGCAGCCAGCCGGGTGCGTCCGCCGGGAGGGCATCGAGCAACTCGAGCGGAAAACTCCAGCTATCGGGTGCCGGCGGCAAGTAGTGGTCCGGCGGGAAATCGGCGCGGGTTCTCGAGGAGGCGAAGGCCACCGCTTCGGCGAACTGATCGTCTTTGAGGAGCTGCTTGAGCCGGTCGCGGTTCACGATCCGCCCGTGGAAGGGCAACGCCGCCAGCGCCCAGGCCGCCAGCGATGCGACGGCGAGGGCGATCGCCGGACGCGGTAAGTTTTTCGCACCCGGACGATCGAGCGGGGTCAGCGCCACGCCCTTGATGCTCCAGCAAAAGCAGACCGAAATCAGGAACACCCAGAACGAGGCCTCGATGGCGGATTGACCCGCCTGATGCAAGAGTTCGGTGTGGGGCGGCAGCCGCACCCCGCCCATGATCTGGACCAGCGACCGGCTCCCGAAAAGCGAGCCGACCATCATTTCGAAGGCCGCCGGGGCGAGGATCAACACCAGCGCGCGGCTGGTTGTTACGCCCGTCAGCACCGCCACCGCGCGGGTCATCAGGGCGACCCGCCAGAGCGAGACGATCGCGAGGAAGGCGATGTTCCATTTCGTCGCGGTGATGATGTCGGTCATGCTTTCGACCGGGATGCCGTAAAGCCAGGCGCAGGGCGCGGTGAGCCACGCGAGGGTGAGGAAGGTGCCCCATTGCCGGTGGTAGTTGCCGACCGCGTCGAGTTTCAGCCGGCCGGCGATGCACACGTAAATGAAGATGATGGACACCGCGGAGGCCACGAAAGGCCCGATGAACCACTCGGGTTCGCGCAGCAGGTCGAGGTGATCGTAGTTGCGCGCGATGCCGGCGCTGAGCACGAGGATCGCGCCGACGATCCAGGCATGGCGGGTGGCCGCGATCCGCTCGATCGCTCCGCGGTGGCCGACGAGATAGAGGAAGGGATCGAGGAGTCGCATCCGCGGCATTCAGGCCGGACTGGCGCGCGGAGGCAAGCTCGCGCGCCGAAGGTGAGGAGCCACCGCGGGGAGCCCCGGCGCTACTTCGTCTTGTCCGGCCGCGGGGGCGGCTGGGGAACCGGGCGCGGGTCCCTGGCGATTTCCTCCCGGAGATGCTTCAGCGCGGTTTCGAGCTGGACGTCCTTTCCTTGGAAAGTGGCGTGCGGTTCATTGTCGACCGTGACATCCGGCACAAGCCCGGTGCCCTCGATCAGCCACTCGCCCTCGGGCCCGTAGACGCCGATCTCGGCGGCGGTGCACATGCCGTTGTCGACCAGCCAGCGCTGGGCGTTGAGCCAGATCTGGCCGCCCCAGGTGCGGGTGCCGAAGACCTTGCCGAGACCGAGCCGGCGGAAGCCTTCCGAAAAGGCCTCGCCGTCGCTCGAGGTCCATTCGTTGCACAACACGGCGACATGGCCGCGGAACGCGTATTGCATGTTAGGATAAGGCTGGCCCGCGCGCGGCGACCAGTGGAACCAGGCCTTGCGCAGCAGCCGGCTGAGGATCCACGAGTCGGTGTTGCCGCCGCGGTTGTGGCGCATGTCGATCACCAGTCCCTGGCGGTCGTGGACCGGATAGAAATCGCGCGCCCATTCGAGAATGCTTTCCGGCCCCATGTTGCGCAGATGGACGTAGCCGATCTTCCCTTCGCCGGATTTTTCCGTCTCGAGACGGCGGGTGTATTCCCATTCCGCGTGCCGCAAGTCCGCCGCGGCTTCCGGGGAAAGCGGGCGGACCAGCACGTTCCGCCGCGCGCCCCCTTGCGCCGCGAGGACGTCGAGCAGCACCGGCTGGCCGGCCTTCTGCGCCAACAGTGGCTGCGGGTGCTCGACCGTCTTCAGCTCGCGGCCGTTGATGGCGACGATGATGTCGCCCGCCGTCATGCCGACTCCTTGCCGGGCGAGCGGGCTGGCGGCACCGGGGTAGTCGGGATCGCTGGCGTGGATATGGTCCACCTTCCAGCCGCCGCTGGCCGCGTCGCGCGACAGCCGCGCGCCGAGCGACGAGGGCTGGATGCTGTCCGGCCCTTCGCGGAAGTCGCCATGGCGGACATAGATATGCAAGGCACTCAACTCACCTGACATCTCGTGGAGGATCTCGCTGAGGTCCGAGCGGTCGGCGATCCGGTCGACCAGCGGTTCGTATTTCTTGCGGATCGCCAGCCAGTCGAGGCCGTGCATCTTCGGATCGTAGAAGAAATCGCGCAGCATCCGCCAGGACTCGCGGTAGATCTGCCGCCACTCCTCGCGCGGATCCACCGCGAAGCTCCAGGCCCCGAGCGGAACCGCTGGCTCGAGCTGGGCCGGGCAATCGCCGGTGGTCGGGACCACGTGGAAGGCGTCGCCCTTGCGCAGGGCGATCGACTTGCCGTCGAGCGAGATCTCCCAGCCCTTCGGGTCATCGGCGAAGAGCTTGGCCTCCGGCTTGTCGTGGGTGATTTCCAGCCGCATCAGCCGCGGTTTGGTGTCCGCGCCGGGGGCCTGCGAGTTGAAGAAGAGATACTTCGGCGTGGCGGTGAGTCCGGACAAGTTTCCCGACACGCCGGGCACCTCGAACAGGCGGGCGGCCAGCCCGTCGGCATCGATGACGACCGGCACCGCGGCGGGCTTGTCGCCGCCGTTCTTTTCGTCGTCCTTCTTTTCCTTCGGTGGCTCCGCGTTCAACTCGTCCGGCGGGGTGAACGGAAAACGCCCGTCCTTGAGCAGCGACAGCGCGTAGATCCGCGTGCTCTCGGTGAAGAAGGGCTCCGGCTGGCGAGGTCCCCAGGGGGATTTGACCAGCGATTGCAGCTCGCGGTCGCTGAGGAAATACAGCCACTTGCCGTCGGCGGACCACGCGGGGGAGCCGCTCATCACGCGGTCGCCGGTGGCGTCGATCGTCGTGCCGCCGGCGGCAGGGAACAGCCGGATGCGGGTGAAGGTGTTCGGCGCGGGTTCGACGAAAGCCAGCCACTGGCTGTCGGGCGACCACGCGAGACCGGGGAAGCCGCGCATCGGCGAAGTGCTGACCTTGACCGTCTGACCGGTCGTCAGGTCGCGCACCCAGAGGTCGAGGTTCTTGTCCTGCCAGGCGAGGCGGAGGCCATCGGGCGAGGGCAGCGGGGCGAAGCGGAAAATCCCGCCGTCCCGCGTCAGCAACTCCGGCGCGCCGACGCCGTTGGCGGGCAGCTTCACCATCTCGATCTCGCCGGTTTCGTCGGTCTGGGCGACCAGCGATTTCCCGTCGGGCAGGAAGCTCGCCTCGCGGTAGCGGACCTCCGGCGGGCGCGGGATTTCGAGGAAGCGTCCGCCCGGCTTGACCGGGGCGATGAAGACGCTGCCACGTGCTGTTAGAGCGAGTTTCGAGCCGTCGGGCGACAGGCTGAAACGGGTGAGGAAATCGAGGGGCTTCTTCACCCAGCGGCCGCGGGTCTGGTCGAAATCGGAGGGGAGGGTGATGGCGATCTCCCGGTTGCTGCCGTCCGCGAGGTCGAGCAGCCGCAAGCTGCCGGCCTGCTGATAGACGACGCGGCCCTGGTGCAGATCGGCGTGGCGGACTTCGAAGTCATCATGCCGGGTGAGCGGCTGGGGATCCTTGCCGTCCGGCGTCATCGACCACAGGTTCATCACCCCCGAGCGGTCGCTGAGGAAATAAAGGCGCTCTTGCCACCACAGCGGGCTTTTCGAGGTGCCGGGGAAGTCGGCGGTGAGCGGGACGGCGGCCGCGGCGCCTTCGTCGAAGCGCCACAGGTTCTGCGCGGTGCCGCCCTGGTAGCGTCGGGTGCTGCTGCCTTGGGCGGGCAGGCGGGTGAAGACCAGCCGCTTGCCGGCGGGGTCGAAGCGGCCGTCGCTTGCCTGGGCGAGCGGGAGCAAGGTGTCGAGGCCGCTGGCGGGATCGATCGCCACCAGCTGCTCATTCGGCAAGGTCGAGTAGGCCCGGGTGGCGCACAGCACCTTGCCGTCCGGCGTCCAGCCGACCGGCCGCGCGCCTTCGCCGTGCCAGGTCAGGCGTTTCGGCGGGCCGCCGGCCAGCGGCATCACATAGACCTCGGTGGGACCTTCGTATTGGGCCGAGAAGGCGAGCTGCCGGCCATCGGGCGAGAGCGTGGCGGCGGCTTCGATGCCCGGATGGCTGGTCAACCGGCGGGCGGCGCCGCCTTGCACGGGGACTTGCCAGAGGTCGCCTTCGGCGGTGAACACCAGGGTGTCGCCGTGCAGCGCGGGCTCGCGGAGAAAGCCCGGAGCGGCGTGGCAGACCGAGGCGAGGAAGGCGCAACCAGCGATCAGGCGGGGGACTTGCATGGCAGGGGAATGCCCGAAAGCGGCGGGTCTGGCAATCCCATGGGGACGCTCAGGCTTCGAAGCCCGTGTCGGCGGGCAGCTCGCGGCCGGTGGCGGCGGCCACGGCGAGCACGTCGCAGCGCTCGTTTTCCCGGTGGCCGGCGTGGCCGCGCAACCATTTCCAGGTGACCGCGTGTCCCTCCGCCGCGGCGGACAGCCGCAGCCACAGGTCCTTGTTTTTGACCGGAGCGTTCGAGGCGGTTTTCCACCCCTTGGCTTTCCAGCCCTTGAGCCAGTTCTTGGTCATCGCGTCGATGACGTAGCGGGAATCCGACAGCAGCTCGATCTGGCAGGGTTCCTTGAGCGTTTCCAGCGCCACGATGGTGGCCATCAGCTCCATCCGGTTGTTGGTGGTGCGGGCGAAGCCCTTCGACAGCTCCAGCCGGTGCTTGCCGCAGACCATCACGACGCCGTAGCCACCGGGGCCCGGATTGCCCTTGCAGGCCCCGTCGGTATGGATGACCACGCGTTTCATTTGGAAGGCGGGAAGGCGTAGTGGAGCGGTGGCGGGATGCAAGACTTGTCGCTCGGTCAATAGGGACACGGGCGGCGCGCCCAAGGATCCGGGGCTGAAGGAGGTCTGAAAACGGGCGAGCCGCCCGTTCCCCTCTTTCTTCCGGCTTTCCGGCCTGCCCTATGCTGCTAGAAGAGCACCCATGCCCGTCGACCTGCTCCGCGCCCTCTTCGGCATCGCCTGCCTGATCGGGCTGTGCGCCTTGCTTTCGGAAAAGCGCAAGGCGATCAACTGGCGGCTGGTCGGGGGCGGGATGACGCTGCAACTGCTGCTCGCCTTGTTGTTTCTAGTGGTGCCCGGCGGCAGCCAGGCGTTTAGCGCGCTCGCGTCGTTCTTCGTGTGGATCACCGGCTTCTCGCGGGAAGGCGCGATGTTCGTTTTCGGCCCGCTGGCCGACCCCGCGGCGCAGCGGGGCCTCGGCTTCATCTTCGCCTTCCAGGTGCTGCCCACCATCATCTTCTTCTCCGCGCTGTGCTCGCTGCTTTATTACTGGGGCGTGCTGCAGAGGGTGGTGTGGGCCTTCGCCTGGGTGACCCGGAAATTCATGAAGCTCTCCGGCGCGGAATCCCTGGCCGCCGCGGCATCGGTTTTCCTCGGGCAGACCGAGTCGCCGCTGATGGTCAAGCCGTACGTCGCGAAGATGACCCGCAGCGAGATCTTCGCGCTGATGACCAGCGGCATGGGCACCATCGCCGGCGGCGTGCTGGTGGCCTACATCATGATCCTCGGCGGGACCGATCCGGTCCAGCAGCAGGCCTTCGCGAAGTTCCTGCTCTGCGCTTCCTTCATGGCGGCCCCCGCCTCGCTGGTGGTCGCGAAGATTCTGGTGCCGGAGACCGGCACGCCTGACAACTCGCTCAGTGTCCCGCGGGACCGGCTGGGCGCGAATTTTCTCGATGCCCTCGCCAATGGCACCTCCGACGGGCTGAAGCTGGCACTCAACGTCGGGGCGATGCTGATCGCCTTCATCGCCTTCGCGGCGCTGGTCAACGCGGGTCTGTCGATGATCCATCCGACGCTGACGCTCGATTGGCTGCTCGGCTGGATCTTTTCTCCCTTCGCGTGGTTGATCGGCGTGCCGGGCGCGGACATCCGGGAGATCGGTTCGCTGTTGGGATCGAAGGTCGTGTTCAACGAGTTCGTCGCCTACACCCAACTCGGCGAGCTGAAAGCGGCGGGCCTGGGGGATCCGGCGGTGGCGCTCGATCCGAAATCGATTTTCCTAGCGACCTTCGCGCTCTGCGGCTTCGCGAATTTCTCATCGATCGGGATCCAGCTCGGCGGCACCGGCAGCCTCGCGCCGAACCAGCGGCCGACCCTCGCGGCGCTCGGTTTCAAGGCGGTGCTCGGCGGTACGGTGACCACTTTGATTACCGCGACGCTGGCGGGGGCGCTTTATCCTTGGGTGGGGTGAGCCGACTTGTCATGTCACGAGAGACTACTTTCAAGACACTGCTGATCGACAGGCATTTTGTAGATTGACAACGCGCTCCGCCTAGGATTCTATTCTCCTCGAACAAGCGTATGGTGATGAAAGTCAATGAACTGAAGGAACTCTCCCCGCTCGACAAAGTCACCCTCCCCACCGCCGCGATGCCGGGGCGGATGGGCAGCCTCGGGCGGTCGATGAAGCGCCCGCCGCGGCGCCTGCTCGGCCAGTTCGGCGGGGAGCACGCCGGCGGGCAGGCCTATCACGTGATGAGCCGCACCGCGGGCGGCGCGAAGCTGTTCGGCGACACCGAGAAGGAGGCCTTCCTCCGGTTGATGTGGCGGATGGCGAAATTCTCCGGCATGGAAGTCCTCACCTACGCGGTGATGGCCAACCACTTCCACATCCTGGTGAAGGTTCCGGAACGGGCGAAATTCCTGAAGCGCTTCGAAGGCGAGGGCGGCGAGGCGAGGCTGCTGGAA
>CAMCYK010000167.1 GCA_945883695.1 Akkermansia muciniphila | reverse complement strand
GCCGCGGAAAATCCGACCCGCCTCGACCTCGCCCGCTGGATCGTCCGGCCCGACCACCCGCTGACCTCGCGCGTCGCGGTCAACCGGATGTGGCAGATGATTTTCGGCCGCGGACTGGTCGAGACCGCCGGCGATTTCGGCAACCAGGGCTCGTGGCCGACCCACCCGGAGCTGCTCGACTGGCTGGCGGTCGATTTCGTCGAGCACGGCTGGGACCTGCGCCACCTGCTGCGCGTCATCCTTAAGTCGGAGACCTACCGCCAGTCCGCCGCCGCCAGCGCGGAGCAGTTGGAAAAGGATCCGCGCAACGAAGCCATGTCGCGCTCGCCCCGCTCGCGCTTGCCTGCTGAAATCCTGCGCGACCAGGCGCTGGCGGTTGGCGGCCTGCTCAATCCGGCGATCGGCGGTCCCGGCGTCCATCCGCCGCAGCCGGACCTGTGGAGCGAGATCAGCCATTTCGGCTACGGCAATCCCTTCACCGCCCAGCTCTTCCTGCCGGGCAGCGGGCCGTCGGTCCACCGCCGCAGCATCTACACGTTCTGGAAACGGACCTCGCCGCCGCCGGCCATGGCCTTGTTCGACGCCCCGACGCGGGAAACCTGCGCGGTGGTCCGCGGCAACACCAACACCCCCTTGCAGGCGCTGGTGATGCTCAACGAGCCGCAGTTTGTCGAAGCCGGCGTGGCGCTCGGCCGCCGGATGATCGCGGATGGCGGCGCGACGCCCGGCGAGCGGCTCGCCCACGGCTTCCGCCTCGCCAGCGGCCGGCCGCCCGTGCCGGAGGAAGCCGCCCTGCTCGCCCGCGCGCTGGCCCGCCACCAGGCCCGCTACGACCGCGACCCGGAGGCCGCGACGAAACTGGCCGGAACTCCTGAAGAAGCCGCCTACGCGATGGTCGGCGCCACCTTGCTCAATCTCGACGAAGCCATCAACCGGCCATGAACCCGCTCGACTCCCATCTTCACGCGGCCACCCGCCGCAGCTTCCTCGGCATGACCGGGCTCGGCCTCGGCGCGATCGCCGCCCGCTCGCTGCTTGCCGCCGACCACTCCGCGCCGGGCGGCGGCACCACCGGCTCGCATTTCCCGCCGACCGCCAAGCGCGTGATCTACCTGTTCCAATCCGGCGGGCCGTCGCACATCGATCTGTTCGACCACAAGCCCGGGCTCGAGAAGATCCACGGCCAGGATTTGCCCGATTCGGTCCGCCAGGGCCAGCGGCTGACCGGCATGACCTCGGGCCAGAAAAACCTGCCGGTCTGCAAAAGCCTCGCCGCCTTCCAACAGCGCGGCGAAAGCGGCCAGTGGATCAGCGACCTGCTGCCCCACACCGCGAAGGTCGCCGACCACCTCGCCGTCATCCGCTCGATGCACACCGAGGCGATCAACCACGACCCGGGCATCACTTTCATCAACACCGGCTCGCAATTTCCCGGCCGGCCGAGCATGGGATCGTGGGTGTCCTACGGTCTCGGCAGCACCAATGAGAACCTGCCGGCCTACGTCGTGCTGGTCTCCCAGGGCACCGGGAAAAACCCCGGCCAGCCGATTTTCTCGCGGCTCTGGGGCAGCGGCTTCCTGCCGTCCAACCACCAGGGCGTGCAATTCCGCAGCGGCAAGGACCCGGTGCTCTTCATCAACGACCCGGCCGGCGTCGCGCGCAGCGACCGCCGGGCGATGCTCGACGACCTCGCCGGCCTCAACCGGATGCGCCACGACGAGCTGGCCGACCCGGAGATCCTGACGCGGATCAGCCAGTATGAAATGGCCTTCCGCATGCAGACCTCCGCGCCGGATCTCGCCGACCTGTCCGACGAGCCGGACTCGATCTTCGCGCTCTACGGCGACGACGCGCGCCGCCCCGGGACCTTCGCCTACAACTGCCTGCTCGCCCGCCGGATGGCGGAGCGCGGCGTGCGCTTCACCCAGCTCTTCCACCGCGGCTGGGACCAGCACGACAATCTGCCGACCCACCTCGCCAACCAGTGCCGCGACACCGACCAGGCCTCCGCCGCGCTGATCACCGACCTCCAGCAGCGCGGCCTGCTCGAGGACACGCTGGTCATCTGGGGCGGCGAATTCGGCCGCACCGTGTACAGCCAAGGCCAGCTCGGCAACGGCCGCGACCATCACGGACGCTGCTTCAGCATGTGGGCCGCCGGCGGCGGAATCAAGGCGGGCACCAGCTACGGGACGACCGATGATTACTCGTATAACATCGTCGAGAATCCGGTCCACATCCGCGACCTCAACGCCACCCTTCTCCACTGCCTCGGGATGGACCACAACCGCTTCACCTTCCGCTTCCAAGGGCTCAACCAGAAACCCACCGGTGTGGAAGCGGCCAAGGTCGTCAGCGGAATCCTCGCCTGATCCGCCGGGCCCGGCTCCGCGGGGGCGGATCCGCGGGGGCGGATCCGGAGTTGGAGCGTGTTGAGCGATTGAAAGCGGCCAATCCCGTCGGTGTCCAGGCTAGTTGATCGGAAAAAGATTGAATCTATTATCATAATCCTGTCAGATCACAGTCATGAAACGCATCATCACGTTGTTTTCAGCGCTGGCGCTGGTTTCCCCGCTTGAAGCCCAGCAGCCGGTCCATCGGGCGAAGATTCTCAAGATCGCCGGGGAGGCCCAGCAGACCCCGGAGTTCCAGGTCAGCGGCCCCCGGGACAAAACGACGAAACCACGCCATTGGATCGAGATCGAGGCGGAGATCGAGGTGGAGACCACCGATCCGTCAGGATTTATCCCGGAGTTGGAGGCCCGCTGGTTCGCCGTGATCCTGGACAAACACAGCAAGAAGCCGGTGAGGCTTCTCGGGAAGTCGACATTCAAGAATCTGCGGACAGACGACAAGAAGATCTTTATCAGTGCCTACATCGAGCCGGACACCCTCGAACGACTCACCGGGAGTTCAAAGCCGAGCGAGAACGATATCGAGGGATACGCTCTGACGATCTCGGGGACTGGAATCGTGACCGAAGGGCGGCACGCGGAGGGATTGACCAAAGCCACCGCGGAGAAAGATGCCAAGTGGTGGGACAACTGGCAGGGTCAAAGCCTCGACGGCCTGATCGTTCCGAAGAGCAAGACCCCGTTCGCTCCGCTGTGGACGGACCGTTTTCCGACCGAAAAGGCTGAAAACCCATAGGAACGCGCCGGTGGTTTCCGAATAGGTGAATGTGGGAGACATTCGCTGGAAGGCGCGACCTTCGCCCGATATCCTGATGGGGATGAGAAATGTCATGTTGTTCCAAGGCGGCCGGCTCTTGTCCGCCGGCTTCCTGTGCCTCGGGGCGGTGGCCCATGCCGTGCCGCTGGCCGACGGCATGAAGCTGGGGATCGACTTCGGGATCACGCCGACGTCGAATTGGAACAACCTCGCGACGCTCAACCAGGGAGTCGCCGCCGGCTCGGTGGTCAACCTGGCCGGCGCGACGCTCGACGGCGTCGCGATCGCCACCGCCAACTGCCAGTTCAGCAACAACGACGGCACCAACAACTGGCCGGGGCTGGCGAGCAACGGCGGCGGCGCCCCGCCGGAATTCGTCGACAGCGTGGTGACGGACATCGCCGGCAACTTCAGCCTCGGCGACGGGTCGCCCTACCGGATCACGCTCACCGGCTTGAATCCGGCGCTGGTGTTCCGCGTCGACGCGGTGGCGACCGCCACCGGCACGCCGTCCGACACCTTCACCCTGATCGGTGCCGCCACCTACGGGCCCTCCGCCCTCACCCGGGCGAACGCGCGGACCGGCCAGTTCCACACCTTCACCGGCGTCCAGGCGAATGCCGCGGGCACGCTGGTGATCGAGGTGATGGACAGCGCGGCCACGACCAATCCGATCGTCAGCGGCATCCTGCTCAGCGCCGGCGGCGGCGGGGTGGTGGTGGACAGCGATGGCGACGGCATGACCGACAGCTGGGAGCAGACGCATTTCGGCGGACTCGGCCAGACCGCGGCCGGCGACTACGATCAGGACGGCGACCCCAATCTAACAGAATTTGAAAAGGGAACGCTGCCGGCCTCGATCACCTCGAACTCCGGCGCGGTGAAAGCGTGGCAGATCGACTTCCAAGGCGGCCCGGGCGGCGCGCTCGGGTCGGTGGACGCGGTCACCGCGACCCAGAACCTCGGTTACGGCGCGAAATGGAACGCCTTCGTGGTGCCCGCCACCAACGCCGACGTGTTCGCCAACCCGCCGACCAACCACAACGCGGTGCGGGATCCGGTCCTGGGCAACCTCGCCGACGGGACCAACACCGCGACGCCCGTCACGCTGGCGATCAGCGGCGGGGTGTCCGCCTTCAACGTCGGCCGCATCCTGACCAACGGCGGCATCGACCATGCCTTCGGCGACCATTGGTTCTGGGGCGCACAAGGCCTGACCAGCGCGACGCTCGGCTTCACCTTCTCCAACCTGCCGCCGGGGACCTACTCGCTGACCGCCTACTCGAATCCCGACCAGCACGATCCGCCGCGCGACTTCGGGCTCACGGTCGGCGCGACCAACGTGAACATCGTGCCGGTCCACGGCGCGACCTTCTACGCCAATCCCGGGACCTTCGCCGGCACCATCCGCGGGATCACGGTCGATGGCGCGGGCACCTTGAGCGGCTCGCTGTCGACGATCGCCGGCGACCCGAGCATCGCCGCGCTGGTGCTGCGCCAGGTCACCGCGCCGGCCACCGCCTACGCCGCGGCGGATGGCGTGACGATGAACCACGGCGCGAAGTGGAAGTTCGCTCCGCTGGCCAACGACGTGGTCTTCCCGCCGCTGGCCGCGGTGGAGATCGTCCAGGCCCCGGCCGCGGGCACGGCGGTCGTCCAGCCGGACCGGTCGATCCTCTACACCCATCTCAACGGCACCCCGCCGACCGACACTTTCCGCTACCGCTTCACCGATGCCTCCGGCCCGTCGAACGAAGCGACGGTCACGGTCACCTTCACCGGCGCGATCCGGGTCGCTCCCGCGACGGTGGATTTCCCCGCCGCCCTGCCGCTCACCACGCTGACCACCGAGGACGCCTTCACCGGTCGCGGGGCCTTCAACTTCGAGCAGCCGACCTGGATGACCAGCATCGAGGGCAACAACAAGCGCTTCTTCGTCGCGGAGAAGGACGGCATCGTCTGGGAAATCCCCGACATGTCCGCGACTCCGGTCACCCGGCATGTCTTCATGAACTTCACCAGCCCCGCGTGGAAGGCCGCGCAGGGCGGCCAGCTCGACTTTTTCACCGAGATGGGCGTCAAGGCCTTCGCGCTGCATCCGGACTTCGAGGACGGCAGCCCGTACGTCTATGTTTCCTATAACTTCGAGGCCGGTGCCGCCACCAACGGCGCGGTCGGCAGCGTCCGGCTCTCGCGCTTCACCGCGACCGGGCCGGGCCTGGCCGCGGTCGACATGCTGAGCGAGGTGGTGATGATCGAGATGGACAGCGGGTCGCAGGACCACAACATCGACGGCGTCAGGTTCGGCCCCGACGGCTACCTCTATCTCGGCTTCGGCGACGAGCGGAACCCCGGCGCCAATTCGCAGACGATCGGCGGCGAGTTCTGGAGTTCGATCATCCGGATCGATGTCGACCGCCGTCCCGCCAACCTCGAGCCGAACCCCGCGGCCTTCGTCAAGACCAGCGGGGGACTGGCCCATTACAAGGTCCCCGCCGACAATCCGTACGCCGCCACTTCCGGCACGGTGAGTTACAACGGCGCGTCGTTCGCCTGGAACGCGGTGCGCTCGGAGATCTACGTCAGCGGCGCGCGCAACCCCTGGCAGTTCAGCTTCGACAGCATCGACGGCGAGCCGGTGATCTGGCACGGCGACATCGGCAGCGACGGCGGGTCGAGCCGCGAGGAAGTCAACATCCTGCGCAAGGGCGACAACGCCGGCTGGCGGATCCGCGAGGGCGGGGGAGGGGTGCAGACCTACACCCGCGGCGATGGCACCGTGATCAACGGGCCGGTCGTCGGCACCAACTACGCCGCCCCGGCGGCCGGCGTCACGCTGCGCGATCCCGAGTGGTTCTACGAACGCGGCGGCGGCAGCTACCAGGGGGCCTCGGTCACCGGGGGATATGTCTATCGCGGCTCGAAATATCCGCCGCTCGATGGAAAGTATCTCTTCGGCGACTGGCTCAACGGCCACCTCTGGTCGCTCGAGCGCGGCGCGGCGCCGGGCAATCCGACGGTCAACCGGATCGGCGGGATTCCCGGCGTGGTCGGCTTCCACCCCGATCCGTCGAACGGCGACATCCTGATCCTGAGCTGGAACAGCGAGGCCGGCGGCCTGTTCGCCTCCGACGGCCAGATCGGCAAGGTCTTCCGCTTGAAGTCCAACACCGTGGGGGCCGACACTTTCCCGACCACGCTTTCCGCCACCGGGCTCTTCGCCGACCTCGCCGGTCTGGCACCCAACCCCGGCCTGCTGCCCTACGAGCCGAATGTCACCTTCTGGTCCGACCAGGCGGAGAAGCGCCGCTGGTTCGCGCTGCCGGAAGGGCGGTTCGGATTCGACCGCGACGACACCTGGACCTTTCCCGACGGCGCGCTGTGGGTGAAGCATTTCGAGATGGAGCTGCGCGAGGGCGACCCCGCCAGCCGCAAGCGCCTCGAGACCCGCGTGCTGGTGAAGAACGCCGGCGGGGTTTACGGGGTTTCCTACCGGTGGAACGAGGCGGGGACGGAGGCGGACCTGGTCGGCCCGGGCGGCGTGTCGTTCAACCTCGCGGTCGACGATGACAACAACCCGGCCACCCCGGACATCAGCCGGCCCTGGCTGATCCCGTCGCACACCCAGTGCATCACCTGCCACAATCCCGGGGCCGGCCACGTGCTCGGCTTCGACACCCGCCAGCTCAACCATGCCCGCACGCCGCTGGCCGGACAAGCCGGGAACTACCTGGAGTTGTTAGAGTCAGCCGGCTACCTCGGAACGCTGCCGGAGCCCGCCGCCGGCCTGCCGGCCCACGCCGACATCCACGACGCCAACGCCGGGCTGGAGGCGCGGGTCCGCGCTTATCTCGACGTCAACTGCGCCTATTGCCACGAGGACTCCTCGTTCAACCTGCGCGCGTCGGTGCCGCTCGACGGGACGGGCTTGCTGCACGTCCCCGACGGCGGCCAGATCACCCATCCGGACCCCGCGGTGCGACGGGTCCTCCCGGGTAATCCCGCGCTGTCGAGTGTGCTGCAACGCAGCGCCGGCGCGCCGCTTTTCAACCGCATGCCACCGCTCGCTTCGAGCGTCATCGATGACGAGGGCGTCGCCCTGCTGACCGCATGGATCCAAGACTTCGCGAACGCCGCGCCCGCCTTCGTCCTCGGGGCCGGGCCGCACACGGTGATGGTCGATTCCAGCAGCACCGCCGGCACCCCGGTGGTGCTCGCGGCGGCGGCCGATCCCGACGCGCCGCGCGACAGCGTGGTCCACTCGATCCTGTCCGGCAACGAAGCGGGGCAGTTCGCGATCGATCCCGCGACCGGCCAGGTGACGCTCGCCGGCGCGCCGTCCGCCGCGTCGTTCGCGCTGGTCATCCGGGCGGCTGACAATTTCGCGGCGAACCCGCGGGTGGTCGAAGCGACCTTCAACATCGTCTTCGGCACCAACACTCCGCCGGCCTTCCACGGTCCGACCGACTTTTATCCGCTGGCCTCGCTGCCGGTGGGAACCCGCGTCGGCCACGCCTTCGCCCGCGACGTGCAGTCGACCTCGCTGGCCTACACCCTGAGCGGCGGCGGCGGTTTCTACGCGGTGAACTCCGCGACCGGCGAGATCACCGTCAGCGGCAGCCCGGTGGCGGGCGACAGCTACCCGCTGGTGGTCGAGGCGAGCGATGGCAACCTCACCGTGTCGCGGACGTTCACGATCCGTCCGGTCGCCGCGGAAAGCACGGCCCTTGCCGCGGAAAGCGGGCGCGTCTTCTGGAACCTCGACTTCCAGGGCGACGGCAGCAGCACCGCCGCCGGGCAGACCACGACGCCCGCCACCACCACCAGCGGCGGGATGTTCTGGAATGCCTTCCAGGTGAAAGCCTACACCGGCATCCCGTCGGCCGCGTCGGCGAATCCCTCGATGGCACTCAAGACCCACACCGGCGGAGCCACCACGCCGGTCACCCTGTCGTTCCAAACCGACAGCAATCCCGCGACGCCGATCGGCAGCGGGGTCTTCGCCTACAGCGGCCGGACGACCACTGCCGCGCTGACCGGCGACTACCTGCTGTTGCTCAACCAAGCCGTGGATCCCAACAACGCCACCGTGCACCAGTGGCAGCTCGGCGGGCTGGTGCCGGGCTGGCAGTACGACCTGCTGTTCCAAGGCGGTTTCGACGGCACCGGCCGCGGGATGGGCGTGACGGTGGACCGCGATGGCGACGGCTCGCTCGACGACGAAACGCAGGTCAACGTCAACCACGTCGCGGACGCGGTCGCGAACTCGGCGATGTTCCGCAGCGTCTTCGCCGATGCCGCCGGCATCATCCGCGGCCGCAACGGCCGCACCCCGCCGGCCGGCACCACCTGGGCGGAATCGAACTGGGCGGGCCTGCAAATCCGCGCCGCCGGCAACACCGGACCCGTCGTCACCGGACCGACCGCCCTCGCGGTGGCCGAGAACAGCCCGGCCGGCACCCTGCTCGGCAGCTGGTCGGCGGTCGACACCGAAGCCCACGCCTTCACCTGGTCGCTCGCCGGTGGCAACGGCCTCTTCGCGATCGGTCCCGCCAGCGGCCAACTCCGCCTGCTCGCGCCGCCCGACCGTGAAAGCGCCGCCTCGCACCTGCTGGTCGTCACCGCCACCGACAGCGGATCGCCCGCCGCCACCACCACGGCCCGCGTGACCGTCAGCATTCTCAACGTGATCGAGAACAACGGCGAACGCGTGACCGCCCTTCTCATCGGTCCGGGCGGGCCTTTCCCGGGTTCCAACGATCCGGCGCTGACCGGCTTCAACGCCGACCCCAACGGCAACGGCCTGGCGAACGCGCTCGACCTGCTGTTCGGCATCGATCCCGCGCAAGGCGGCGGGCAGGCCGTGATGCGGGTCTTGACCGCCGGCCGCAGCCACACGGCCTTCGAGGTGGAGGTCGATGCCGCCACGGCCGACCAGCTGAGCTTCCATTTCGAGGTCTCCGACGCGCTCGGCGCGTGGGAAAACTGCGCGAATGATCCGGTGGTCGTTTCCGAAGCCGCCGGCCGCCGGACGCTCCGCGTCGTCCACGACGAACCGCTGACCGGAACGCCCGCGCGCTTCTTCCGGATCCGCATCGATCCGCAGGATCCCTGATGCGAAAGTTGTGGGTAGCGGGCGGGTCGTGCCGGCGCATTCCACAGGGGGCGATGTGGATTCAGAACAAACGGATGAGGTCTGGCGCTATTGCATCCGGCCCGGTGTCGTGGCAGGGTGGAGATTGACAACCGCGAACGTCGACCCCCGTCCCGCGGGCCCGGCGGCGGCGATCGTCCAACCCATTTCAACACCCAACCCGGTCGAGGTCCCCGGCCCTCGATCAGGGAGCCATGAATCCAAAATGTCATCACGCCGCGCCGCGCCGCGGATTTGCCCTGATCACGGTGCTATCGCTGATGGTGCTGCTGGTGGTGGTGGCGGTGGGCATCCTCTCGCTGTCGGCGATCTCGCTGCGCGGCGGCGTGCACCGGGATGCCGCCGCGGTGGCGCGGGCCAACGCGCGGCTCGCCTTGATGCTGGCGATCGGTGATCTCCAGCGCGAGGCGGGGCCCGACCAGCGGATCACCGCGTCGTCGGCGATCCTCGACGATCAACCGGCGGACCCTGAGGTCGCGGGCGTCGGCGCGCCAGCCGTGCTCGGAGTCTGGGATGCGCACCGCGAATGGCTCAATCCGGAAGGCGGGTCGCGGCCGATCTCGGCGACCTACGGCAAAGGCCGCGAGCCGGCATTCCGCCGCTGGCTGGTGTCGTCCGCGGAGCCGTCGGCGAACTCGCGGCTGACCCTGGTTAAGGAGGCTCCGCCAGGCGGTGCGACGGTGGTGGCGGAGCGGCCGGGGAGCGGGCCGGTGAAAGCAGCGGCCGTCCCGCTGCAGGCCGGTGCCTACGCGTGGTGGGTCGGCGGTGAAAACCAGAAAGCCCACGTCGCGCTTGAGGAGCCCGCGATGGTTGACTCCTCGGCGCGGGTCGTCGGTCGTTCGTTCGCCGCGGCCGGGCGGCTCGACGCCTTCGAGGGTCTCGGCGATCTCGACACGGAAGCCATGCCGCGCGTGGTCGATCTCGCCGCCCTGCAGCACGCGCTCGATCCGGTTCCCGCGAAGGCGAGCGTCGGGCAGCTCTTCCACCATGTCACCACCGAGTCCGCGGGGATCCTCACCAACGTCCGGCGGGGCGGCTTGAAATCCGACTTCAACCTGGCGATGGAGCTCGGGTCGCTGCCCGCCGCCATCGCCGGCAAGGCGCTCCGCGACGAAACGCCGGGCACCCTGCCGCGACCGCAGTACGCGACCGGCATCAACTTCCCCTCGTGGTACAAGTTGTCCCAGTATTATCGGCTCCAGAACGGCAAGGCGGACGGCGGCGGCCTGGCGCGCTCGAAGCTCTTGAACTCGCCGCATTACTGGTCGCCCGGCAACCTCAACGAGTCCGGCTACGACCGCACCCCGATCGTGTCGCGGGCGATGCTGATGTTCTTCGCCGAGAAGAGCGCCGGCTCGCGGCCGAACAGCAGCACCTACCGGCTCGGCCTCAACCCGGTGCTGGTCGTGTGGAATCCCTACACCCTGAAACTCAACTGCCCGCCGGTCGCCTTCCGGGTGTTCCCCTACAACCTCGAATACAAGATTTACAAGAACCGGGTCGCCAGCGAGTGGACCAAGTTGCCGACTTCCAACCGGCTGGTGAGCATCGGCTCGGCGTTTTCGCTGGAAGCCGGCGAGACCCGGATCTTCTCGCCGTCGGGCGACAGCGCGATGCTGGAGCCGGGCTTCAAGGCGCCGAACGAGGGCGCGGGCTTTTCGTTGCCCATCCCGGAACTGGTCGATGTGACCGGCACGCAACCGGTCGAACTCGCGATCCGCCTGCACGACGCGCCGGGTGTCGATTTCAACGGCGGCGTTTTCCAGATCTACTGGACGATGGTGAACGCCGAGGACCAGGGCCAGCGCTTCAATGAACTGGCCGCGAACCCGTGCGAACCGGGCAAGCCTTTGCCGATCATCAGCGACACGGCGGGCGAGCGCTTCCAGCTCAGCGGGATGGCGAACGGCAGCCGGACCTCGCTCGCCAGCTTCCAGTTCGTGCTCAAGACCGCGCAGGACCTCCGCAACCCGCCGCCGTACGATCAGGAAGACCTGCGCTGCAAGAATTTCGTCCAGGCCGATCCCACCACCAACCGCGCGATGTATGGGACCGCCAACCGGGCGGTGAAGCAGACCGCGCAGTACATGGTGTGGATCCAGCAGGACACCGGCAACGCGCTGAATCCCGACTGGGACCCGGCGACCCGGCGCGCCTATTTCGGGTCCGGCCTGACCGCGGCGCAAGGGCAGCCGCTGGTTCCGCTGGTCGAGTTGTCGCCGGTGCCGGTCACCTCGCTCGCGGCGCTGCGGAATTTCAAACTGGGCGTCGGCCGCACCAGCTGGGGCACCAGCCAGCACAACTGGGAACTTGCCGCGAACCAGACCCAGGGCTTCGCCAATTCCTTCGCCCATCCGATGATCCCCGGCGGCTCGGTCTATGCCAATGTCACGGCCGCCGCGAATCCGGTCAGCGGCCTCCAGTTCAAGCTGATCTCCGACCAGTGGGACCGCGCGCTCCTGTGCAACGACGGCTTGTGGGACGACTGGTTCTGCAGCGGCATCGCCAACCAGGCCGCGGGGCCGTACGCCGGTGCGGTCAAGGTGCCGCAACTGGTGACCGACTGGCTAGGCGGCTCCGGCACGCTGCCGAACTCCCGCTTGATCCCCGTTTTCAACCGCGACGGGCGGACGACGGAGGAAATCCAAAGCCGCCTGATCCGCGGCAGTGGTCCGGCCACCAACGGCTGGAGGGAAGCCGCCCGCTTCATGATGCTCCGCGGCGCGTTCAACGTGAACAGCACCTCGGTCGAGGCCTGGCGGACCTTCCTGTCATCGGGCTCCGGCGGCCGCTTCGTCTATCAGACGAAAGGCGGCCCGGCCGAGGCGGAGGTCCCTGAAGGCCACGTCCTGGTCAGCCGACACGCGGTGCCGCTGTCGGCGGCGGAAGGCTCCGGCCCGCACGACCAGGCGGCCTGGACCGGTGTCCGCATCCTCACCCCGCCCCAGCTCGAACGGCTGGCCCGCGAGTGCGTCCACCAGGTGAAACTGCGCGGCCCCTTTCTCAACCTCAGCGACTTCGTCAACCGCCGGCTCGGCACCGGCGAGACCGCCCTGTGCGGCGCGCTGCAGGCGGCGATCGACTGGGACGAATACCACGGCAACACGCCCGACCCTGCGGCGGCGGATTCGATCAACGGCCGTTTCAAGTCGCCCGGCGAGGACTACATCGACCAGCCGCTGGCGGGTGCCGCCTTTCCCGCGGCCGGCCGTGGCTCGCGCTACACCGGGATCCCCGGCTACGTCACCCAGGGCGACCTGCTGGCGCGGATCGGCAACGCGATCGCGGTCCGCGACGATACCTTCCGCGTCCGCGGCTACGGCGAGGCCCGCGATGCCACCGGCGCCACCGGCGCCACCGGCGCCACCATCGCGCGCGCCTGGTGCGAAGCGGTGGTGCAGCGGGTGCCGGTCTATCTCGAGGAGATCGACCTGCCGGAAATCCTGGCCGCCAATCTGAAATCCACCCTCAACCGGAAATTCGGCCGCCGTTTCGAGATCCGGTCCTTCCGCTGGCTCGCCGGCCCGGCCGACCTCTGATCCGATCGGCGCGGCCTTGTCCTGGCTCCGACGTCTGGCCTGCCCGCTCACGGGAATTTTGGTAACTCCGCGCGATCCACCTCCGACTCTCATGAAATCCTGCTTTCCCGCCCTCCTGACCGGTCTGCTCCTCTTGCTCCCGCCGACCGGCCACTCCGCGCCGCCGGAGACCGTCGCGGTCACCCTGCGGGTCGCGGCGGTGGCCATCTCCGGCGAACAGGACACCCTCTGGCTCGCCACCCCGCCCGGTGAATCCGCGGTCGAGTGCCGCTTGAACATCCGCAGCTTCAGCGAGCCGATCGAGGCGAAGATCGCCGGCGACCGGCTGCTCTTTCACACCTCGCGCGAGGCGGCGGAAGCCAGTCCGCCGCGGCCGCCGTTGGTGACCGTCCCGCTCGCCGGCACGCCCGCGGGACTGGTGCTGTTTTTTCCGGACAAGGACGGCTATCAGGCGATGCGGATCCGGGAAGGCGAGGCGGCCTTCGGCTCCTTCGTGCTCATCAACACGACCCGCGCCAATCTCCTGTGGCAGGCGGCCGCCGCGAAACCGGTGGTCGTGAAGCCCGGGCAGCGGAGCGTGATTCCCGCCCCGGACGGCAAGCCGCTGCCGGTCAAGCTGGCGGCCGAGCTCGCGGCGGGCGGCAGCAAACTGATCCGCAGCACTACCTGGCAGATCGATCCGGGCCAGCGCGAGTTCGTCATCGTCCACGGCGAACCCGAGCGCCCGAAATTCCACCATCTGGTCGACTATCGGAAGGAAGACGAGGACCGTTGATCCAACCCGGTCGTGAGTTTTTTCCGAAGAGGCCTTTTAACCTGAAAAGGAAAATGATGAGGTCGGAAGCACCTGCCAGAGGCTTGAAGAACCCAGCCGTGTACTGGACCGCGGATCTTTAGTCCGCTCGAAATCCACCGGACTAGTGCACCGTCCTGCAAATAACTAGGCATTTGGCAGGAGATTTGCTTTGGAATATCGCATGTCTCGGACGACGAAGCCCCTTGTATTGGATTTAGATCAGACCGCCCACCTTCAGGGCTTGCTGCGACAGAGCAAACTCCAGCAG
>CAMCYK010000166.1 GCA_945883695.1 Akkermansia muciniphila | reverse complement strand
GGATGCCGTCGCGCCAGGTGTCGCGGAAGGCTTTGACCTGCTCGGGCTCGCGGGTGATGTGGTCGGCCTTGCCGTCCTTCACGTCGCGGCTGGTGGTGGACCACTGGAAGTTGCTGTTGAACTTGATGCCGTAGGGCGGGTCGAAGTAGCAGCACTGGACCTTTCCCCGAAGTCCCTCGCGTTCCGCAAGGCTGGCCATCGTAAAGAGCGAGTCGCCGAGGATCATGCGGTTGGACCAGTTCTGGTCGTGGGCGTAGAACTCGGTCTTGTCCGCGCCCTTGGGGATGCCGTTGAAGTCGGCGAAGAGGTCGGGGGTGAACTGCCCGGCATCGTGCTGGGTCTCCTTTGTTTGGCGCAGCAGGTCGTCGATCAGGGCCTTCGGGTGGACCTTCTCCTGGATGTAGAGCGGCGGGGCATTGACGACGAGGTCGCTCCAGTCCTGCTCATCCTTCCCGCGCCAGACGAGCTGGGGATCGAGATCGGTATTCCGAGGGTAGCGGATTTGCTTCGGCTGCTCGATCTCCTTCTGGAGGATGGACTGCTGTTCGGCGGAAGGGATGTTCTTCCGGGTGGCGTCTTCGTGCTTGATCGACGCGACCTGCTTGGCCGTGGGGTAGGTGGTGCGTTTCTTCGCAGGCATGGGAAAGGGAAAGTCAGGGGGAGAGGCGGGGATTCTGCCGCGGGCCGGATGGATCAGGCATCGACGGTTGCAAGTGCCGGTGGGTTGGCGGTGGCGGCTTGGAGCATTTTGTCGAAGTGGCTTTCCACCTTCGCCTCGAAGTCCGACTCGATTTCGTAAACGTCGCAAAACTCGGCGAAGGACCAGCGGCCGTGGGTGCCGAGGTGGTTCACGCCGGGAATCCAGTAGGTCTCCATGGTGGACTTCTTCTCCTTCGCATCCTCGCGGCGGTAGCCCTTGATCTCCACCACGAGATGGAGGAGGTCGTCCGGGCCGTGGCCGTCATCGACCAAGACGATGAAGTCCGGGAGGTAGCGGCGGGTCTCCGAGCCGAAGCGGTAAGGAACCTCGAAACCGAGGTTGTGGTTCTTCACGTAGGCCCGGACCTGTGGATGCGCCTCCGCCACCCGGCAGAACTCGGCCTCCCAGTCGCTGTCCAGAATGACCCAGTTGACGTGGCAGCGGTCGGACTTGGTCTCCCAGCGCAGGGTCTTGGAGGTGTTGAAGCGGACGTGATTGGTCGAGCCGACGGGGTTATAGGGATCCAGCAAGGCTTTGATCGGGCGCTCCCCGACGAAGGCGCGGGTGATACCGGCGGTGATGCGCTCGCAGGCGATGTCGGCGAACTCCTGATACATGAGCTGCGCCGGGTAGGTGCCGCCCTTGCAGACGAGGCAGGTGTCGAGCCACTGCTTGGTGATGCGCTTGAGCTGGCCGAAGAGGTGGAGCTTGGGCGCTTCGCCGGGATCCCGCCACTTGGTGTAGAGCAGTCGCTGGGTGAGATGGAAGAGGAGGGTGGACGGGCGCATGTCGCCGAGATGCTCGACATCGATGTCGATGCCTTTTCCGATGATGCCCTCGACCCGGGTTCGGGTGGGTCCGGTAAGCTCTGGAGTCAGTTCGAGAAGCGAGTCGTCGGTGAAGTTCGCGGTGAGGCGTTCCTCGGGCAGCTCGATCCGGTAGCCTTCCACCCGAGGGAAGCGGATCGCCAGGTCGTCGCGCTCCGGGCGGACTGCCTTGACCTGGATGGTCTCCCGGGGCGGCTGGGGCGGGGAGATGACCGGCTTGGCGGTGAAGTCGAAGGGAATGCCGAGGACATCGGCATATTCCACATTGAACAGGCCTTCCTCGTTCAAATCGTAGGACTGGCGGCGCAGGGCGCGGCCGATCACCTGCTCGCAGAGGAGCTGGGTGCCAAAGGCACGGACGCCGAGGACGTGGGTGACGGTATTGGCGTCCCAGCCTTCCGTCAGCATGGAAACCGAGACGACGCAGCGGATGGATCCGCCGAGGCTGCCGTGCTTGCCCACGGTATTCATGACCTCGCGGAGCAGTTCCTGATCGGTGAGATTCTTGCCAGCCTGCGGGTCGCCGCTGCGCTCCACGATCTCGCGGCGGAACTTCTCGATTTCGTCGGCGGCCATGCCGCGGAAGTTGTCGTCGAGTGCCTCGCCGGATTCGAGCTGCTCGCTGTCGATCAGCAGGGTGTTCGGGCGGGGCAGCGGATTGCCGGTGGATTCGTCGTAGTTCCGGAACAGGGCGAGCCTGCCGTTCACCAGCTCGGAGCTGCCGTCGTCGTTGTTTCGTTGGAACCCGGAAATGTAGTCGTAGACCAGCTTGGAGGTCGCGGTGTTATTGCAGACCACAATAAAGCACGGTGGCACGCGGATGCCCGCCTCCTCCCAGAGCTTGTGGGTTTTCTCGTAGTGGCCGTAGAGGGCTTCAAGGGCGGTCTTAAGCAGCGTCGGCAGCTTGAGGGGATCAAGGGCCTCGGCCGCTCCCCGGCCTTTCTTGGGCATCTTGGTGCGGATGTGCTTCCAGAGGTCGCGGAACATCGGCATCTCCTCGCCCGGGACATTCTGGGCCACCGGCACCCGGGGGAGCTTCACGATCCCGCACTCGATGGCATCCATCAGCGAGAAGTCGCTCATGGTCCAAGGGAACCAGCTCACCTCACGCCGCTTTCCGCAGGCCCTCAGGATCCAGCCCCACTTTCGCCAGGTCAAGGGAAAGGGAGTGGCGCCAACAATAACGCCGATTCAGCCGGGCCTCCCTGCGCTGGTACGCGGTTTCGCGTTTCCTTGCGACGTAGGGAGTGAGGTGGACCTCTGTATTTTCGACCGTCTTCAGGAAGGGGGCTGGCACGACGAACGCGGACGAGCATGTCACCGGACCTCCGAACCTGGCATTCTCCACCTTTTCGAGCGCTCCGATCGCTTCAAGAACTGCCAGCGGCTCGAGGATGGTCGAAGGAGCTTTTGGTCGCTTGATTGAGCTTGAATAGCTATGCGCAAGATCTGCGGAAATCCGAATGCGTCGGCCACGCCGATCCTTGCTCCGCTTGGACTTGAACTGTCTGATGATGAAATCTTGAAGGATGAGGAGTCCGGAGAGTCGGACGTCGGTAGTCCACTCTTGTTGGCCATGTTTCAACAAAAGGCTCTTCAGGTAATCCGGAGGGCACACCCACAGGTCCACTGGTACCCTATCTGCAGGTGATTTCCCCGACTGCCTTGTGGGTGATTTCTCCGGTTGCCTTGTAGGTGATTTTTGTGGAGGCGGGACATTGTCGGTGATTTTAGGTAGAGCATCCGGTCGCGAAACCAGAGGCTGACGCTTCGCGATTTCTTCGAGATTCAGCGGATCAAAAGGACGCAGTCCCTCCTCCCGGTCCGGAGTGCAGGGGGAGGTGAAGATTAGGACATCGCTTGGTGCCGGTCCCAGGTGGAAGCTTGTGCTGTTGCACAGGAGACCTTCGAGGTCGTCGATCCCCCGGCGCTCCCATTCGTCCGCGCTCCAACGGTCTGATGGACCAAAAACAAGTTCCACTTCGGCAAGCGCGTTCCGCTGGTCGAGAGCCCTCAATTCCTCGAAGGTGAGTGCGGAGGCCTGAGTCGGGGGCAAGGCACTCACGGGCGGGTAGGAGGTTCGCCGTTCAGGATCCGTTGCACCTCGGCTGCCGATACCAGGGTGTTCCCATATCCGGTGATGGTTTTGATGTTTCCGGCTCGGGCCTGCCGGTAGGCCCAGGAGCGGTGCTTGCCCATCTTTTCCGCGACCTCTGCAAGGGAGTAGGCACTACGTTCTTGTGTTTTAATGGTTGTAATGGTTGCCATCGTGCTTCGCAGGATAGCGGCGCGTGGCAGGAATACCTTGGCAATCCCCAGCCTAATTCGAGGGGAGGATGCACAGGAATCGGGGACCGTCTTTCTATGTCGCGGTTTTGCCCCGCGTTCCTTTTTCGAGAAATGAGGAAGCCCCGGAACCCTTGAAGACCCTTGTCCAGCCGTTGTCATCAAGTTTGGCCAAGTCGCTAAACCGTGATTCGCTCCGGTTCCGTGCGACGTGTTCTTTGATCTCCTTGGTGTTGGGAAACCAACGAACTTGAATCTCAGGTTTCTCAAGCAAATCGCGATATATCGGGCTCAACCGTTTCGATGGCTGGAAGGCACCTCCCTGCAGGAGGTCTTGAATCGCAACCCAAACCTGGAAGTTCCGGTTCTTCCCGAGGGTGCACTTCGCGAGCTTTTCTATCTGGTTCAGCATGGCGGAATCACCCGTCTGAAATGATCGCAGGACAACTTCCGCGAGGAATTGCTTGGCGATATGAGAGTCCTCGTCTCCAAGGCGGATGGCGCCCACCGTCGCTGCGATTGGATGGGGGGTGCCCGTAGGTTGAAGTGAACGGGCGAAGGCCATGTGCAACGCATGCATGTAGACCAGTCCCAGCTTGATCACGGTCGTGGCGTCGGATTCGGGGAGTTCGCTCCGGAATGAACGTTCATACAATTCCCATGCCACCACCTCGTGCTGATCCAAAGGATAGGCCGAATACGGTCGAAGCCCGAGAAAAAGACGATTGATCGGCAACCCATCAATCAGGCTCTGCGCCTCCTCCAGAGTTTTGGGCGGGTTCATGCGAGGACTTTCAAAGCCTGCTGGGCGGAATGCTTCGGAACAAGGTGACCGTAATCCTTCGCCGCTAGGATCCCGCCGTCCTTGTGGCCGAGCCAGCCTGCGAGGGTGGGGAAGTCCACGCCGCTTTCGAGGCAGCGGGTGGCAAAAATGTGGCGGAGATCATGGACCCGGATGTGTTCGAGCTTGAGACGTTCACAAGCTGCCTCCAGAGCGATCCGTGGGCTCTTGATGAGCAAGACCGGGTCGGTCGGCTTGTGGGGAACGCCCGAATCCTTCAGGCGCGTTAGGAGGGCCTTTGCGGCGGGAATCAGGGGCACCGATCCGATCATGTCGTTCTTCGCGCTGCGCCGGATCAGGTGGTCGTCCTGGATGTCGCCCCAGACCACCGCTTGGGCTTCCGAAATCCGCAGTCCGGTGTAGGCCAGGAATTCGACGGCCGCGGCGCTGGCCTTCGAGTGGCTTTTGCCCTGGGCGAGGATCGAACTGACCAGCTCGGCGAACTCCTCGCGGGTGGGTGGCTGCCATTTCCGCTTCACGGGTTGCAACCGCTTCAACGCGTCGGCCGGGTTGGTAGCGGCCTCCCGCCGTTCGATGGCCCGGTTCCAGACCCGCCGCAGGAGCGCCAGGGCACCGTTGTGGCGGGTGTTGCTGGCACCTTTGGCATGCTGGTCCCGCCAGGTCCTCAAGTCCGCCACGGTGACCTGGGGGAGGCGCTTGTTGGCGATCGGCTCGGGGAGTGTCAGGGTGATGCTCTTGGCGAGTTGCTGGTAGTAATGGCGGGTCGCCGGTTTCAGGTCGGGATCTTCCCGGTGTGCCTCGGCATCCAACGCTTCCGCCAGAGTCCCGGCGCGATGCTCTTCCGCCGCTCCGCGCAGCTCCTTCAGCGTCTCCGGCATCAGGCTGGCCGCGAGATTGTAATCCTCCGTTCGAAGACTCCGTTCCTTGGACTTCCCATTCACCTTCACCCGGGCATAATAGGTCCCGTTCTCGTGACGAAAGAGATTCTCCAGCTTCGACTTCTTCAACCGGGTGCTTTTGCGCTTGGTCTTCATTTGTTCCGCAGTGTCGTGATTTGGTTTTCAGACGGTGTGGAAAAGTGGGGTGGAAATCAAGCATTGAATCTCCGTAAGTCCTTGAAGGGCCTGTAGCTCAGCGGTTAGAGCAGGGGACTCATAATCCTTTGGTCGTGGGTTCGAACCCCAGCGGGCCCACCGTGGTCAGTCGTTGACAATGTCGTACGGCTCCTCCGCCAGATGGAGCAAGGCTTCGCGGGCGAAGGACGGGGAGAGGCCGGGGAAACGGGAAAGCATCCGTGCCAGCATGCCGGTGGCGTGGGCGGCGGCGAAACTGCTGCCGCTGACCGTCGAGTGACCGCCGCCGGGTGCCGGAACGCGGAACGCGGAACCGGAGGTGCGGAGAGGGACGGGATGGGCGGGATCGCCACGCCGAATCAGTTCGTGGCGGTGCTGGCGCTGGTCGCCGCCGAGCACCCGGATAGACAGGATTTCCGCCGCCGGCGCCATGCGGTGGATGATGCCGGCGATGGCGGTGCCGTGGCCGACCGGGTCGAGCGCTTCGGCAGGAATCACCCGCGGGGCTCCGCCGTCGATGCGGACATCCCACGCGCCGCTGAAGTGGAGGTCGGAGAAATCCGGGTGGCGGGGGTCGACCCCGGTGTCGAGGACCGCCACGGCGATGCCCCGGCCATCGCCGTCGCGCAGGGCTTCGAGGCAGGCTTCGCGGGAGGGCCATGGGCGCGGCCGGTTCATGCTTCGCCGCCGGGGATATCCGCGAGCTGGCGGGTGAACGCGCCGAGCCTTTTCAGGCCGTCCAAGTCAAAGCCGTCGCCGGGCCGACCCTCCGTGAAGACCACCGCGGAGATGACGCCGCCGCCGTCGGCCGATTCAAAAGGGGCCGCCATCATGGCGGTGCAGCGGCGACCGAGCAGGGTGTCGACGGTGGGGTCGTGATTCGGATGGGCCGCCAGGTTTTCTTCAAGGATGGCCTGGCCCGTGTGATAGCTGGGTCGCTACAACGGCGCGTGCCCGCTGCCGGCCTCTCTCCGGCGGGTCGCCGTGAACCGGCTGATCAGCTTGAAGCGGAAACAGGCCTTGTGTCACGAACCGGCAGGGGGCGCGGGCGAGCCCGGAGAAGCCGGCGCGCGCCGGGTGATCGCGGGAGCTGAACCCGGAGAACCCGGAGAACCCGGAGAACCCGGAGAACCCGAAGCTCCGGGGGCCGATGAGGAAATCATTCCCTTGCTGCGGGACGCGCTGCATCGGGCTTTCGCCGCGGTGGACGCGGAGAAACTGCTGCTGTTCCGCCTGATTCACTCCCACGGCGTGCCGCAGAAGCGGGTGGCGGGGATGTGGGGATGGCATGAATCCAAGGTTTCCCGCGCGATGGAGGCCCTGCGCGGCGAATTGAAAGACGCGATCCTCGCCGAGGTCCGCCGCCGCGATGCCTGGCTCGAACTGCAGTGGGACGACTTCATCGGCCTCCGTGCGGAATCGAACGATCTGTTCCCGCGGGTCCCGGTTTTCAGGCGGATTTGAAATTTCCGCGGATTTTCTGCAATTCCGGCCGGCGGGCGCGTTCATAGGCTGTCATGCCCCTTTTCCCGCCGGCTGCCTTCGATGGATCTCACGATCCCGCCGGTCCCGACCCGCGCAAGCCACCCTCCTCGGTATCCCCCCATGCCAGCTTAGTCCCCCGGGTTCGGACTGTCGGCAATCGGAGACCGTGGCCGGCGGGAATCCTTTCCGCCGAAGACGGCCGCCGCGTCGCGGCGCCGACTTCGGTCTTGTCCTCCCCGCGCCCCGCGTGTAGCTGGCAGGCTCTTTTCCGGGAGTTTTGCCCGCGACACGACTTCCGCTAGATCCGAATCCCCGAACCCTCCCGTTCCATGAACCCCGATTCCATCAAAGATCCGCAACTGGAAGTGATCAGCGGCTTCCTCAAGCACTTCGACCTGCCCGCGGTCGGGCACTCGGGGGACGACCTGACGGCCGATGAACGGCACCGGATCGAAGCGCTGGCGAGAGGCGAGCTGGGTCCGGTAGAGCGGCAGGCGCTGGTTCCCTTTTTGTCCACGAATGACAAAGCGCTCGAATATCTGGCGAGTCTCGCGAAGGAAGCGACCTGAGGCTTACCGGGTCCAAGCCGAGTGGAACGCACCATGACGGGATTTTCCGGGTCAAATTAGCGTTTTTTCCGCCCTGCGGAGCAATTGGGTATCAGAGCTGCTAACCGCGCTCGCCTGTTTGCGTGAAATCGCCTGTTTCCCAAGTTCTCAAGACCCTCCTCGACCGTTATGCCGGGCTCCGCGAGGGGAAATTGGCGGACTACATCCCGGAACTCGCCAAGGCGGATCCGGACTGGTTCGGGATTTGCATCGCGACCCGCGACGATCATCTCTACGAAACGGGGGACACGCGGCAGAAGTTCACGATCCAATCGATTTCCAAGGCGCTCACCTACGGTCTGGCCTTGGAAGACCGCGGCGAGGAGCACGTGCTGGCCAGGATCGGCGTCGAACCCTCGGGCGACGCCTTCAACGCGATCAGCCTGAAACCCGGCAGCGGCGCGCCCTTCAATCCGATGATCAACGCCGGCGCCATCGCGACCTGCGGCCAAATCCTCAAAACCGGCGGCGAATCGCGGATCGAGCGGATCACCCGCTACCTGTCCCGTTGCGCCGGCGGCGAACTCGAGGTGGACGAGGCGATCTATCGCTCGGAAAGCGAGACGGGTCATCGCAATCGCGCGATCGGCTGGATGCTCCGGAACTTCGGCATCATCGACGAGGATCCGCGCGAGATCATCGAAACCTACTTTCAGCAGTGTTCGCTGCGCGTCACCTGCGCCGACCTCGCGGTGATGGGGGCAACCCTCGCCAACCAGGGCATCAATCCGATCACCGGCGAGCGGGCGATCGCGCATGAGTATGTCGACAACGTGCTCGCCGTGATGGCGAGCTCCGGGATGTACGACTGGTCCGGCGAATGGATCTACCGGGTCGGCTTGCCGGCCAAGAGCGGGGTGGGGGGAGGGATCCTCGCGGTGTTGCCCGGGCAACTCGGGATCGGCGTCTTTTCCCCGCTGCTCGACGACCAGGGAAACAGCGCCCGCGGCATCCGCGTTTGCATGGACCTCGCCCGCGAGTTGTCGCTGCACATGTTCAATCCCAGCGCGGTGCCCCAGCCCGCCCTGCGCCGCGGCTACAATGCCGCCCAGGTGAACTCCCGCCGCCGGCTGCCGGCATCCACCTTCCACGCGCTGCGGCGCTACGGCGACCGGATCCGCGTGATGCACCTGCAGGGCCCCCTGCTGTTCTCGACCTTCGAGCCGGTGATCCGCGAACTGGTCAAGCAATCCGCCTATTGCCAGCATGTCATCCTTAACTTCCGGTATGTCTTCTCCGTCGATGCGGTCTCTTTGAGGATGCTTCACGAGGTCTGGCTGCAACTCGCCGAGGCCGGGGTCCGCCTCGTCTTCTGTCAAACCGGCAGGCTCGGCAAGTCGATCGTGGCCGCCGGCGTCAGCGACGACGTCCTGTTCTTCAGCGAGGACGCGGCGCTGGAGTCCTGCGAGAACGCCGTGCTGGCCAAAGTCATACCGGAACGGGTCGCGGATCCGTCTCCGGTGGCGCTCGCCGCCTGCACGCTGTTAGCCCGTTGCGATGCGGCGGAGATTGGATTCCTCGACGAGCGGATGGGCACCCTGGCCTATGCGGCCGGCGACAGGATCATCCAGACCGGTTCCAGTGCCGACGAACTGTTCGTGCTGACCAGCGGCAGCGCTGAAGTCCGCCTCCAACTCGGGAACGACCGTTACCAGCGGCTCGACGTCTTTTCCGCCGGGATGAGCTTCGGCGAACTGGCCTTCCTCGACGGCTCGTCGCGTTCGGCCGACGTGGTCGCGGCGGCGGATGTGAAGTGCCGTGTGATCAGCCGCACGCTGTTCGACGAGATCGGCCGGACGAGGCCGCTCTTGAAAACAAAGATCCTCAACGAGATCGCGCTCCAACTGTGCGACCGCCTGCGCCAGGCGAACATCGAGATCTCGGCGCTGCGGAGTTGAAGCCTCAAGCCAGTCCGAGGCCCGTCATGTGACAACGTTCGAACCCGGGGCCTGCGGCAGGGTTGAGCCTGGGGCTCCATGCCAGTTTCGCTTCGCGTCAAGTGATGGGCGCCAGCGCGCCCGCCGCGTTCTCATCCCACCCGGTCCCGCTTTGGGGAGCGGCTCTCAGGGCGGTTCCAATCGTCAATCGGCAATCAACAATCGAAAATGTAGATGGCGGATCGGCAGGCCTCCCTGCCGATCCGCCATCGTCTAGCACGATCCCCGCAAAGCCCTGTAAATCAGAGCGAAGCGACGAATCCAAGAAAGCCGTGACAGGTTTTCCACACGGAATTCCACGCAAGTTGACGCGGAAGCCGGGCTCGATGCCCCGCAAGCGCAAACGCCGCAGTTCCATCGTGGAAATCGGATCCGGTCCGGCCGCAGTCCGGATCTACACGATCAACCGGAAGGACGGATACGACCAGTTCACCCTCGCGTGGAAGGAAGGTGGCCGGCGGAAAACCCGCTGCTTCTCCTGCATGGACGAGGCAAAGATGGTCGGCCAGCAAATCACCGTCCGCCTGATCAACGGCGCGACGGCCGATGCCTGCGAGGCCACCCGCCGGGACATCGATCTGCTCCGGTATTGCGAGCGCATTGCCACCGAGTTCGGCGTGACGCTCGCCGCCGCCATCGACGAATGGGCCAGCGCCCGCCGCACGGCCGGTGAAGTCCCGCTTTCGGATGCCGTCCGGTTTTATGCCGCGAACCGGGCCGACCTGTTTGCCGTCCGCAGCAACGTTCAGGTGGCGGCCGAGTTCGTCGAGTCGCTCAAGCGGAAAGGCGTCAGCGACATTTATGTCCGGACCGCGACAGGCACCCTCAAGCGCTTCACGGATGCCGTGGCGGGAAACATCGCGGATGTCACGGCGGCCGACATCAACCGCTTCCTCGACGGGCTGACGAAGCTCAGCCCGGTGACCAAGAATGGAATCCGGCGAAACATCGTAACCATGTTCGGATTCGCCAAGAAGCAAGGATACCTCCATCCCGACCGAAAGACCGTCGCGGAGCAGACGGACTCGTTCAAGGTGCCCGAGAAGGAGATCGCCATCTTCACTCCCGATGAAATGGAGCGCATCCTGCTCGCCGCCCACGCCCGGATTCTGCCGCTCATCGCGATCGGTGGATTCGCTGGAATCCGGTCGGCCGAGGTCGCGCGGCTCAACTGGGAGGATATCAAGTGGGACCGCGGGCACATCGAGATCGCCGGCTGGAAGTCGAAGACTGCGGCGCGCCGCTTGGTTCCCCTGCCCGAGAACCTCAAGGCATGGCTCGCACCGTGGCGGGAAGAGTCTGGCCCGATCCTCTCGATGAGCGACGCATCCGGTGCCCTTGGCGACACCGCCTTGAAGGCAAAGATCCCCGGAGGATGGCGTCAGAATGCCCTCAGACACTCGTTTATCAGCTATCGGGTGGCGGAGACCGGCAACGTAGCACGGACCTCTCTGGAGGCTGGCAACTCCCCGAAAATGATCTTCCGCCACTATCGCGAGATTGTGGATGAGGAGGCGATGAAGGCGTGGTGGTCGATTACTCCCCCCGCGGGCTGGCAACCTGCCGGACTGAAATGGTCGATCAAAGATCGGCTTCGCAAAATCTCCTGTCTCCAGGACATCCCGCGCGTTGACACTGCAAACGATGCGCAACCATGAAAGCCACCATCAGCACGCATCCCTTTCGGACGATGAACACGAGCGAAACCGCTGCGGGGTTGGGAATCTTGACCCCGGTCCACCCCACCCTCATCAAGAAGAAGGAGCTCGCCCAGCGCCTTTCCGTCAGCCCGCGCACCATCGACGAGTGGGCACGGAAGCGAATGATCCCCTATCTCCAGATCAGCCCCCGGTTCTACCTCTACGACTTCGAGGCGGTTCTGGTTGCTCTCCGAAAGCACTACCAGGTGGACGCCGCGAACTGACCTGTAACAAAGCGAAAGCCCCCGGACGGCGTGAGCCATCCGGGGGCTTTTTGTTGGGCCACGGATGGAGAGGCGACGGAGAAGGCCCCGGAGGCCGCCTGCTCAACGCTTTCTCAGTTTTTTAACCATCGACACGAGAGACATCACGCCCACGGCGAGACCGACCAGGAGCGATGCGATGCGGAGGTGCCATTCCATCTGTTCCTGAAAAGACGTGATGACTCCCATCAGCGGCGAGGCGATGCCGACGATGCCTTTCATCAGGTAGTCGTAGTCGAAAGAATGGCGCATGTGTCCGGCGTGCTTGTCAATCGGCACGGTTTGCGGCGTCGAGTTCCTCGCGTGTGTTCGCCGTGCGGATCGCGGCCTTGCGCGTGGCATGGGTCGTCCACTGTTCACGAATGGCCGCCCCGTAGGCGACCAGAAGGAGGCGAAGTGCCCTGACTCCTGGCAGCGTGTGTGGCACACCCCTGATGTCCGTGATGACTTGAGGGGTGTTCATGAACGCGGTTTTCGCGGCGTTGTCCGGTTGCAGGTCGTGGGCTTCGCGCAGGAGGATGAGCAGGCGGGTGAACGCCTGTTGGTCGGTTTCGCCTGCTGCCAGCGTGATGCCGTTGATCTCGATGCCCGCGGCCAGACGTTTCCGTGCTGCCTCCTCAAGCTGGATTCGCCGTGCGATCTTGGCGGAACGCAGCTCGGTTTGCTGTTGCAGTTCGGTCATGGGTGGAATGAGGGTTAGAGTTCGGTTAGGGTCACAGTGAAACCGATCATTTCGCCGGAGCCATACATCCCGAAAAAGCAGTAGCCTGCCCAATCAAAGGTCGCGTCAGCGGTGAAGGTGAACTCGGCGAAGATGTCCGACGAGGTGGGCGGACTGTCGATGATGGCGGCCGAAAAATCGGCGTATTCGCTGATCGAAACCGATAGGTAGGCGTTGGAAAGGAGCTGCACGTTCGAGAAATCCCCGGACCCGTAATTGACGTAGGCGATCCCGAAAGAGTCGCTGCTCATGGGGAGCGAGTCGAAGTTGTCGAATCGCACATGGTAATTCTTCCCCGCCACCACGGTGCCGAACGATACCAAACTTTCGTAGCTGTCGATGTAGACCGGGGTGACAGTTGGCGGCGGCGGTGGTTCAGCCTGGCTGAGAATCATGATCCAACCGTCGTTGGTCGTGGTCATGTCGTCCTTGGTGCAGATCCACGCCTCCCCATCGACAGCGGCGAGTCGTCCGCGCCATCCGGGACTGCCTTCGATCATCCCGCCGTCATAGTTTGCAGGGGCGAAATCCAGGACCGCCGGGTACCAGGTGCCACTGATGTTCTGCATCGGGGTGGCGAGGCTGGGCGGAGCTTCCGGCGCGTTGATGGCGGCACGGACCCGGGTGCGGTGGAGCGAGCTCAGCGATTCCTGGATGTCGTGCCGCAGGTAGTTCGGATGCGGGTCCGCTGCGCCCAAGTGGGCCGCCATCGACGCTGCAAGGTCGGCGGGAGAGGCGATGTTTTGCGGCAGAGGATAGGCTGGCTCCGCATCGGTCGGCACGCCTTCCGTGCCGCGGTTCACATCGTTCTCAACGATCACCAGGAAAGTCCGCGTCGAGGTCGGTTCGCCGGCGCCCTCGCGCCAGGTGATTTCACCCATGAGGAGAATCTCGGAAAGCTCGGTGCCGGTGGACGAACCGACCTGCATCGCCGAATCGAGCTCGACCGTGTTGAAGCTCGGCGTGCAGGAATAGAGCGGACCGCTCACGCCGACCTCCGGAAGCACCCAAGCCGACTGCTGGACCAGGTAGCCGACGTCATAGCGCCCGCGCGGTTTGATCCCAAGCTGGAGTTGCAGGATGGCTGGATCGCCGATCTCGGTCGCACTGGTCCCGTTTGAGAGGAAGCTCACTTCCAGCTTCGCCGCATCGCCGCGCTTGAAGCGTAGCGAGGTGACCGGATTGCGGAATCCCGGTCCTTCGATCAATTCCAGCGTTTCCAGGTCAACGTAGAGCCTCACGCCTGTGGGCCGCTGTCAACTGATCGACACGACCTTCGCCCGCCACCACACGTCGTTGTTGGCGATCTCGTCCCCGGTTGATCCGTCGATTTCAATGATGTGGCCGCACGGGCGCTCATCGAGGTTGATCGTCACATTGAAGGGTCCGACCGCCACCCTGCCCCACGGGTCGGCGTCGGTGACCTCGCTGCTCTGGTGATAGAATTGCCGTGCCCCGTTCAGCCGGACCTCCAGCCAATCGAAGCCGGTGTTGAGGATCTCGATCTCTCCCCAGACCTCCAGCACGACCTGCGTGCCGCAGCAGATACCGAAGACGACCGTGCCACGGATTGGTTCCTCGCTATCAGCCCTCGGGTTGGATTCGGCATCTCCATAAGCGGCGGCGCGGTAGATCTCCCATTCACTCTGGGCAATCTCGCTGGCCGCCTCGATCAGGATCGCGGGGGTGCGCCTGGTGGCCGGGTCGCAACACAGTTCGACGCCTGCCACCATGATTGGAGCGATAAGGTGAGCCATGTCAGGCGAGGGTGAGAAACTTCCGGGTCTCGGGATACCCGTTCACGCACACCTTGAACTCTTCGACCTTGAGCGTGGTATCGCCGGGAGTGGT
>CAMCYK010000165.1 GCA_945883695.1 Akkermansia muciniphila | reverse complement strand
TAGCCCAATTATTGAAATCGTTCACGTGATCATTTTCATTGTTTCTCGACCAAGTTCTCTGTTCCTCAGTTAAACCATCTTTCGGCATAAAAATATGAGCGTGGATGTCAATGGCGATATCCACAAGCTTCCATTCCTTTTTACCCTCGGGGCAATCACAATCTGGGGTGATGACATACTCCAAAATCGTAAAGCCCATTGAGAAAGGATTAATCTTTATGCCGGGGTCTCCTGGGATGGGAGAAACTTTCTCATCAGGAAATCCAGTAGTTTCTTTCGGAGTTCCATTTATATAAGTTACCGCACCGAGTATATCAAAAGAGGAATTTGGACTATTTGCCACGAACCCGTATAAATTTACTCCCCCTCGTTCTCCAATCGAATCCCTCGATGGCCACCTGCCGGCGACCGGATCGTAGAAGCGGTAACCGTAGTAATAAAGTCCGGTCTCCTGATCCAACATCTTGGTGCTGAACCGGAACCGGAATATCGCGGCGAAACCGGTGCTTTGTTCACTCAATACCACGGTGTTCCCGAAAGGATCGTATTCGAAGTGGGCGGCGGTATCGCCATCCGCCTCAAGGTATTCACTGACGTTCCCGTGGCCGTCGAAGGTCGGGTAGTATTCACCCGTGCCGTGTTTCTCCACGACCAGCAATCCCCCGACTCCCCCCGCGCCTTGCAGGCTTTGCGACAGGTCCAAGCCCCAAGTGTAGCTGAAGTCCAGCGTCCAGTCCCAGTAAAATTCCTCGTTGTTTACCGGATGGCTCACTTCAACCAGGATGTACTCGGCGATCAGGTTCCAGCCATCGTAGCGGTAGAGAGTGGTGACGTCGCCGACGGTCTTGGAGATGCGGCGGGACAGGGCGTCGTAGAGGTAGCTGGTGGTGACGCCGTTGACCGTGACGCTGGTCAGGCGGTTCTCCGCATCCCAGTCGAGGGTGCTGAGGGAATTGTGGGCCGGCAGCGGATAGGATGTGGCGTTGCCGTCGAAATCGTGCACCGGCTCGAGGGTGGCGGCGCTTTTGGTGATGGCCGCGTACTGGTTGAGGCTGTTTCCGCCTGGCTGGGACGGGGTGCCGCTGGTCACGAGGCCGAAGTATTCGGTGAGGGTCCCGTCGTTATTGCTGGCGGTGTCAGTGCGCGACAATTTCCGGTTTCCGATGTCGTCGTATTGGAAATACCGGTCGGCGTCGGCCGATAATTCAGTTTCGGGAGCGTTCGCCGACTGGAGTTGCCCGAGGGGGTCGTAGGCCCAAATTGTGTTACCGGAATTCGCCGCAAATCCCGCACCGAGGGTGAAGGTGGTGGTGAGATCGGTGCGCTGGCCGATATTGTTCACGGTGTAAGCGTAGCTGGAACGGATGGCCCCGCCAGTCTTGTTTTGTATACTGGCGAGGGCGTCGCGCCGGGCCTCGTAGGTGCGGACGGTCTGGAGGACCGGGGTTCCGCCCTTGGTGAGGGTGTAGGGCATGAAGTCCTGCTTGGTGCCGGTGGTGCTGCCGACGCGGGGATCGGCAGCGGTGGTCTGGGTGTAAAGGTAGCCGTAGGTGAAGGTGTTGCTCCCGTCGGCCACGGTGGCAAGCCGGCCGGCGGTGTCGAAGGTGTAGTCGACCTGGTGATCGGTGTCGAGTTGCCAGCCATTGGAGCGGCCCAGGTTGTCACGCGAGCGGTCAAGGGTGCGGACATGATCGATCAATTCGTCGACGAAGTCGCCGTCCTGATTGACGTCGTAGCTGACGATCTCGGTATCGAGCGCGAAGTCGGCGTCGTAGGTATATTCGATCTTGGACTGGCTGGCCTGGGTGATGACGCGGGTCTGGCCGAGTCGGTTGTAGGTGATGCCGACATCGGGAGTGCCGGCCGGGTAATTGGTGTTGGTAAGGCGTCCGGCGGTATAGGTGTAGATGGTGGTGCCGCCCCGGGCCCAGGTACGCTTCCAAAGCCGGCCGGCCGCGGTGTATTCGTAGTCCGCGCCCTTGCTGGCGGCGTCGCGCTTGGAAGTCAGGAACCCGGTAAACGTCGAGTAATTCCAGGTGGTGGCGGAAGAAACCTCGGGAAGCGTGGGCGGAGTTTCAGTCGTCTGGTCCAGCGTGGGCGCGGTGCGCCAGGTGTGGAGTTCCTTCCTGCGGTGGGCGTAATCGTAGGTGAGGAAAGTCGGGTAGCTCTGGGATCCCCAGGTTGCTTTGACCTGGCCATCGGGATAGTAAGAGGTGTAGGTCAAGGTGTTGTCCGGCAGCTTGGTGCTGAGCCGATTGCCGCGGGAATCGTAGGTGAAACTTGTAACGCGGCTGCCAGCATCAGAAACGGATATCGCGGCGTCGCAGGTGGCGGAAACGTAGGTCGCGGTGGTGGTGCCGGTGCGGGAATCCACCGTGGTTTCGGGCCGCTTGAGCGTGTCATAGGTGTATTCGACGCTGGCGATCAGTTGGCCGGGGCTGTCGGCGGAGTAATGTTCGACGGCGGCGGGGAGCCCGTGGGAATTGATCGTCGAAACCGAGTAGGTGCCGTCGGATGCGGTTGACGTGCGGGTCCAAGTGTCGGGGTCGATAACTTGGGTGGATGCTTCATCGTCTCCGGGACTGGGGGTGATCGTCCAAGATCGGAGACCGTCGTGCGTCTGGTGCGAGGTGGAGACGACGGTGGCGGTGGCGTTATTGTCCGCCGCGTAAACCTTGGTGGTGGTGGTCATCACGTCATAAGTTTCATAGGTGCCCGGCGTAGATTCGGTGACGGTGATCTGGTCGGTGCCGTTGCTACCATTGTAGTCGATGACGCTGTCTCCATCGATATCGAGGGCGGTGGTGGTTCGCTCGCCGCGCGAATTGTAGGCGAAGAGCGTGCGGACGTTGTCGGGATCGGTGATGCTCTTGAGCTGGCCGAGCGAATTGTAGGCGTGGGTGGTCGTGGCCCCGCCGCGGGAGACGGTGACCGTGCGTCCAGCCCAGTCGGTCGTGGCGATGGTGATTTCAAAACGGTTAGTACCATCTGGATACCATCTGGTAATGACAAGGCCGATGCCATTGGAAGTGTATTCATAATTCATGGCGGGCTCAAGCGGGCCGCTGCTGGTGGCGGTCCGGCCGTCGGGGTAGCTGGCGGTGGTCTGCGTATCGCCGCCGGTCACTTCAAAGGCACCGGTCGTTCCGTTTCGCGCAATGGAGCCACCGATGTTGACAAGGGTTGTCGTGACGTTGCCGGCATAGCTGGTGGCGGTCGTGGACGGAGTGAGGGAGCCGGGGGTTCCGACTCCGGGGCTATTGAGCGCGGACGGGTCGGGAGACTCCGATTTAAGCAAGAGGTTCGCCAGGTCGCGGGTGCGGATGGCGATCTTGTTTTCGCCCCCGGCGCTCCCGCCGACGGCGTAGCGATGGGTTCTGGTGGTTAGGCCCGCATGGACGGTCTCTGTCGTCACTCCGATCCGAGTGGAGGTGACACGGCGCTTGAGGTCGTCGTAAGTGTAAGTTGTGGTGACGCCGTAACGATCGGTCTCGCTCTCCACCCCGCAGCAGTTGTAGGTGGTGCTGGTGGTCCACGGATTACTGGTCGTGAAATATTCGATGCCGGTGACCCGTCCGTAAACGTCGATGCCCGTCGCATGCCACAGGTCAAGGATGGACCCGTTCCCCGAGCCCACGGCGACGCTTTGTGACTGGCTTACGGTGCTCTTCCTGTCGGTGTGCGTGGTGGTGGCAGTTCCTTCGACGACCGCTGAAGCGCTGCCGTTGGGGACTCCGTGAGAGATCGTCATGGTGCGCTTGATCGGCACGTTCATGCTGCCCAGGATGAAATTATAGTCGTAGGTGGTGATCGTCCCGTCGGGATGGACGACGAGTTCCGGCTTTCCTCCCAATCCTGGCGAGACAGCGGGGTCCTTGTAGGTGGTCACGGTAGCGGTGAACTGGTTGATGTCCGAATACTCCCGGACTGTTTTTGAGAGAGCAGTGTAGATCGTTTCCGACTTGGAAACCGCGTGGTTGCCCACGGTCGTCACCTGGAGAAGCAGCGAGGCTGCGGGGTCCCACGAACTCGAGCTCGTCGAATTGAGGGCGCCGTCGGCAAACGGAGAAACGACCGCGTGGGTAAATTTTCCCGCGACCGTTACATAGGAGTGGGTCTCCGAATGGCCGTCATACCGGTTGAAAGTTGCAAGGAGGCCGACACCCTCTCCCGTCGCATGGTAGCTCCAGCTTGACGCCAGACTGGCGGTGTCGGGATCGATCACCTCCGCCACGAGTTCCCAGCGCCGCAAGATTTTCGAATAGGTCAGCTTGCGGTCGGACGTCATCAAGTAGGCCCCGTTGTTGATCGGATCCGGATCCTGTTCATAGGTTTTCACGCGCTCCTCACGGGTGGTGGCGTTGACCTCTGTTTTGGTGTTCTCCACCTTCAGCAAGCCGTTGCCGTCGGTGAAGGTCCAAACGACGACTCCGGTGGATGGCGTCGTGCGCGTCCATTCCATGACGCGGGTCGATACCCCGAAAGTGGTCGAAACCCGCAGCGTATTGGCGGTCAGACTTTCCACGGTGATGGTCCGGAAGTCCGTGCCCGTGGGATCGGCGGGGTCCGACGACACCGTGATGATGTAGCGGTTGGGATCGGCGGTGCTTGCGGCGCTGCTGATGCTCGCGCTAATGCTGTCGGTGGCGACGCCGGTCATTCCGGTGCCATCGACGGTGGCCGTGATCTCCGGGGCCGCCACCAGCTTCAACGCGGAACGGCCGGGATTGGGAAGGGTATCGAAATGCGCTTCGATGAACGCCTCCTGGTCGCCGAAACGGGTGACACCTACCGGGATTGAGAGCTTCACCGATCCCACCGACCCGCTGGGATCGGCGGTGACCTTGCAAACCTCGTAGCAGCCGCTGGAGCAGTCGCCCTTGATGACCTTGTATCTCGCGCAGGGGATGGCATCCAGCGGGACCGTCGAAATGGCGTCCTTTTTCGCGTGGTAGTGGATTCTCAGCGGAAAGGCCCATCTACTCTCGACGAGTTCGATCGTCAGTCCAGTGACATCCAGCGTCTTGCCGGCCGCGTCGGTGATCCGGCTGACAATTCCGATGTCGGTGCAGCACTCGCCAGTTCCCGTCATGGAGACGGCCAGCGTCAACTTGATCTTGCCATCGGCGTCGGGGATCACCTGGACGTCCTCGTCCTCGCCGGGCTTGGTCAGCTTCCTCGCATTCTGATTCCCGCTGATCGAGAGCGTCGCGTGATCCCAGTCGTAGCAGGCGCAGTGATCGCAGGGGACTCCGGGGTTATCGAGGGCGGTCTCGACCGCGTGACCGGGAATCGCGGCGACCGCCAGGTAAAGGCAATCCAGAAGTGTGCGGAAGAGTCGTTTCATGAAGGAGGGTCGCAAGGAGGTTCTCGTCGGGTGTCGTCGGGATGAAATCAGCGGGGTCCAAGTGCGTGGCGGATCGCCGCGGCGACGCGGTCATCGCGCGGATCGAAGGCGGCAAGCGCGGCGAGGTCGCCGGGATTCCCGATCTTGCCGATGGCGTTGGCGGCGGCCATCCGGACCAGCGCGTGCTCGGACGGATCGGTGAGTTGGGCGAGCAGCGGTTGACGGAAGTCGGCCAGCCGGCGCTCCCCCGCGATGCGCGCGGCGGTGAGTCTCGCGGAAAGGTTGGGCGTGTTCGCTTTTTCCGAAAAGAGCGGGGCGAGCAAGGGGGTGATTTCGCTGTCGGGGATACCAAAGCTCCCGTTGTCCGGCGGGGTGCTGCCCGCCGCGGACATTCCCGTTACACGGCTCATGGCAAGCGGCGCGGTACCCAGCAAATGGAGGGACAGGAGCGCCGAAACCGACACCGAGGAATCAAGCGCGATCCATTCGCGGAGATCGCCCGCAATGGTCTCCCTGAGGGCGGGCCGGTTTCCGGCGCGTTGCCATGCCTGCCGCAGGTGCTGCAGGGCGTAGTCCCTGGAAACCGCGTCGCGGCCGGTGTCCCCGACCAGGACGGCAAGCGCTTGGGCAAAGCGCGGGAGTGCGGCAGGCTGCTTCTGGAGCAGGGTCGCGATCTCGTGGAGAAACGATGAGTGGAGCGAGGCGGAAACTCCGGCGGGGCGGGGCTTCAGGAGAGCTTCGAGAAGGGCTTCCAACTCGATTTCCGCGAGATCGGCCGGAAGCGTGCGGACAAGATCGAGCCGCTGCTCCCACGGGATGGTCGAAGACGTGTCGAGCGCTTCCGCGACGACCGGCCGGAGCTCCCCGCTGAGGGACCTCGGCACGGGGACCGCGGGAGCCGGTGACCGGGCGGGAGGCTCGGGCAATTCCGGCTGACGGTCACTGAAATGCCACCACCCGCCGCCGGCACCCAGCACGGCAATGATCAGGACAGGAAGTGCGAAACGGCGCGTCATGGCGGGAACAAGGGAATCGGGATGGGTCCGGGCGGCGGGATTCAGGGGCCATCCGTCTCCTGCTGGGGTTCAAGGGCGTCCGGTTCGCCGGCACCGTCCGACGCCGGGTCCGCGGCGGATCCCGCTTCCGAGGCGTCCTCGTGGAAAGGCCGGATCCAATGACAGACGTAGGCGACATCGAGTCCGGGAGCCTTGTAGATCAAAAGGCGCGCTTCGCCGTTCTCATCGAAATCGCGAGCCGTGAGTTGATACCAGGTGTCCCCGTTGGCGAACACCGCGTCGGTCACATAGAGCTGGAGCCAGACGGACAGGTTGGCCGGGATCACCCCGTTGATGATGTAACGGACCTCGACGACCCGGGTGCCGTCGGCGAGCACTTCGATCACGCGGTGGTCGCCGGTCGCGGAAGCCGGGACCACTTGGAAGGCGTTGACGGTGGTCGCGGCAACGACCGGGCCGTTTTCCGAAAGTCGGGCGAGCACACGCGGGCTCCCCGAAGCGCCGCGCGGGTAGCTGGCGGTCATCGCGCGGGAATCGGGTGGTCGCCGCAAGGATTCGACCAGTGTCAAGGCAGGGTCGGCTTCGATCACTAGCGAGTGTGGCACGCCGGGGATGTTCCAGGTTCGAGGAGAGCCCGCGGCCACGGCAAACGCGGGGCCGAAGTCGGCGGTCACCACCTCCACCGCCACGCTGGCAACAAGATCCTCGCCATTCACCGTCGCCGTGGCGGTCACCACGGAAATGCCGGGCTTTTCAAAAGTGAACGCGAGCGGTTCGGCTACGGTGGTCGTGCCGACAGGCGCGCCATCGATCACGACCGCCGCGGGTGTCATTTGCCGGAAATTCCCGGCAGGCACCGCCGTCAGTTTGAGGGAGTCGCCGAGCCTGACCCGAATCTTTTCGGGTGAATCGAAAAGATTGGTGGCGGCCCACCGGATCGCGTGTTCTTCTAGGAATGCGCCGTCCTCGAAGGATGCCGTGAACTTCGTTTCATGAGCCGCTTCGAGGGGGACGTTGGAGAACCAACGGTTGGCAAGGCCCGGCTGGACCTCGATCACTCCACTCGCGGTCACGATCGCCGTGCTTCCATGAAGCCGGGAGCTGCCTTCAACGAACGCGGGAGAAACCGCCGATTCACCGGGTATTTCATTCACGCCCGCGCTTCGCTTTATGAGGGCATCAATCCAGTCGGGGTTGTCGTTCCCGTCGAGGTCCACGCCTTCGTGGTGGTAGACTGCGAGCGAGGAAATCAGGAGCGAGACCCCGGTCCGCACGTTGCGGTTGCTGACGGTGACGGTGTGCTCGCCGGGAGCGAGCCATCCGGTAAGCCATCGCAAGGGCGGCCCGCTTGCCGGTACTTCCGCCCGCCCCAGCTCTACGTCGTCCACGCCGATGAACACGGGAACCGGCGGGACGTAGGGGGCGGCCGAGCTGGCACGGGCCGCCAGTTCGATCAAATGAAGCCCGGCCTTCTCGACTTTGAATCTGAAATCCAGCGTGCCGCGCCGGCTCAGCGAGCCCAGGGATCCGTCAGGCAGCAGAAGCCAGTTGCCTGTCTTCACTTGATAAGCGGCAAGCGGAATATCCGCGAGTTTTTCGGGTGCCACCGCATCTTTCACCAACGGGTCCGTGCCGTAGATCCGCAACTCGTCGCCATCGACCACCCCGTCGCCGTCGCTGTCGGCGAGGTCGGCCCGGGTGCCGAGTTGATATTCCTCACGGTTGCTTAGGCCGTCGCGGTCGAAATCCCCGTCGCCGGATTCGCCGTCGACCGGCAAGCCGTTCGCCCGCTGCCAGTCGTCCGGCAGATCGTTGTCATCGATGTCGTTCGGGTCACCGGCGAAGGCGACCAGGGATGCGCCGCCGATCAGTTCGAAGGTGTCGCTGCCCGGAATCTGCCAGCCGACCGATAGGTGGCTCGCGCGGTTGAGAGCGTGGTGCTGGTGGAGGACCTCGACAAAGTAGCGCTTGCCCTGCTCCAGGAAGACCGGCGCGGACATGCGTTCGTCGCGCACGTCCCACTGGCGGAAGTTGCAGCCGTAGTCGAGGCGCGCGATCTCCTCGCGGCCGTACTTCGCCTCAGACGGGCTGAGCAGCAGCTCGCAGCCGTTGAAGCCGGCGATCGAAAACACATATTGGCCCGAAACCGGCGGCACGAGCAGCGCTCGCAGGCGGTTGCCGTGGCGGATGGCTTCGCCCTGCGGGAGTTCGAGGCTTCCGAGCCAGGCCTTCCGGGTCGGCACGAGCGGGAACCTCGGGTCGGCCTTGAAGCCAGGCATCTTTCCCTGCGCGTCCGCCCAATGCTCCTGAAGGACCAAACCGGGAGCGCCATGGACGTCGGACTTCATCGGGTCGAGTCCTGACTGGAACTCGCGGAGGTTTTCCAAGCTGTCGCCGTCGGGATCACCCCAAGCCCCGTCGCGGCCGGACGGGCTTGCCGGATCCAGTCCGTGCTGGCGCTCGAAGTCGTCGGGCAGATCGTCGTCGTCGAGGTCGCGCGGATCGGGGCGGTAGGGTGCGAGGAATTCCCCGCCGATGATCGAGCGCGGCCTGCCAGGTCGTTCCCAGGCCACGCTGGAATGGTCCTTTTCCCCGGGCCGCGCCTCGTCGGCCGCGCCGCGCTTGTAGAGCACCTCGACGTAGTAGCGCTTCCCTTTCTCCAGCTCGACCGGCTCGCTTTCCTGGACCGGACTGGTCCAGAACTGCCGCCACTTCGTCCCGTGGTCGACCTTGGCGATCACCCGCTTGGTGAACTTGTCCTCCGACTCCGCGAGATAGAGCGTGCAGGAATTGTTGCCAGAAATCGAGAAGCGGTAGAGGCCGTCCTCCGGTGCCGTGACGTAGCCGCGGAGGCGCACGCCGTAATTGGTGCCCTCGTCGCTGAAGTCCATGCTGTCGACCAGCGTCGCGAGGTCCGGCTTGGCGGGAAAGCGCGGATCGCCCGCCAGGTCGGCGACGCGGTGGCCCGGGATGCCGGTCCAGCTCTCGCCGCTCAGCATGGCCACCGAATCCGGCACGTCTTTCACCAGCGGGTTGGTCCCGGCCTTCATTTCGTCCCAGTTCGACAAGCCGTCGCGGTCGGGATCGCCGACGGACGTGCGCTGAAGCGGCTCGACGCCCTCCGCGGACAGTCCCGCCGATTCCTGCCAGGCGTCCGGCAGGCCGTCGTCGCCAAGGTCGTCCGCGGCGGGCTTCCAGGCGACCAGGTGCTTCGCTCCGATCACCTCGGGCAAGGTCCGGCCGGGCATCACCCAGGCGACGGCGCAATGGTCCAGCGCCGTGTCCTGCTTGTGGAGAACTTCCACGTAATACTTCCGGCCCGCTTCCAGCACCACAGTCGCGGTCTGCCCGGCGGGCAGCGGCTTGTCGCCGCCGGCCGCGCGCCGTTCCCATCGTCCCTGCGGGTTGCCCTCCGCCCGGGCGACCAGGCGCTTGCCCTGCCAAACCTCGCCGTCCCCGAGCCAAAGTTCGGCGTTGTCGTCCGCGATGAGCATCAGCGTGTATTCACCGCTGGCCGGGGCCTCGATCCAGCCGCGCAGGCGCGACCCGTGGTCGTTGCCGTTGCCGGCCGGGATTTCCAGGTTCCCGAGATAGCGGGTCTCGGCGGGCGACGAGGGGAAGGCCGCGGCCCGCTTCAGGTCGAAGACATATTTCCCGGGGATCCCGCGCCATAACTCCCAGCGCACGAGCCCGGCGCGCCCTTCGGTGTCAGCGACGAGCGGATTGTTCCTGCCAGTTGAGCAGTCCGTCGCCGTCGGGATCGCCCCACGGTCCCTGCGATCCTTCGCCGGTGGCCGGGTCGAGGTTCCACTTGAGCTTCCAGGCATCCGCCAGTCCGTCCGCGTCGCGGTCGTCCGGCTTGGAGTCCCGGAGCGACAGAGCCGACGCGGGTAGCGGTGCGAGCGGGATCTCGACCACGGTCCGCCCAGTGGCCGGATCCTCTTCTTGCGAATGCCAGCTCAGCGTGACCGCGCGGCTGCCTGTGGTGTAGAACTCGAAGCTTACGGGAACCCCGGCCTGCAGCGCGATCCGCCCCGAGCGCTTGTTGGGATTGCCGGTCCGTTGCACCATTCGCCACCCGCCGCTCGACGGGTCCAGCAGCCACACTTCCGCCTCGTCCGGCGATGCGAACTTCGTCTCCCGCGTCCCGTCGATAAGGAACGCGTAATGGCAAGTCTTCGGAGGCGTTAACACGCCCCGGACACGAACCATGGTGGACGTTTCGCGGGCTGGAATCGACAAGTGATCAAGCGCGAGAACCTTCGCGGGCTGGCCGGGATCCTGCGCGCGCCATTGTTCGAAGGCCCGCTGCGGCGAGGTTCCGGCGGGGATTTCCATCGGCCAAATTTCCGCGACCACTCCGGGCGGCGGCTCTTCGGCGGGGAGTGAACCCGTCACAAAGAGCGCCGCCACGACAGAGGTGAGAACCGCAAACGGCTTTGAAGCCAGAGATCGAAAACTTATCACGACCATCCTCGATGAGATGCGAGAGATCACAAGGCACCGTCAAGATTGAAATATTCAAAGTTAAAATCTTTCGGGAATCCGTAATTGTTAAACAGTATCGAGAAAATGAATTGTCACGCCGCCGCATTCCCTCGACCTCGTCCCGCCTCTTCATCAGTGTGCCGTCCCTGGCAGGAAAACCCGGAACCCGAAACCTCCACGGCATGCGCGGCGAGGAGCGGATCCGCAGGGACGGATCGGCCGGAGAAGGCGGGAGGATGCGCCACTGGCGGCGGGAAAGACCACTGCCGGCCTGCCCGGCGAATTTCGCGCCTCGCCAGCTTCCTTGCCTCGTAACTCCCCAATCTTGGCGAGCATCCGGGCGTTCTACAAAAGTTCCCGATCGGCGAACTACTCCGGCGTGAGCCGCTCCGGGCCTTCAGGCAAAGATGGGGAGAGGCGTGGACACCACCCGGATCTGCCAAGGGGAGGTCGATCAATCCGTTATCCAGATCCGCCAAACAGCTTCGGGTGAATCCTGATCTGGAAAATCGGGACGAAGGCGCCCGCCGACTTCCGGAAGGGCGTTCCGGGCAGCGGAACGAGCGTCCGGAGGAGGGATTGCAGGCGTTGGAAAGCCTTGGAAACCCGGTCGTAATCCGGTTCGGAGCTGGGCGGGTTCCGCCATTCGCCTTTGGCGGCGAGGGTCATGAGTATGCCGAGCGGGTGTTCAGGGCCGAGTTGCTGGCGTTTCGGGAAGGTGTGGCTGCCTTCCTGCCCGGGCGCTTTCAGGTAGATGGTCTGGTTGCCGGCGATTTCGATGCGGACCTGGCTCCAGGTCAGGCCGTTGCCGGCGTGGATCACCGCCCGGACCTTCGGCTCGGCGGGGCCGCGGGGCTTGGTGATGGCCGGCAGCGGCACCCGGACCGCCGGTTGGGCCTCGATCTGGGCGAGACGTTCCGCGAGATCGACGAATTCCAAGCGGTTGCGCGCGCGCAATTCCTCCATGTCGGCGGTGAACCAGCCATGGGTCGGGAACAGGACGGTCGATTCCGAGCGCAGGGCGAGTTCGCTGAACAACCCTTGGTAGTCGCCCAGGTGACCGGGTGGCAGGAAGAGCAGCACCGGGCTGACCCGGCCGAAGGGATCCTGGCAGGAACCGATGCGCCGGAGATGCCCCTGATTCTCCCAGGCGCCGTAGTCGAAGCCGATGGCTGCCGCCAAGGCCTGGGCGACCGGTTCCCAATGCGGTCGCAGCGCCGCGACTTCCGCCGCCTTGAACGGGATCGGCGGCAGGTCGGCGTGGTCGTCCACCGCGACGAAGTCCTCGTCGCCATCCACCATCAGCTCCAGCATCCGCCGCGGGTGCCGCGGATCGATGACACAGCGTCCCGGATTCCCGGTCGATTTCAGGAACGGGACGCAGGCTTCCCAATCTCCGCTGAGGTGATGCCGCCAGTTGCAGGCCGCCGAGCCCGCGGCCCCGAGTGCCTCAAGCGCTCTCCAGAAAGACGGTTTCATGGCAGGGGTTGGAGAATCCGCGCTCGGCGAGCCACGGTTCGATGGCGTCATCCAGGTGCAGGCCGCACACCTTGTCGCGGTGCGGGTTGAGGATCACCGGCACCAGCCGGCGCCTGGCCGCGATCTTCAGGTCGATCCGGGCCTCCAGCAGGACGGCGCGCTGCAGGAGCGAGGAGTTCATTTCCGCGAGACTGTCGAAGATGTTGCCGCGGGTGATGAGCACCTGGCTGCCGCCGGGCAGCCCGACCTTGAGGGCGGCCAGTTCGGCGAACTGGATCCGCGACGCCGGGTCACATTTGAGGATGGACGGGCCTTCCCGCAGCGGTTCGAGCGAGTAGCGCTTGGAATGGACCAGCGCCGTGGGCGAGGCGTGGAAGACCATCCCGAAGGCCTGGCGGTAGAGCTCCTGCAGGCGGCGGCCGATCCCGGAGATTTGCCATTCGCCGGTGTGGTGGCGGTAGTGGGCGACATCCACCCGCTCAGGCCGGAGGATCTTCGACGACGGGCTGCCATCCTCGTCCACCACGCCGATGCGCTTGAGCAGGTCGCCGTGCCGGATGACGAACGAGGTGCCGGCGGCTTCCTCCCGGACGTGGACACGGCAGATGCCGGATCGAGCGTTCTGCTCGAACCAGGGCCGGAGCAGGTTTTCCAAATGCCCGACGCGATGCGCGGTGGGCGGCAGGAACTTCAGCTCCGGGTTGCGGGCGAAGGAGACCAGCGAGCGCTTCGCCTGGAGCGCCTGGCGATCGAACTCGCGCCAGGCCACGTCCGGCGCGTGAATCAGGATCTTCACCGCGAGGTCCTCGGCGGAGTCGTCGGCTTCCCGCAGGCGGGCGACCAGGCCCTCGTAGCCGTCCTCGAAATTGACGGCACTCTGGGGATCGGAAATCAGGTCGAGCAGCTCCAGGCGCTCGACGAGCTCGGAGGGAGTGGATTCCACCGGCGAGGCGATGACCGAGACCACGTCATCGAGGGCCGCATTGGAGGTGCCGATGAGGTCCAGCGGGGCTCCGCGCGCGGAAAAGTAGGCCGCGAAGGGGGCGAGCAGGGACACCACACTCGTTGGTTTCAGGTTGGAAAGGACGCCGGGGCGGACAATTCGGGGTGGGCGGATCGAAGGCATGGGTGGGAACGGGTGAGATGTTCTCATGAACAAAAATCACCGGCCTTGTGAACCCGGAAATTTGAACCCTTGGAAAATGAACCTCCGGGCGATTCCGGGATTCTTCGGAGAGCCGAAATGATCCGCAGGCCGGACCCGAAACCGGACACTTCCTGATCCGAAACCGGACACTTTTTGGCCCAAAACCGGACATGTCCGGAGGGCTACCTGAAAAAGTCCGAAAAATCTCACCATTGCCGTTCAATGGCTTGCGCGAAAACCGGACAGTTTTTCCGGACAATTCCGGACATGTCCGGGGAAGAGGGCGACGGCGGGCCAATTGACACCCCGCCGCACTCGTCCGATGCAAACCACCACCAAATCCACTCCTCCCCTGGCGATCCGCCGGGGCAAGATCACCCGGCCCCAGAAGGCCGTTGTTTACGGACCCGAAGGCGTCGGCAAATCGACGCTGGCGGGCCGTCTGCCGGATCCCGTCTTCCTCGACACCGAAGGCGGCACCCACCACCTGGACGTCGTCCGGCTCGATGCCGTTTCGACCTGGGACGAGATTACCTCCGCGGTCGGCCAGCTCGCGAAGTCGGAGCATTCGTTCAAGACGCTGGTCATCGACACCGCCGACTGGCTGGAAAAGCGGCTGGTCGAGCACCTGTGCCGGAAGTCGAACAAGGACAGCATCGAGGATTTTGGGTATGGCAAGGGCTGGGTGATCCTGGCCGAGGAATTCGCCCGCTTCCTTCATTCGCTCGACGCCCTGCTCGGCCGCGGGATGCACGTCGTGTTGCTCGCCCACGCCACGGTG
>CAMCYK010000164.1 GCA_945883695.1 Akkermansia muciniphila | reverse complement strand
CGCACGATCCATGACGAGCGGCAGGATGCCGCACGACCCGCGTCATGTCGCCTGCAAGGCGACACTCCTCTCGCCATGTCGCCTGCACGGCGACACTCCTCTCGAGGTCAGGCGAGGATTTGCCGGATGACGTGGCCGTGCACGTCGGTCAGGCGGCGGTCCACGCCGGCCGTGCGGACGGTCAGGCTTTCGTGATCGATCCCCATCAGATGCAGCAGCGTCGCGTGCAGGTCGTAGCACTGCGTGATGCCGTGCACCGCCTTGCCGCCGAATTCGTCGCTTTCGCCGTGGGCGACCCCCGGCTTGATGCCGGCGCCCGCCAGCCAGGTGACGAAGCTGCCGCCATTGTGATCCCGTCCCAGCGAGCCCTGGGCAAACGGAGTGCGGCCGAATTCGGTGGTCCAGATCACCAGTGTGTCCTCCAGGATGCCCCGTTGTTTGAGATCGCCCAGCAGGGCCGCGATCGGTTGGTCGACGCTGGCCGCGATCGGACTGAGCTCGGCCTCGATGTTCCCGTGGTTGTCCCAATTGTTGACCGCGCCCTGCGGACCGCTCCAGACTTGGACAAAGCGGGTCCCCCGCTCGATCAGACGGCGGGCCAGCAGGCAGCGGCGGCCGAAGTCGTCGGTGACCGGCTGGCCCACGCCGTAGGCGGTGCGGGTGGCTTCCGATTCGGTGTTGAGATCGAAGGCTTCGGGGGCGCTGAGCTGCATTTTGGCGGCCAGTTCGGCCGCCGCGATGCGGGCCTCCAGCCGCGAGTCGCCGGGATGCTCCGCGAGGTGCTGGCGGTTCATCTTTTGCAAGAGGGCGCGGGCCTGATGGTCGGCGGCACCCCCGGCAAAGGCGAATTTGTCAGGGGGAAACAGGTCGGGAACCGGGTTCGGCGAAGCGGCTTGGATCAGCGTGCCCTGATGGCGGGCCGGCAGGAAGCCGGCGCTGAAATTCGCTTTTTGATTGTAGGGGAGTCCGCGGGCATCCGGGAGGACGATGAAATCCGGGAGATTGTCCGACAGGCTGCCGAGCGCGTAGGAGACCCAGGAACCGAAACAGGGAAATCCGGGCAGGAGGAAGCCGGTGTTCATCATGTAGCTGGCCGGACCGTGGACGTTGGTCTTCGACGTCATGGCCATCAGGAACGCCATCTCGTCCACCCACTTCGCCTGATGGGGGAAGACGCTGCTGACCCAGCGGCCGCTATGGCCATGTTGCTTGAAGGCAAAGGGGCTCTGCATCACGGCGCCCGAGACGCCGGTCTGGCCCTCGGGCTTCTCTTTCGGGCCCAGCAGTTCCCCATGCCGGCGGGCCAGCTCCGGCTTGTAGTCGAAGGTGTCCATCGGGCTGGCCCCGCCATTCATGAACAACTGGATCACCCGCCGGACCTTCGGGGCAAAAGTGGGATAGGCCGGCGTGGCCGCCGCGGCCTGGCGTGCGACCAGTCCGGCCAGCGCGGCGCTGCCGAAGCCGCCGCCAAGGTCGTGCAGGAACTGCCGGCGGCTCCGCAGCGACGGGTGTGTGGGTGGCCGCGGCATGACTCAGTCGATGAAGAGGAATTCGTTGGTGTTGAAAAGCACCCGGGCGACCGCCGGAAGCCCCGCGGATTGCGCCAGCGCGGCGAATTCCGCCAGCTCGCCGGCGCTCGGTTCACGCAGCAGGACGAGGCGGAACATCCGGCGGATCGCTTCCGGCGGATCCGGCGCCGGTCCCTCCGCGCGGGCCGCGAGATGGGCGCTCTGCCCCAGCAGGAAGTGATTGTTGAAAAGCGTCAGCGATTGCAGGGCCGAAACGGAAAACCCGCGGGTCGGCGCGAGCAGGCCCATGTCGGGAAAATCGAGCACTTCCATGAAGGGATCGGCGATGCCGCGGTAAACCACCCGGTAGATGCTGCGCCGCCGGGCGGCTGGCGCTTCCCAATCAAATCCCGCATAGTCGAGGACCGGCGTGGATTGGGGTCCCGGGCTGGCATTGTAGTGGGGTATGCCAGGGCCGCCCAGGGTCGGGTCGAGCCGGCCGCTGACCGCCATCACGGCATCGCGATAGCTGTCGGCATCGAGCCGGCTGCGGTTCATCCGCCACAGCAGGCGGTTGTCGGGATCGATCTCCCGCGGGTCCCCTTCTCCCGCCGACCCGGCCGGCGGCAACGCCGAGCTTTGCTGCCAGGTCGCGCTGGTGACAATCAGCCGGTGCAAGGCCTTGAGCGAGCCTTGGGCCTCGTCCCGGAACCAGACCGCCAGCCAGTCGAGCAGCTCCGGGTGGGACGGGAGGCCTCCCATCCGGCCGAAGTCCGACGGGGTGTCGCACAGCCCGACGCCGAAATGGTAGTGCCAGACCCGGTTGACCACGCTGCGCCAGGTCAGCGGATTGTCCCGGTGGGTGATCCACGTGGCGAGGGCGGCGCGGCGCGCGCCTTCGGCGTGCGGATCGCCGGTAGGAAAGCGCGCGTCCAGCGCGGTGATGGCCGAGAGGGCTCCCGGACCGACCTCGGCCCCGGGCTTGTCGAGATCGCCGCGCTCCAAAATGTGGATGGTCCGCGGCTGCGGTGCCTTGAGAATCGCGCCGCGCGCCGCCTGGTTGGCGGCGGAGCCGGCGTAGACCTCGACCTGGGCGGGCAAGCGCGCCAACTCCTGGCGCGCCCGCTCGTGCAGCACCGCGGCCGCCAGCGCCAGCCGGCTTTCAGGCGGGCGCTGCCCGGGGTCGGCCAGCAGCGCGGCCTGTGCCGCCGCGGGCAGGGCGACCAGCAGGTCCGCGGGCGCGGCCGTGGCGGAAAGGCGGAACCGCCCCAACAGATGCTGTCCGCCTTGCAGTTGTTGCAAGTTGACCACCAGCCGGTCGCCCGCGGCCAGGGCCAAGGGAGCGGACGGGGTGAGGATCGCATGATGCGGTTCGCCGACCCGCGGATGGATCGCCCACGAGGTTTTGGGATCGCCGTCAATCAAGGTCGGCGCGGCGAAACCGACCTGGTCAAAGTCCGACAGGGCCCGGCTGAACGCGATTTTTTCCGGAGCGGCGCCGCCGGCCCGGAAGATCCACGCTTCAAACCCGCTGAGGTGCAGGTTGCCGTTATCCAGCCTCCCCGGACCCTTCAGTGGCAGGGAATCATCCGTCAGCAGATCAATCCGCAGGGCGCTGATCCCAGGGGGCGGGGTGGAAATGGTGAGGGTGTGGGTTTCCGTGTCCGGCCGCGGGCCGCTGGACAACAGGGAACCGTCGTCCAGGCGGGTCAGCACCGCGCCAATCGCCGAACTGTAAATGTCGGGGCTCAGCGTTTGCCAGGTCTCCCGCCCGCCGCCCGCGGCCTCCCATCCGGTAAGCAGCGCCTCGTTCTCCGCCGTCAGGAGCACCTCGGGTTGGTGGGGACCGATCGCATCGGACGCATCCAGGATCGCACTCCATTGGCGGCGGCGCAGGGCGACAGCGGGGTCCTCGTCATACGCCACGTTCCCTTTGCCCACCCCGGCGAAAACCGCCTGCAACGAGAAATAATCCTCCTGGGTGATGGGATCGAATTTGTGGTCGTGACAGCGGGCGCAGCTCGCGGTGGTGCTGACGAAGGCCCCCATGGTCTGCGTCACCAGATCGTCGCGGTCGACGGATTCATACGCGGCCGGGGCGGTGCCCTCGGCGGAGGCATCGAAGGGACCCGCCCCGAGGAAACCCAGCGCCGCGGTCAGCCCGGTTTCCGCCGGGAACAGCACGTCCGCCGCCAGTTGCGCCTCGATGAAGCGGGGCCAGCGGGTGTCCTGGTTGAAGGCAGCGATCACGTGGTCGCGGTAACGCCAGGCATGCGGCCGGTGGACGTCGTGCTCGAATCCATGGGTGTCGGCGAAATGGATCGTGTCCAGCCAATGGCGGGCCCATCGTTCGCCATGGCGGGGACAGGCCAGCAGCCGGTCGACCACCGCCAGCCAGGCGGGACTGGAGCCGTCCGGAGCCACCGGGGAGGCGGCGGATTCGCGGACAAAAGCTTCGGTTTCCTCGGGCGTCGGCGGCAGGCCGGTGAGATCCTGGGTGACGCGGCGGATCAGCGTGCGGGCGTCGGCGCGCGGGGCGGGTCGCAGGGACGCGGCCGCGAGCCGGGCCTGGATGAAGCGGTCGATCGGATGCGTGAGGGCCGGGTCGGGAGCCGCCGGGACCGGCGGGGCGACCAAGGGCCGGAGGGACCACCAATCGGTATCCGCCGGCGGTTTCACCAAGGCAACCCGGTCCGCACCGAAATCCTCCGCCCCGCAGGGCACCGCCAGACCCGTGGCCAGAAGAGTGAAGGACAGCGCGCGGTTCATGGGCGGAGTGATCCCGATACTACTCGCCGACGCGCCTGATTTCTTCCACGCGTTTCGACGACTTGGAGGCGTCCCTCCGATCCCTCACGAAAGCCCGACGATCCGCCCGTCCTGATCGAGATCCATCCCGATCGCCGAGGGCACCTTGGGCAATCCGGGCATGGTCATGATGTCCCCGCAGACCATCACCACGAACCCCGCCCCGGCACTCAGCCGCACCTCGCGCACCTTCAGCGTGTGCCCGTCCGCCAGGCCCACCGCGTCCGGGTCGGTCGAGAAGGAATACTGCGTCTTGGCAATGCAGACCGGCAGCTTGCCGTATCCCAGTTCCTCGAGTTTCGCCAGCTGGCGGTCGATCGTCACGTTGGTCGAAACCGCGGCCGCCCCGTAGATCCGGCGGGCGATCACCTCCGCTTTTTCCAGCAGCGGCAGGTCGTCGGGATAGAGGAAGCGGAAGTCCGCCGGACCGGCCTCGATCTCCCGCAGCACGGCTTCCGCCAAGGCCACCGCGCCCGCCCCGCCATCGGCCCAGTGGCTGCACGATGCGATCGGCACCCCGAGTTCCCCGACCGTCCGCAGCACCAGCGCCACTTCCTCCGCGGTGTCCGATTCGTAGCGGTTGAACGCCACCACGCAGGGCACGCCGAAGTGATCCCGCAGGTTGCCGAGATGCCGGCGCAGGTTTGCCAGCCCCCGGCGGACCGCCGCCAGGTCCGGCTGGTGCAAGCGCTTCGCCGCCGCGCCGCCCTGATACCGCAAGGCGGGCAGGGTCGCCACCACCACCGCTGCCGCCGGCGTCAGGCCCGCCTGCCGGCACTTGATGTCGAAAAACTTCTCCGCCCCGAGGTCCGCGCCGAAGCCCGCCTCGGTCACCACGAAGTCCGCCAGCTTGAGCGCCGCCCGGGTCGCCCGCACCGAGTTGCAACCATGGGCGATGTTGCCGAAAGGACCGCCGTGGATCAGCGCCGGGTTGTTCTCCACCGTCTGCACCAGATTCGGCAGGAACGCGTCCTTGAGCAGCACCGCCATCGCGCCGGACACGCCGAATTCCTCCGCCCGGATCATCGCTCCGGACCGGCTCTGCCCGACCACCATCCGGTTGAAGCGCTCCTTCAAATCGGCGAGCGACCGCGCCAGGCAGAACACCGCCATCACCTCGCTCGCCGGCACGATGTCGAAGCCCGACTCCCGCGGAAAGCCGTTCGCCGGCCCGCCGAGGCCGATCGTCAGCGCGCGCAAGGCCCGGTCGTTCATGTCCATCACCCGCCGCCAGGTGACCCGCCGCAAATCCAGGCGCAGTTCGTTGCTGTGGTGGATGTAGTTGTCGATCACCGCCGCCAGCAGGTTGTTCGCCGCGGCGATCGCGTGGAAATCCCCGGTGAAATGCAGGTTGATGTCCTCCATCGGCACCACCTGCGCCCGCCCGCCGCCCGCCGCTCCGCCTTTCATCCCGAAGCAGGGCCCGAGCGAGGGCTCGCGCAAACAAACCAGCGACCGTTTCCCCAGCAGGCACAGCGCGTCGTGCAGGCCGACGCTGGTCGTGGTCTTGCCGCCGCCGGCCGGTGGCGGGCTCATCGCCGTCACCAGGATCAGCTTGCCGTCGGGCCGGGGCTCCAGGCCATCGAGAAAGGCGTTGGAAATCTTCGCCTTGTGACGGCCATAGCACTCCAGCTGGTCCGGCGGGATTCCCAAGCCCGCGCCGATTTCTTCAATCGGCCGCATTTTCGCCTCACGGGAGATCCGCAGATCGTGGTTCACATCCATCGGGCCCGAGTCTCGACAGGCCAGCGCCCGACCTCAAGCAAGCTTCGCGGGAAATCCTCACCCAGCACTCGGTCCGCTCTGCCCCGTCGGAAAGTTGAACGAGTGGCAGTTCGTCAGTTCCGCGTCGCCACGGCCCGCAGAAAGAGCCTGGCCGGCGGGGTGACGCTGCCGGTGGTGTCGGCCGTCACGGTGGTGGTGCCGGAGCCGGTGATGGCACTGAGGGTCACCGTGGTGCCACCGACCGTGGCCGTCGTCTGCGGATGCCAGGTTGCCAGGTCCAGCGACCACTGGTAGGAGCCGGTCACATCACCGGGGGCCGGGTCGGCCATCGGGTGCCGGCAGCGGAAGACGCTTCCGGTCTTCGCGAACTGCGTCAGTCCGGCGTTGCCGGCGGCCGGGCTGGTGCCAAACCATGCCTCAACACCGTTGGGGATGCCGTCGCCGTCGGGGTCGTGGCGGAACTCCCGGTCTTCGGGTGCGAGACCGAAGGCGGGGTTGGAGATCCAGTCGGCAAAGGTGCCCACGGGGGGGCCCGCGGTGGTGAAGTTCCAAGCGCCGGGGTCGGAAATGCCTGCGAAGGCATGGCCGCCGGAGATATCGATGACAGCGGTGGCATCGATCACAGCATGATATTCCGTCTGGTAGTCGAGATGGGCGGTGGGATTGATGGTGAGCGTCTGGCCGCTGAAGGTGAGCGCGGGGGAGGTGGCGACGTTGAAGCTCTCGACCGTGCTATTGTTAGAAGTTCTTTTGATGGTGATCGTGCCGGTTCCTTTCAAGACCGGTTCGCTGAAGTCGGCGACGAGGTTGGAAGTGATCGGCACCGCGGTCGCATTGTCGGCTGGACTGGTGGTGATGATGACCGGTCTGGCGCTTGCCGGCACGAAGGCTGCGAGGACGTGGCTGTCTTCATTAGGGTTGGTGACCGACCACGAGTAATTGGCGTTACCCGCTGTTAGCATCACTTGGTAGCCCGCGTTACCCGCAGATGAACCCGAATCGCCGTTATAAAGGGTGTTAGATAAGGGACCGCCGATCGTGGGCAAGTCGTTGGATGTGTAAACGCCGGTCACGAGGCTTCCATTGACCGGCACGACCAAGCTGCCGGATCTGCCGGAGGAGGTCGAGGTCATAGCGACACCACGCGCGGCGCCCACCAAGCTCAGCACGCCGACGCGTGACTGGGTGGTCGCAGAGAAGGTCACGACGATGTTGCCGGTGCCCGGGGTCGGGTCGTCGAGGTAAAGAATGGCCGCGTTTCTGCCGGATGCGGATTTTACCGCCGTCGTGAAATTCCGGGTTCCGTTCCAAGTCGCGCTGATGCCCGCCGGATTCCCTTGTTCCCAACTGGCGGCCAGCACCAGCTTGCGGTAGCTGCCGCTGGGGACGGTGAAGTTGGAAATGGTATGGGTCGGCGATGAGCTGTCTTGGTATCGCTGGGTGCTGGCATTGTCTTCGAGGAAGGCCGGCACGCTCCTGTCGAATTCCAGGGCCGGAGCGGCGAACGTGGTGTCTTCCCTGGCGGCCACGATGGAGTTGCCGGCGGCGGTGCTGGCGCGGGTGACGATGAATGTCACCCGGTTGTCGGTATCCGCCAAAAGGAAGGCATCCAGGGCTGCCGACCGCAGCTCCAGCACCTTTCCCAATGGCTGAGCTCCGGTGACGGCTAGCGTGCCGAGCAGCGTCACCCGGCTGCTGACGAGTCCATCTCCCGACCCTGTGGTGTTGGCTGGCGCGTTGTTCCACGTGATGGTGCTCTCGCCCCAGGATTCCCCTGCATCCGCGTTTTTCAATCCATAGACCTGCCATGGCGTCGCATCAACCCAAGCACTGGAGACGGCGAACTGCAGGGACGCGTTCGGCGTGGCGTGAAGGTCTTGACCGGTGAGATCGAAGCGAATGTATGACTTCCGCTGGGTGGCGGCGGTGGTGGAGTTTTTGACGACGAGTGTTGGCGCGGTGCCGAAGTTGGTCGTGGCGAAGTTGGTTGTGCCGTCGCTGCCTGCCCGTACCAACGCATCCGCGCTGGCTTCCAGCGTGGTCATGCTGGAAAGGGCACGCGGCGTGGCACTCGCGGTCGCGCTGGCAGGGCTCGTGCCAAGGGCCGTGGTCATCGTGACCCTGTAGAAATACGGAGTGCCTGGCACCAGGTGCGAGTCCATCCAGGTCGTGCCGGTGATTCCCGTCACGACGTTGGTGAACGGGCCCGCCAGGGAAGTCGCCCGGGAGATGGTATAGGTCGCAGGCGTCTCATCCCCCGTCCAGCCCTCCCAGGCCAGCGCGATTTTCGTGGCGGAAACCGCGTTCGCCGTGAGGCTCTCGGGCGCGAGGGGTGTTGCGAGCTGCCTGCCATAGATTTCCACGTAGTCGACCTTGGCCGGAGGGCCGGGAACGGAAGTGATTTCGAGTCTGATCACAGCCCCCGGTGCCAGAGTGACCCCACGCTCGATCCGATGGCGGATTTGAAGTCCTGAGCCGGCCGGGGTCAGTTCCGCAGTCCAAGTATCAAGAGTCGTTCCGTTGACGCGCAGCCGGTAACTCGCCGCGGCGGTGTCCCCGGTGACATATGCCGTGTGGATGTTATAGGTTCCGGCCGAACCGGTATAGGTGGTGCTGAGATTTCCGGCCGCGCTGAAAGTGCGCCCCGCATCGTTGGAGTAGGCTGATACTCCGGTTTCGGTGGTTCCACCGGTGGTCGTCATGTTCTCGGCCTCGATCTTGGTCGGCATGACGTAGTTCGCCTTGCGGCCCGCATAATCGGTGATGGCCGGGTCTGCCGTGGTGACATTGGAAATCAAGCGGATGTTCTGCACGCCGCCGCCGGTATTCCGGTTGATGTCCCTTGAGCAATTCACCGTGGCGTTTCGCTCGAAGGTGATGAATTCCGAGTAGTTGTCCGCATAAATCCCAGCCACCGGATAAGCGCCTGTGAGCTCGGCCCACTGGATCGTGTCCGCCCAGTTGTCCACGACATGCGTCCCTTGCTGGCGGCCCAGCGTGTAAAACGCCGCGCCGTCGTCGTGGAACTGCATCACGTGGTGCACGTAATTGTTTCGCAGGATATTGTCCTTCATGCCCGCTTCCTCGTGGCCACCGGTCTGCCCTCCCGTCTGGGTGCCCATGTAGGAGCCGTAGGAGATTTCATTGTCCGCGATGAGCATGCGTTTCACAAAATAACAGACGATGCCGATGCCGTTGCTGTATTGCTGGCCGAAGCGGGAAATGCCGTTGTTGACGATCCGGATGTTCTGGCAGGCATCACCCTCGGACGGGTTCTTGGTGCCATCGTCATGAATCACGATGCCGTTTCCGGAGAGCCAACGGAAATCGCAGTTGCGGATGGCGCCGCCCGTGACTCCCTTCACATAGGAAATGGCGGTGAAGCCGAGGAAACGGAACTTGCAGAAAGCGATATCGATATTATCGGCATGCTGCACCGTGATCGCTCCATGCTTCGCAAAGGGTTGAACCAGTTCCCTGGAACCCTGGGTCATGGCGGAGCCTTTGGTGCTGGGGCCATTCCAGCCAGTCTGGGTAAGGGTAAGCCCTTCGAAGCGGACATTGCGCACCTTGTTGGTGGAGGATCCGCCGGAGATCTGGATCAGCCTTTCCAGCACCGGGGCCTCGATGGTGGCGCTGGGCATGTATTCACCCGGGCGCGGCTTGTAGTAGAGGGTCGAGCTGGCGGTATCATGGAACCACTCGCCCTCGGCATCGAGAAAATCGATCGAGTTCTCGACAAAGTAAGGAACAGGATAGCTGGCACTATTCCAGAAACTGTCGCCTTTCGCAAAAATCGTACCGTTCTCCGGCGATTGGAATTTGAAGCGGACCTGGGTGGCATTTTGGTAGGAACCACCTTCTGCGGCCGGGCGGTCGTCGATTCTACCGCGGTATTGATACCAGTGCGGGTGCATGACCACTTCCACGTTGGCGAGGCCGGCGACACTTCTCCAGCCTTCGATGGGTGCCCGAGGGACGATCGCCTCCTGGGCCGCGGCATCGATTCCGATCATGGTGAGATACGGACCGAGCGTGTCCGGATTGGTTTGATTCGGCGTTCTCGCCCTGATGGCAGAGGAGGCATTCACGGTCAGTTGCCGGAACTGTCCAGTGACGCCGGTTTTCCTGTAGATGTTTTTCGCCGCATCATGAAGCACCCATCCGCCTGACAGATCCACGCCGCCGTGGAGGACGGGGACTTCGCTGCCGTAATTCCGATAGATTACCGTAAAACCATTTGTTCCCGAATCCCCCGAACCCAGCGTCAGCGTGGAGGAAAGGCGGTGGATGCCGCCGCGCAGATGGACGGTGATGTCATCCGTCATGCCGCCATTGATCAAATCCACCGCCTGGCGCGCTTTCTCCAGGGTCTTGAACGCGGTGGCGGGGGAGGTGCCATTGTTTGCATTATTTCCGGAAACAGGATCGACGTAGAAGTCCTCCGCGGATGCCACGGTGCCGCCGCAAAGTGCGAGCGCCAGCAGGAAATGGATGAGAGGATGGAGCCGGGAGCGTGTTTTCATGGGGGTCGCATTAGCGCTTTGGCCGGGATGCGACTTCGAGGGGCAAGGCGGCGATCCCGTAGTGGATCGTGCCGGCACCGATGGCCTCGGGCCGGGCTGCCGGGCCGAGCACCACTTCGCCGCCTTCCGGCGTGTCCCGGCGCCAAATATCGAACGCAACCGGCTTGTTCTCCCGATGTTCCTCGATGCTGACCTTGCCGATCCTCTCGCCGGTGGGGACAAAGCCCTCGACCAGCCACGATGGCGGGGGCTGGTTTCGCCGCTGGAAAACGAAGAGCGAGGTGGACGGCGCCACCGTCACGGTGACACGAAGATCCGCCCGGTCGCGGTGGGCGTGGGCCGGCAGTACCAGATCCGCTCCAAGCAACCACGCGGGGATGGGACGCTCGGGCAGACTCACCCAGCGGGCATTCCGGTTGTGATGGGCCGGCACGGCCTCGACCAGCCCGCCGGCGACGATGTGATACACCGATTGGTCCTTCTGATTGTTGCGGACCGAGCGGATGAGCGAGCTGCCGTCATCCAGCGCGCCCGTACTCCACTGACCCGTGTGGGGGTCGAATCGCGCCTGGTCGAGCTTGCCGATGGTTCCGAACGCGTTCACCACGACTCCTTCGCCTTCGGCGAGATGGTCCACCCTGCCTTCCCTGGAGTGCAGTTCGACGCTGCCTTCGATGACGACGACGCCGGTCGAATCGGTGGTGGATGCGTCCACCCCGAACCGGGTGCCGAGGTCAACCACCCGGGTCTGGGGCGCGTCCAGGATGAACCCCTTGCCGTGCGGGCCGACATCGACGGTCGCTTTTCCGGATAGGATCCGGACATGCATCGGATCGATGAAACTCAGTCGCGCCGGGGCGAGCAGTTCGATCGACACGTCGTTGGCCAAACGCAGCTTCAGCAGCCCTTCGGCGACGGTGAGATCCCGGACACGGCTCCGGCTGCCGGCTTCGGGCGAAAAGCTGCCGTTCGAGATCCTGACGTCCCTGGAGGCGATCACTTCGACCTCGACGCCCCGGGTCATGTGGGTCCATGTCGCGATCGAGAGGGCGATGACGGCTGCGGCGGCGAGGCACAGGATCCGGAGCTTGCTCCGCCGGGTCCGCGCGCCGACGAACGGGAGGGATTCTTCGAGCGCGCGGCTGCTGCGGAGGGCGGCCCTGAGCTGCTCCTCGCGGATTCCCGTGACGACGAATTCCCGCAAAAGGTCGGGATTGCCATCGAGCAAGTCACGGAGTTCGCCGGACTCGCGGTCGTCCAGATCGTTCTCGGAGTAGCGGGCGGTCAGCTCCTCAAAACGGTTCATGGGTGGCTCCTTTCCAGCTGGAGCTGGCTCTCGATGCACTTGCGCAACTGCTCGCGGATTCGCAGCAACCCGACGCGGATCGCCACTTCGCTTTTGCCGAGCACACGGGCGATCTCCCCCGAATCGAGCGAATCGTAGTAGCGGAGCCGGACCATCCGGCGCGCTTCGGGGGCGAGTTTGGTGAGGCAAAGGTCAAGATACGCCTCCTCTTCGCGCAGGGCGGGAGCGATTTCGAGGAACGTGTTGGAGATGCGTTCCAGCAGCGCTTCGTCGAAAACCAGGCGTGATCTCGCATGGTCCCTTCTGCTGCCCAGGATCGCGAATCTCGCGACTCCCATGGCCCACGGAAGGAAGGCCTTCGACGGGTCATAGTCGGCGAATTTGCGGAGCAGCGTCATCGCGATTTCCTGAAGAAGATCGTCCACTTGCGCGCGGTCGCGAATGCTGGTGTGCACGAAGCAAGCGACCGTGGACTGCGCCTGAGTCCACAAGAGGGTAAATTGTTCCTGCTGGTCCGCGGTGAGCATTCTCACTTATTCTCCATGGGAGATTCCCGTTGTTACAAGAATGTTGGAAAAAGCGAAAGGCCGCCACCAGGTCGCGGTCGAGCCCGCTGGTCCCGTCCGGCCCGCCGTAAAGCCTCCGCGAACTCCCTCAGCTCCCCGCTATCGCCGCCAGTTCCCGCCGCAGGATCGCATCGTCCTGCCGCCACAACCGGTGCACCGCCAGCGCCGTCGCCAGCAAGGGCGCGACCAACTGCACCAGCGGGATGAGAAAGAGACCTGCTCCGCCACCGGCACCTTCCGCGGCACCGGCAGCTCCGGGTAGTGGCGGCGCTCGATCCGGTCCGCCAGGTCTTCCAGGAAAATCCCGGCCACCGCGGTGAAGACCACCGGGAACAAAAACCAGCCGGCCACCAGATAAATCACCGTGCCGAGCCCTCCGACCAGCCAGCCCGTCCATTCGTAGCGGGCGATCCAGCCGAACTCCAGCCAGCCGCTCTTCGCGACCACCCACCACACCCCCGCGCCGAGCAGCGCCATCACCGCGAGCGCGCCGAGCAATCCGATCGTCACGATCTTCCACGCGTAGGGCTCCCGGAACACGCCCAGCGCCAGGCGGAACTCCGTCGCCCCCGGGAAGGGGTCGCGGGTGGCAGGGCGGGAAGGCGGCAGGATCTCGGACATGGAAATTCGATGCGAAACCGGATTGGTGCGAGACCTTGTCGCGCTTCCGAAGCCCCCGTCAACCCGATCCGCGTCCACCCGCGGGGTCAACGAGCTTGGAAACGGCGCCCCGCCAATCTCCCTCCCTCGGGCATTGATCAAGCACGGTCCCCGTTGCAGGTTCCCGCCGCCCCATGATCGAAGTCCGCCACCACCGAGGCCTGCACCTCCCGGAACTCGACCTCTGGCTCGATCCCTGGGACGCGAAACCGTGGGCATTCGTCTCGCACGCCCACGCTGACCACTTCGCCCGCCACCAACGCGCGCTCTGTTCCACCGTCACTGCCGCGCTGATCCGTTCGCGTTACAGCATGGCCGAGGCCCGGCTCGACGCCGTCCCCTTCAGCGCCGCCATCGAACGAAGCGGCCACCGCCTCCGCCTCCTCCCGGCCGGCCACATCGCCGGCTCGGCGATGCTCCACGTGACCCGCATTTCCGACGGGGCCACCCTGCTCTACACCGGCGATTTCAAGGCCCGCAAAGGCCGCACCGCCGAGCCGGTGGTGTTCCAGCAGGCGGACCTGCTGATTCTCGAAACCACCTTCGGCCTACCCCATTTCGTCTTTCCGCCGGCGATGGAGGTGGAAGGCGCCGTCCTGCGCTTCGTCCACGACGCCTTGGCCGACGGCGAGGTCCCGGTGCTCCTCGGCTACTCGCTCGGCAAGGCCCAGGAAGCGCTCGCCCTGCTCCACGAGCACGGCATCCCCGCCCTGCTCCACCCCAGCGTCGCGGAAATGACCCGCGCCTGCCGCGCCGCCGGCGTCCGCGGCCTGCCCGAACCCCTGATCTTAGGCGAAGCCCCCGACGCCTCATCATCTCCCATCTACCATCCACCATCTACGATCCCGGCAGGCCACGCCGTCATCGCCCCGCCCACCGCCGTCCGCTCGAAACTGCTGCGCGCGATCCCGAACCGCCGCGTCGCGATGCTCAGCGGCTGGGCGCTCACCCCGGGGGCGAGCTACCGCTACCGGGTCGATGAAGCCATCCCGCTGTCCGACCACGCCGACCACCCTGGCCTGTTAGAGTGCGTCCAGCGCGTCCGGCCGAAGATGATCCTCACCGTCCACGGTTCCACCCGCGAGTTCGCCGCCGAGCTCCGCCAGCGCGGCCACGATGCCTGGTCGGCGATGGGCAACGACCAGCTCGATCTCCAACTTTCCCCGCCCCCCGCCCGCAACGCCCTCGCCGGCAGCGGCACCCAGACCAGCGCCAGCGCCCGCCACGTCCGGCCGATCGGCCCGCTCGCCGACTTCACCAGCCTCTGCCGGCTGACCGGCGAAACCAGCAGCCGCCTGGAAAAGATCCGCCACCTCGCCGCCTA
>CAMCYK010000163.1 GCA_945883695.1 Akkermansia muciniphila | reverse complement strand
CGGCGATGCTGGCCAAACACCACGGCTTCGATTGCACCGTGCTGTTCGGCGTGAACGAGGCCGGTCTGGTCGATCCGACCGCGCCGGTCTATCCGGAGAAAGACAAGGAGGCCGAGTTCAAGCCGCACAACATCCCCGGACTCGAACATCTCGCGAAGGCCGATCTCCTGATCTTCGTCGCGCGCCTGCTGACCCTGCCGGACGATCAGCTCAAGCACCTCGTCGATTACTTCGATTCCGGCAAACCGATCATCGGACTGCGCACCGCGAACCACGGCTTCCGCAGCCCGCTGCCGTATGAGATCGACGGCAAGCGGGTGAACATCGGCGACATCCTCGGCGGCAGTTTCATGAACCACCACGGGAACTGGCAGCGCGACTCGACCCGCGGCGACATCGTGCCGGAACAGAAGGATCATCCGGTGCTCAAGGGGGTCAAGGACATCTGGGGTCCGACCGATGTCTACCGGACTTTCAAAGAGGGCACGGGGTTGCCGGAAGGCTGCACGGCGCTGGTGTACGGCCAGCCGCTGATCGGCCGGGAGCAGGGCGGCGCGGACAACCCCGAGAAGGAGCCGCTGCCGGTCGTCTGGACCAAAGGATGGGAAACCCGCGGCGGCAAGACCGCCCGTGTCCTGCAATCCACGATGGGCAGCGCCAAGGATCTCCAGAATCCCGGCCTGCGCCGGCTGATCGCCAATGCCGCCTGTTGGGGCATGGGCATGGAAGACGCCATCACCGCCGACCGCAGCGTCGACTACGCGGGCGACTACAAGCCGCTGTCCAGCGGCTTTGATTACCCGAAACTCGGAGTCGTCCCTCGTCCCCCGGCGGCCTACCGCTGAGCGGCGCGATCCGGCGTCTTTCAAAGTTGCAGGTTTCGATTGCCCGGCGCGGCGGGACGTGGCGGCATCGCAAGATGCCAGCGCCCGAACGACCGACCCTTCAAGCCCACCGCACGGTGGCGGCGGTGCTGCGGCCGGGCGGGCTGGCGCTCGACGCGACGGCGGGCAACGGCCACGACACGGTCTTCCTCGCCGGCCTGGTCGGCGAGGGCGGGCGGGTGCTGGCCTTCGACGTGCAGGCGGCGGCGATCGCCGCGGCGAGGGCGCGGGTGGCGGCGGCCGGTCTAACAGCGCGGGTGGAGTTCGTCCACGCTTCGCACGCGTCGATCCCGGACCATGTCGCGCCGGGCAGCGTGGCGGCGGTGATGTTCAACCTCGGCTACTTTCCCGGCGGCGACCACGCGGTGATCACCCGGGCCGGCGAAACGCTGGCGGCGCTGGACGCGGCGCTCGACGCGCTCAAGCCCGGCGGAATCCTGACGGTCGTCTGCTACCCCGGCCATCCCGGCGGCGACGAGGAAAGCGCGGCGGTGCTGGCTTGGGGGCGGGAGAAAAGCGCGGAAGTCTGCCGCCGCGAGGACACCCCGCGTCCCGCTCCGTTCCTGGTGTTGGTGTGGAAGCGGGACACTCCGGATCATTGACCGCGACCGGCTTTTCGGGTTTTTGGCGGGGACTTCATGATGCACCGCCTCTGCACGCGCTTCGCCGCCGCCTTTCCGCTGTGGATCGTCCTCGGCTGCGCCTGGGCCTGGTGGCGGCCGGCGGACTGGACCTGGTTCCGGCCGTGGATCGAGCCGGGACTCGGTTTGATCATGCTGGGCATGGGCTTGACCCTGCGGGTCGCGGATTTCGCGGCGGTCGGCAAGCGGCCGGGCGTGGTCGCGGGCGGCGTGGCGGCGCAGTTCATCATCATGCCGGCCACCGGCTGGGCGATCGCGCGCGGCTTCAATCTCGAGCCGGGGCTGGCGCTCGGCCTGATCCTGGTCGCCTGCTGCCCGGGTGGCACGGCTTCCAACGTGATCTGCTAGTCTTCGGCTACGTGGCCATGTGGCTGGCCGGGCAGGACGAACCGCTGCGGCGCACGGTATCGATCGAGGTGGGAATGCAAAACAGCGGGCTGGGGAGCGCGCTGGCGACCAAGCATTTCGCGGAGTTCGCGATGGCACCGGTGCCGGCGGCGATCTCCGCCGTGTATCACAGCCTCATTGGCAGCCTGCTTGCGGCGTGGTGGCGGCGGAGAAGTGCCAGGTGAGGGGAAGTTCCAAGTGAGAAGTTCCAAGTGCCAAAGGCGAAGGCATGAAAAATCCCGGCTTCCGTGGAGGAGGCCGGGCCGAGGTGAGGGATCTGCTGGAAGGCCGGCGGCAAGACGCCGCAGCCACGCTTAGAACACCTCGCCGTCCTTGAAGAAGCGCTGGATTTCGGCGGCGGCGGCTTCCGGGCTGTCGGAGGCGTGGCAGACGTTGCGCATCTTGGCGTCGCCTTCCTTGTCGCCGAAGTCACCGCGGAGGGTGCCCGGCGCGGCGGCCTTCGAGTCGGTGGGGCCGAGCAGGTCGCGGACCTTGACGATCACGTCGTCGCCTTCGAGGGCGAGGGCGATCACCGGGGTCTCCTGCATGAAGCCGCGGACCGAGGGGAAGAAGGGCTTGTCGGCGATGTGCGAGTAGTGGTCGGCGAGCAGCTCGTCGGTCAGGAAAAGCATCTTCATCCCGCGGATCTTGAAACCCTCGTTCTCGAAGCGGGAAAGTACCGTGCCGACGATGTTCTTCGCGACGGCGTCGGGTTTGAAAAGGATCAGGGTGGTCTCAAGAGCCATCCGAGGGAGTTAGGCGGAGGCGGCCGGGCTGGCAAGCCTTTTGCGAGTTGCCCCGGGCGCCCGGGAATCCCGCGCCGGTCGCGGAAATCTTTCAGCAAATCCTGACAGGGTACGCTAGAATCTGGCGCGAGGTGCCCACCGGCACGGCCCGGACGCCCCGCTTGACCCGCCAATCACGACCCTGCCATGAAATCCCTTTTGATGCCCCTGTCCGTCCTGCTCGGACTGGCTGCCGCCGAAGCCCAGTCCGTCAAGCCGGGGACCATCGCGCTCGTCCTGTTCGAGTCGACGATCACCACCCAGAACCCGCCGGCCGCCGGCCCGCCGCCGGCTGGCGGCGGAACCCGCGTGAACTTCACCACGACGTCCCGCCGCTTCATCAACCGCGACATCCTCGAGGGGATGCGGATGGCGGGCCTGCTCGACGGCACGCTGACCGGTTGGTCGCTGAGCCGCCTCGCCGACGCGCTGGGCGCCGGCAATCTCTACGCGACGAAGTTCGGGAGGACCGCCGTGGCGGTGCCTGCCACCTTGCTCACGCAGCCGGTGGCCGTGGGTTCCGTGACCACCGGCAATCGGTTCACCCCGGCGAGCGGTCCGCCCCAGCCGAACCTCCTCCAACGCGCCCACGTCACCCTGAACATCCGCAACGAAGCGGGCTCCGGCTTCGGCTCGTCCCGGGTAAGGTGGGCGAACTTCCGCTCCGGCGCGACCAGCACCGTGGTGGCGACGCAGACCGACTTCTTCGACGTGAGCGGTCCGAGTGGCGGCGCGACCGGGATCGTCGCCGGTTCCTACCGCGTGGTAAACCCGCGGCCGGTCGACCTCGGCCCCTTGCTGCCGGTCCCGGCCGGCAACTGACGCGGCAATCCCGTCCGAACGATGAAAAGCCTCCGGGTCATCAGCGTCCTCACCGTCCTGGCGGTGGCGATCATCTGGCTGCTGGCGAAGCCCTTTGACGAAGGGCCGCCGGCCGCCGGATCCGCCCCTGCCAGCGGCCGGCCGCCGGTTCGCGCCGCAGCCGGCGGTGCCCCGCGTCTCCCGCACCCCGCGACCGGGGATCCGCAGCAGCAGGAACAGGTCGCCGAGATCATCCAGCAGGCGGTCGTCACCTACTCGCCGGCCGGGGTGGCGCTGATACGTCCCTATTTGCTCGATCCCGATCCGGTGATCCGGCAAGCGGCACGCGACGGCCTGGTGCAGCTCGGTGAAGCCGACGCCATTCCGTTCCTGCGCGCCGCGGCGGGCAAGCTGGAGGCACCGGAGGAGGTCGCATCCTTGCATGAGGCCGCCGATTTGCTCGCCTTGCCCGCCTGGTCGGATTCGGAAGAGGCCCGGGAGGCCGCTTCGGAGATCCGCAAGGCCGAAGCGCCCTGAAAACGGGCAGGCGGGGATTCGGGACACCCGCGATCGCGTAATGGGAAAAAACTTAAGATGGGTGAACATGATCCGCACAACTTCCGACCCACACCGACATGAGCCTCCAAGACCCAATCGACCAGCTTGCCCTCGCCGTCCTCCGCTCGGCACCTTCGATGAACCGTTGCGCGCAGCAAGCGACCTTCATGCGTCCCTTCGAGAAGAATCAGCGGCTGGCGACCGTGGAAACTTCCCGCGACGTCCGCCAGGCCTCCGCCCGCCGCGCGCCGCGCGAGACCGCCCTGGCCGGCGCGACCACCCCGTGGCCGTTCTGCGCCCGCGAAGTCTGGCTGTGAGTCCGCTTCAAGTCTGGGGGTCGACCTTCCGCCGCGCCTCCTCAAGCAGCGCGGGATTGCCCTCCAGCAAGTCGGCGATCGCCCGGATCACCGCCAGCGTCGGCCGCGAGACATGGTGTTCCATGCCTTCGACGTCGCGGTAGATGGTCTCCTCGTCGAGGCCGAACAGCCGGAGGAAGCGGGTCAGCGTCTCGTGGCGCTCGATGATCGCCCGGGCGATCCGGTGCCCCTCGTCGGTGAGAACCGTGCCGCGGTATTTCTCGTGCTTGACCAGTCCCTCGCTGTCGAGCTTGCGCAGCATGTTGGTCACGCTGGCCTGCGAGATCCCGAGATTCTTGGAAATGTCCACCGCGCGGGCATAGCCCTTGGCCACGATCAGATGCAGGATCTGCTCGAGATAGTCGTCCATCGCGACGGAGCCGCTGGTGCGCTGGGATCGGCCGGGCACGGAGGGAGTCAAGACGCCACGGCGGAAGACTCAAGACGGGAATCCGCCGGGCGGGGAAGTCGCGCGACTTTGCAGGTCACTCCTTTGGATCAAGGGGCTTTGGTTCGGATGTCTCGCTTTCCATGTCGTAGGGCAGGCACCACACCGTTTCTCCGGATCGATCCGTGAAATACAGGCGGGACTCCGACAGGGCGTCGGTGTTGCCGTCGGCCCAGAACCCGTGGAATTCCGGGTGCGCGTTGACGGGGCGGCGCACATAGCCGTGGTGAAGACCCACAAGTGTCCTGCCCCGTCGATCTGGATGCTCGGATTGTCATGGGGGTCGTCGACGCCCTGCTTGTCGTGAACCACGACCGGCTTGGGCACCCGTTTGGTCCGATGGTCATAGTAGGACACCATGGCGAGAAGATGCCGCGCGTCCGCACGGGTGGTTCCGCCGTAAACAAAAAACGTCTTCCGGGCCGCCGGGGCGTAAACGGCGAGCGGATGGTGCTTGGCGGTGTAGGTGCCGAGACCACCGGAGTATTTGGAGCCGAACTCCGAGCGTTGGCCAAGGTCGAACCAGATGCCTTTGTAGCCATCGATCGTGCGCGCGGGTGTCTGATCCGCGAGGGGTTCCTGAGCCGCGGCGATGCCCAGGGACGCGAGAAGGGCAAGGGTGCGGGTGCCGATCCAGGAGCTGAGAGGATCCTTCATGGAGTTTGATCGGCGGCGCTTGGGAGGAGGGGGACGTGGCGCGTCGGGACTTGGCCGAGGCCTACGGGAGAGGACGGGCCGGTCTGAAGACCGGCGGTCCCGGGGCTCACCTGAGTTTGGTGGCGACGGCAAGGACCTCGGCGACCACGGCTTTGACGCCGTCGCGGACGGCGGGGTCGCCGGGCTGGCCGCTTTCGTCGAACTTTCCGTAGGCAGCGCCAAGGGCGAATTGTTTCGGCACCACCAGCACGCCGAGGTTGCCGAGGATCGAGCGCAGGTGAACCAAGCCGCGCAGGCCGCCGAGAGCGCCCGGGGATGCGGCGAGCAGGCCGGCGACCTTTCCCTTGTAGGCCGCGAGCGGCGGCTCGTCATCGCTTTCGGCGCGGCTCACCCAGTCGATGATGTTTTTCATCAGGGGGGTGACGGAAGAGTTGTATTCGGGCGAGACGAAGATCACCGCGCTGGCACCGAGGAACATTTTCTTCAGGGATTTGGCCGCGGCGGGGAGGCCCTCGGCTTCTTCGAGGTCCTGATCGAACAGCGGCAGCGGGAAATCGGCGGGATCGACGAGCAGGGCCTCGGCCCCGGCTTCGGTGACGATTTCGGCGGCGACGGCGGCGAGCTTGCGGTTGACGGAGTCGCGGCGCGCGCTGCCGGGGAGGATGAGGATCTTAAGCATGGCGGAACTTTAGCGCGCGATGGCCGGGTGGAAAGCACGGCTTGCGCGTGAGGCGCCTTGAGGCGGGTTACTTCGAGGACGTCGGCAAGCGCAGGATCAGATCCAGATTGTAGCGCAGGCCGCGGGCCAGGGCGGCGGGGTCGATCGGCTCGGGGCCGTAGATCCGGGCGAGCAGGTCGCGCTTGCGGGTGTCCTCGGTCTCGGCCGCCGTCGCGACCTGCGATCCGAAGCTGTCGAAGAGCGAATTCGTCATCTCGACGAGCGGACGGAAGGCCGGGGTCGGCGGCGCGGGCTGGCCTTCGACGGCGGCCGGCGCGGCCGGTGCCGAGGGGCGCGCGACGAGGCCGGTATCGACCTTCTGCCCGCGCGGCGTGCCGTGGATGCGGAACGACTGGGCGCTGCCGTCGGCGGCAAAGGCGACCTCGAGCTGGAACGGCACTTCCGCCCACGAGTTCGCGCGGTGAAGCACGGTGACGGCGACGGTCTCGCCGCCGCCCTCGTTGGCCGTGACCACCGGCCGGAGCGTGCGGTATGCGGTGCCGTCGAGCGAGTAACGCGCCGAGCCGTCGCGGGTCCAGCCGTTGAGGCTCTGGCCGAAGCCGGCGCTGTCGAAGGCGGCGGCGCGGACGATGAGAAGCAGGAAGAGCAGGGATTTCACGGGGGAGTGCATGTTAGAACGAAAGCCGCATGCCCGAGTGCCAGATCCAGGCGTCGGTGTCGAAGCCGGCACCGGCCTCGTCCTTGAGCAGGACGTGCTCGAGGCCGTTCATGATGACCAGGTCGTCCTTGTAGAGGTGGAGGTTGGCCCCGAGATAGAACGAGTGGTACTCGTCGCCGACGAAGACCGGAGTGGAGTCGAAGTAGGGATCGCTGCCGACGCCCATCCCGCCGACCAGGCCGGCGGCATCGTCGGTGTCGGCGTAGTGGTAGCGGCCGACGATCCGCAGGGTGCCGGGCATCGCCCAGTAGCTCGGGGTGAGCGAGAGGCCCCAGGCGTTGGTGTCGCCGCTGGCGAGGATGAAGTCGCCGGCGAAGCCGAAGCGGCCTTGCTCGAGTTCGACGCCGGTGGAGAAGAGGTGCTGGAAGGAAGGGTTGCGGGCGATCAACTGGTTGCCGTTGGCGGACTTGCGGCCGGCGACGTTGTAGCGCGGGATGGCCGGGCTGTTCCGGTCGTCGAAGTTGTAAATGTAGTCGGCATGCCAGCGGGTGCGGATCGGCGCGCCGCCTTCGGTCCTGGCGACGGTCTCGTAGGCCACGTTGGCGAGCAGGAAGCCGTTGCCCTCGATCCCGCCGAGGTTCGAGTCGTTGTCGGAGGAGAACCAGCCGAGACCCCAGTCCCAGCGCTCGGTGTCCTGGCCGACCATCAGGCCGAGGGTGTTGGCCGGCGCGACCATGTTGACCAGGAACGAGCGCTCGGGGGTGAGCATCCGCTGCGGTTCGGTGCGGTATTCGCTGGTGAAGCCGGGACGCATCTTGCCATAGCTGACGTAGGCATTGTCGAGGAAGCGGGTGGTGCCCTTCAGCCGTTCGATGCCGCTGAATTCCGAGTCGCCGGCCAACTCCGCGACCGCCTCGATCTCGGTGTTGCGGAAGGCGCGGAGCCGGGCGCCGAGCCGCGCGCGGCGGGTGCGGGTGCCGTCGAGATCGACCTCCCTGCCGCCCTCGGGCGTGGCCTCGCCCCAGGCACCGCTCCAATGGAACAGCCCGTTGATGGCGAGTTGTTGGATCCAGGGATTGGAGGGATCGTCGAACAGGACGGCCTTCGCCCAGAGCGAATCGAGCGGGCTGGGTGCCCATTCGTCGGCGAGCGGGATCACCGCTTTGGTTTCGTCATCCGCGTCTTCGGCGGCCGCCGGCAGGGCCACCGAGCCGGCGTCCTTCCTGCCTTCCAGCACGTCGAGCGCCTCGTTGGCGTGGAGGGCTGCTAGGGAAAGCAAAAATGAACCGCCGCCTACTACGCAGAGCCTACGAAGGCCAGGAAGACGCAAAGTTCGCCAAGTTCCTGCGAAGGGTGCGGGAGACCATGGCAGTGACTTCTCAGGCCTTGCGTCTGGTGTCTTGAAGTCTTGAGTCTTCATCAGATTCATTTGGCGTTCTTCTCGGCTTTCTCGGCTTCTTCCTTCGCGGCGGCTTCGGCCCGCTCGGCGGCTTCGCGATCCGTCCGCTGGCGCTCGCGGTCGGCGGCGCGGCGGACCCGGCTGAGATACTGCTCCAGGCTGGACTTGTCGTCCTTCTTGAGTGCGATCGCCCGCTCGATGTAGGGCAGGCCGTCGGAATACTGCTTTTCCCGTACCAGGAGCTGGCCCATGCCGAGATTCGCGGAATAGGCCACCGCTTCCTTCTCGGCGGCGAGGCGGAACCAGGTCTTGGCCTCGACCAGCGCGGCGGCGCGCTTGTCCTCGTCGGCTTCTTCCTTGGCGATGCCGTCGTGGTGGCGGGCGAGTTCGAGCAGGACCTCGCCATTCGCGGGATCGGAGGCGCGCAGGCTTTCCAGCAGGGTCCCGACGCGGGCGATGTCGCCGGCCGAGCGGGCGGTCCGGACTTTCACCAGTTCGAGCTCGGACCGGTCCTTCGGCGTCAACGAGGACGCGGCGGTCTTCTCGATGCGGGCGACCAGGGCCTCGGCCTTCTCGGGGTAGCCGTAGTCATTGAGGATGCGGGCGGATTTCAGGGCGCGGGCGACGTCGAGCTTGGGCGACTTCTCGGTGGCTTCGAGATAGGCGAAGAGCGCGAGCTGGGCCTCGCCCTGGTCCATGTAGAGATTGCCGAGCAGGTTGAGCTCGCTCTCACCGGCGAGGCCTTTCAGCCGCAGCACTTCGAGGTTCACCGCGGCTTCGATCTTCTTGTCCTGGCCGATCAAGGCGTTCGCCTGCTGGAGCCAGAGCTGGCGGTCCTGCGGGTTCTCGGCGATCAGGGTGTCGAGCATGCTGGTCGCCTCGGCGAGTTTCTCCTGCTGCATCAACGACTGGGCGAGACCGAGCTTCCAGTCGCGGCTTTTCGGGTCGAGCAGGTAGGCCTGGCGGTAGGCGTTCTCGGCGGCGATCGCGTTCTTCTGCTGGAGGTAGCAGTAGCCGAGCACGCCGTAAGCGCGCGGGCTGGTCTCACCGAGTTCGATGGCCTTCTGGAGCATCGGCAGTGCTTGCTCGACCTCGTTCTTCGAGATGTGGAGGTAGCCGAGGTTGGTGTGGGCGCGGCGGAAGCGCGGGAAGCGGCGGATGGCTTCGAGAAACGCGCGGCGGGCCTCCTCGCCGCGGTCGGAGGCGAAGTAAAGGTTGCCGAGCACGAAGACCATCGCGGCGCTGATGGTGCCTGGCTCTTTTTCCGGATCGGTCGGGTTCTCGGTCTCCTTGATGAAGCGCACGATCTCCTGCTCGGCCGCGGTGAACTGGTTCTTTTCGAAAAGTTCGCCGACCTTCACCAGCAGCGCCTGCTCCTCGGCGGAGACCTTCGGTTCGACCTCGGAAAGGATGCCGTAGCTGCCGACGAATTCCTTCACGAACTTCGGATCGCGGAAGAGGTTCGGCGGCAGCTCGATGGTTTGGGCCAATGCGGGAGCCCCGCTGAACATCGCGAGGAAGGCCAGAGCGGCGTTCCGCCATTTCGGCAGGGGTGATCCGCCATGCTGTCTTGTGTCTTGAGTCTTCAAGTCTTGAGTCTCCTCTCAGTTCTTCTTCACTTCGAAATTGAAGGGCACCACGCAGGTTGCGCGGACCTTGCGGCCGCCTTTGGTGGCCGGCTTGAATTTGTATTTCGCGACCGCGGCCAAGGCGGCCTTGTCGAGTTCGGGCTGGCCGGAACTCTGGCGGATCTTCGAGGACACCAGTCGGCCGGTTTCGTCGATCTCGCAGGCGATCTGAACCTTCCCGCCGATGCCTTTCGAAAGCAGGCTGGCGGGGTAGCTCGGCGGGAATCTCGAAGTCGGCAGCGGGCCGCTGTCGAGGTCGCCGCCGCCCATTTCGTCGCCGCCCTTCATCGCGAAGGTGGGCACGTTCATGATGAAGCCGCCGCCGGTGCCGATCGGGAGGTCGGCCACGGCAAGGTCCATGTCGAGGTCGGTCGGCTCATCCAGCGGCTCTTCCGGCGGGGGGTCTTCCTTCTCTTCGGGCGGCGGTTCGTCGATGGCGAGCGACTCGTCCTCCGGCGGGGCCACGGTCATTTCCGGCGGCGGAACCACCGGGCTGGAAAACTGCTCGTTGAGCTTCTGCGAGAGCGGGATGGCCACGAACACGAACAAGGTCGCGAGCACGCCGCCGATGATCGCGAAGATCCCGGTCATGCGGCCCCGCGGCGGGTTGTAAACGTGGCGTTTCAGCGACATGTCATTTGGTGGAAACCGAAATCTTGTCCTTCCCCGCGCCGGCCAGCAGGGCCTGGCCGTGGACTTGCTGGACGATCCCGTGGGACGACTCCTTGTCGCCCTGGATGATCACCGGCATCTCGGGGTTCTCGGTGAGCAGCGGCTTGATCTTCCCGATCACGCCCTGGAGCCCGATGCTCTCGCCGCCGTAGTAGATCTTGTCCTCCGAGGTGACCGCCAACAGGATGCTGTTGCTCTCGAGGCCGCTCGCGCCGCCCACGTCGGGCTTGTTCACGGCGACCCCGGTTTCCTCCACGAAGACGGTGGAGACGATGAAGAAGATCAGCAGGATGAAGATGCAGTCGATCATCGAAGAGAGGTCGATGTGGACCTCGTCGTCGCCGTCGTCGGATAAGCTGCGGCCGAACATGTCAGGATTGGGGTTCGCGGTGGAAGCGGGAGGTGAGGATGAGGCTCTCGACGCGGGTCAGGGCGGCGGAAATGCCATTGCGCTTGTTCTTCACGATGAGCGCGATGAAGAGACCGGGCAGCGCGATGGTCAGCCCGGTCTGGGTGGTGATGAGCGCCTCCTGCATGCCGTCGGCGACCTTCTGCATGCCGGACGCGCCCTTGCCTTCGGACAGGCCGCCGAACATCGCGAGCATCCCCATCACCGTGCCGAGCAGTCCGGCGAGCGGCGCGGCGGCGACCAGCGTGTTGACCACGAACAGCCGGCGGTCGATCGCCGCGAGCACGTTGAGGCGGATCTCGTCGAAGCGGCGCTGGACGGTCTTGATCGTCAAGCGCGGCCCGTGGAGCGCGTAGCGCAGGGCCTCGCCCATGCGGCCTTCGGCTTTTTCGGGTTCGGTGATCCATTCCTCCCAGCGCGCGACGTCCTTCTCGTTGAGATTGCCACGGCTCACGTAGGCAAAGGCGGCGAAAGCGGTGGCGTAAAGGATGAATGCCACGCCGCCGAGCATGTACATGATCCCCCCGCCGGCGAGGAACAGGTCGAGGGCATCGCGGAACATCGCTTGCATGGCTTCGGTCAGGCGGGGGTGGGCGAGAGTTCCATGTCGTCGTCGTCGAGGTCGTGCCGTTTCCGTTCGGTGTGGCGCTCCATCTCGGTGGTGCCGTTCATCAGCGCGATGGCGATGCCTTCGACCTCGCCGAACTTGCCCTTGGCGAGGCTCTTCATCATGCCGTGCAGCACGAGGACCGGAATCGCGACGACCAGGCCTTCGGCGGTGGTGATGAGCGCTTCGGAAATGCCCGCGGAAAAGTTCTTCGCGTTGCCGGTGCCGTAGATCGCCATTGCCTGGAAGGTCTTGATGATGCCGAGTACGGTGCCGAGCAGGCCCATCAGCGGCGCCGCCGCGGCGGTCAGGCCCAGAAAGGGCAGGAAGCGGTCGAGCCTTGGTTTGATGGTGACCATTTTTTCGAAGAGCGCCTCTTCCAGGACGCGCCGCTTTTCATGGAAGCGCAAGACGCCCGTGCGGACCAGGTCGCCGGCCATCCCGGGCAGGGCGTCGGCCTTGGCCTTGGCCGCCTTGTGGTTGTGGGCGAGCAGGTCGTCGAGGATGTCATTGATCTGCTGGCGGGTCGGCACCGCGAAGCGCGTGATCTCGATGAACTTGAAAATGGTCAAGGCCAGCGCGACGGCGCCGAGCGCCAGGATGCAGTGGCCGACGATGCCGCCTTTCTCGATGGTCTCGCCCATGGTCTCCTGCGCCGCCTGCACTTCGAGCGCCTTGCCCATCGAGCCGTCGAAGGGCAGCTCTCCCTGGCCGCTGGCAACTGTGTTCGCGATCAGGCCGCTGCCGACGCCATCGAGTCCGACGACGGTCGGCAGGCCGGTGCCGGTCGCGGTGAAGGAGGCCACCCCTTCGAAGCCGCCGTCGTTCGACTTGAAGAAAACCGAGGGACCCACCACGAGGAGCGAGCCTTCCAGCGACTCGCTGCCGTTGCGCAGCGCCTTGCCGTCGAAACGCGCGCCGCCGGCAACTTCGGAGAAACGCTCCATGCCCAGCGTCGCGACTTTCAACCGCTCCCCGATTTCCGCCAGGTGATCGCTGCCCGCCGCGGCGGCCTTTTGCTCCGCCGCCTCGATCGCGGGCAGATAGCGCTGGTTCTCGGCCGGGTGCAGGCGGGCGACCAGCGACTTGCCATACTGGTTGAGGATGCCCGCGGAGTAATCGAACTCGGTCTTCGCGATCTCGAGGTTGCGTTCCTGGGTGCGCTGGCGGGCGACGCGGGTCTCCTTCTCTTTCTCCAGCGCCCGCAGCTCCTTGCTCAGCGCGAGCGCCTCGTCATCGAGCTTGTTGATCTCCTTCTGCAGGCCGTAGCGCAGGCTGGTGTATTCCTTCTGGGTGGAGTCCAACTCCTTGCGCGCCGTGGCGATGTCGGCCTGCGCCTTGTCGTTTGCGGCCTGGGCGTGAAGCGGTGCGGCCCCCAGGAACAGCACGGCCAGCGGGATGGAAAATTTCATGGCAGATCGATGGGAAGGGTCACGAATTTCGCGTCGAGGTCGCCGGTGGTCACGCCGACGAGTTCCCGGATGCGCGGGGCGAGGTCGTTCCGTTCGGTGAAGGTCCAGCCGGAGTCGTCCGGCTTGCCGACCAGCGCGAAGTCGCCGGTCTCGTTCACCGCGTAGGCCGCGGCCATGCCGAAATAGAGCACCTTCATGTTGTACTCGCGGCCGTCGGGCGCCTTGTGCAGTTCGTCGCGCAAATGGACGGCCTGTTGGAACTTCTCCACTTCGGACAGCAGGTTGAGCACGTTGTTGAGACGTTTGGCGATGCCCTGCTTGGCGGCGTCGCCGGTGAGGGCGGCGTCCTTGGTCACCTCCTCGACCATCTGCGCGACCTTCGGCTCTTTTGCCAAGGCGGAGGGCATCAGCCGCAGGCGGGCGACCGCGCCCTGCTCCAGTTCGTGAAGCCCGGCCGCGAGCGTCTCCTTGGCCTTCGCGTAGGCCTCGCTTTTCGCGATCTTGTCGAGATCCTCCTTGCTGGCGCCGTCGCGTTCGGTCTTGGCCCGGGCGATCTGTTCCTTGAGGTCCTCGATCTCCTTCTCAAGGCCTTCCTTGTAGCCTTTCAGCACTTCGCTGTCCTTTTCCCACGAGTCCTCCTCCTTCTGGATCTCGCGCATCGTTTCGATCCACTCGCGGACCGACTTGCGGAGTTCATCGGGCTCGTTGGCAGGAGCCGCGGGCTCCTGCGCCAGCAGGGGAAAGGTGGCGAAAACGACACCGGGAATGAGTCGGGAAAGGCGCATGGCGTGTGACGGAGGAAAGAAAAAAGGGGCCACCGGCGTTTGCCGATGGCCCCGATGTGACGGTTTCGTCAGAAACGCCGCTTAGTTGGCGCCCGGGAGTTCAATCCGGTAGAACTCCTTGCCCGGTTCGCCGGTAAACGTCGCGTCCAGGGCCGGGGCCGGCAGGAAGGACTCGAGGGTGGCCGAACGGAACAGCGGCAGGCTCAGGGTCACCTGGTTGCCCACCTTCTGCACCGTGATCTGGTTCGGGGCGACCAGGTCGAGGATGGCATCCTCGGTGTAAACGTTCGTCAGCACGGTGGCGGCGTCGTTGACCAGCGGATTGAAGCCGAGCGCCCGGTTGAAGTACTCAAGCCCGTCGTTCACGCCATCCCCGTCGGTATCCGCGAGGTTCGGATTGGTGCCGATGACCGCTTCTTCCGCGTCCGTCAACCCGTCGCCGTCGGTGTCGATCGCGGCGACTTCGAGGTAGCCCTTCTCTTGCAGGAAGGTCCAGCCTTCGACCCAGCGTGCCTTGCCGAAGGCGCCGTTGTAGTTGACCGTGGAGATGTCCTCGGCGAGTTCGGGCGGGACGGCGGTGCGGGTGTGGGTGAAGCCGACCGACCCGGCGAGCGGGCGGGGGTCGAGCAGTCCGTTGGCGGTCCGGCTGATCGAGGTCAGGATCGGCGTCGCGGTGGGGACGGTGTTGTTGTTCGCGCCGAGGGCGGAGGCGATGTTGTTGGAGTTCGTCGTGCTGCTGCTGGTCGAGACCTTGTAGGTGCCGAAGCCGGTGGTCAGGACGTTGCCGAAGAT
>CAMCYK010000162.1 GCA_945883695.1 Akkermansia muciniphila | reverse complement strand
CGAGGCGGTGAAGCTGATGGGAATCGAGACCGGCGTGGCGGCGGGCGAGGTCACGTTGAAGCCGGGAGCGGGCGAGGTGATCGCGACGACGGGCGGCGGCGGCAGGTCCTCGCTGGTCAGGTGGGCGGTGGCGCTGGTGACCGGGCCGGGAGCGTAGGTGCCGGGCGCGGGGAGCAGGGTGAAGACGATGGTTTCAACGGGCTCGACCAGGGAGTCGTTGATCGGCGCGATGGGGACATCGACGAACAAGGCACCCGGCGGGAAGGCGATGGTGGCGGGCGGCGCGACGTAGTCGCTGCCGGCGCTGGCGGTGCCGCCGAGGCTGTAGCTGACGTTGAAGGCGACCGTGAGGTTGTTGGTGCGGGTCAGGCGGAAAGAAGCGGGGTTTGCGGGCGACTCGGCGGCCTGGGGATCGAGCGGCGCGACGGTAACGATCGGCAAAGGCGGGGCGAGCGGGTCCTCGTTGTCGGCGAGGGTGAGGTCCACGCGGTCGGTGCCGATGGCGTAGGGGACGGGGGTGCCGCTGGAAGTTTCGTCGTCGAGCTCCACGCGGATCGTTTCGGCGGTCTCGATCAGGGCGTCGTCGATTGCGGTGACCGGGACATTCAGCTGGGCGACGCCGGCGGGGAGGGTGACGAAAGAACTGATCGGGCTGCCGAAGCGGTAGTCGGTGTTGTTGGAGGAAACGGCCGCGAGACGCACACAACTTGCAAAGTTGTGCTACTGCCGCTGCCGCAACACTGCGTGAGCTGAGGCTGTCCGGACGCGGATGAGGCGGGCCTCCGGGGTGGCATCGAAGCGTTGGGAGAAGACGGCCGCGAGACGCACACAACTTGCAAAGTTGTGCTACTTCCGCTGCCGCTGCCTCACAGCGAGAAGTTGTCCTCGGCTGGGCTGGTGCCGATCGAGATCTGCACCTCGCCGTTGGCGGAAAGGTGGGTCAGGCAATGGTAGACGTCTTCAGGATCGGCATCGACTTCGAAAGCGATCTGCTCCGCGGTCTTGGCCTCCGACACCAGCCGGCTGCGGACGGCCCCGAGCAGCTCGAGGAAGTTGGCCGCCGCCTTCTTGCCGGCCTCCACGCCGGGCTGGTGGTAGGCGTTGACATTTACCAGCGAGGCGTAGAACGAGACGGCCCGCTCGAAGAGTCCGATCAACGCCCCGAGGTGGAACGGCGTGACCTCCGGGATCGAGATGGTGATCGACTTGCGGCCCGACTCGTAGAGCGCCTTGCGGGTGCCGCGGAGGAAGCCCTGCAGGTAGTCGGCGGAGCTGTTGCCGGGCTCGACCTCGATCGAGTCGCCGGAGCGGCCTTTGCGGACCTCGAGGAAGGTGACGAAGAAATTCGCCACGCCGTCGCGGAGCTGCTGGACGTAGGCGTGCTGGTCGGTCGAGCCCTTGTTGCCGTAGACCGCGATGCCCTGGTGGACGACCTTGCCGTCGAGGTCGTGCTCCTTGCCGAGCGACTCCATGACGAGCTGCTGGAGGTACTTCGAGAACAAAACCAGCGAGTCCTTGTAGGGCAGCACCACCATGTCCTTCTCGCCCTTGCCCTTGCCGGAGGCATACCAGGCGAGGGCCAGCCGCATCGCGGCGTTGTTCGCGTCGGGCTTGCGGGTCTCCGCGTCCATCGCGGCGGCGCCGGCGAGGAAGGCGTCGATGTCGATGCCCTGCAGCGCGGCGGGCACCAGGCCGACCGTGGACATCACCGAAGTCCGGCCGCCGATCCAGTCCTCCATCGGAAAGCGGGCGAGGAAGCCTTCCTGGATCGCGAACTGTTCGAGCTTCGAGCCCGCGCCGGTCACCGCCACCGCGTGCTTGCCGAAATGGAGGCCGGCGGCGTCGTAGGCGGCCTTGGCCTCGACCATCCCGTTGCGGGTTTCCGCGGTGCCGCCCGACTTGGAGATCACCACGACCAGGGTGGTGGCCAGGCCGGCCGCGCCGATGTCGGACAGCACGCGGTCGATGCCGGCGGGGTCGGTGTTGTCGAAGAAATGGATCGGCATCCGCGCGCCGTGGCCGATCGCCTCCGACACCAGCTGCGGGCCGAGCGCCGAGCCGCCGATGCCGATCAGCAGGAGGCGCTGGAAGTAGCCGCCGCTCAGCGGCTTGATCCGGCCGGTGTGGACTTTCTCGGCGAAGTCCTTGAGCGCGGCGAGCGGCTCGGTGATGGCCTCGCGGAGCTCCGGGGTCGGGGCGAGTTCGGGCTTGCGCAGCCAGTAGTGGCCGACCATGCGGCCTTCGTCGGGGTTGGCGATCGCGCCGGCTTCGAGGGCGGCGATGTCCGCGTGGGCTTTCGCGACCTTCGGCGCCATTTCGGCGAAAAACGCGTCATCGAGGTCCATCAGGGAGGTATCGAGCGAGAATCCGAACTGCGGGTAGCGGATCAGCGAGGCGGCGTAGGTGGACCAGGACATGGGATCGGAGGGAAATGAGGTTGTGGGGGCGCAGTCTGGAATGCCGGGAGGCCAAGGGCAAGCGGGGGGATTGTCACGCGGGGGGGGGAGCGGCTCATGAGGGACATGGGAGCGCCGAATCAAAGAACGAGGACCTCCATGGCCCCCAGCCAACAACCCCGGCGCGAGGCCGGACCGCCGCTTCACTCAAAAATACATCGCCTCGCTGCGGGGATTGGCCCACATCGCGTATTCGAGATCGGCGGGGAGCAACAGGGACCGGGCGTCGGAAGGAATGAAGGTCAGGGTGCCGCCCGGGGCGAGCCACGGATACATGACCATGAGCTGGAAGACCTCGTCGAAGCCGTAGTCCGGCCAGGTCGTGAAGCGCAGCGTGACCTCGCCTTGACCGGGGATTTGCGCGGTGAGGGGCAGCGTGTCGTGGCGGGCGTGCCAGATGAAGGCCTCCATCAGCGCCCGGATCGGGATCCCGCCGCGGGCCCCGAAGTGGCCGCCGAGGAGGGGCCGGTAGCGCACGCCCGCGCTGAAGTCGGAATTGTAGTAGCCCGGCACCCGCCAGAGGCCGAGACCGGCGCGGTCCATGTCCTCCGTCCGCGCGATCTCGTGGCTGACCTCGTTCATCCGGTCGGTATCGATCACCGTGACCAGCGCGTTTTCCTCGAGCGCCAGGAAGCGCCAGAAACCACCAGGGCAGTAGGGGATCGACGGACTCTTCATCACGCAGACCTCCCAGCCGAGCGCGGCGAGTTCTGCCATCAGGAAATCCAGGTCGCTGGCAAGATAGAGCCGGAAAGTCACGCCGGGATGCCGGGCCACCGCCGCCGCCGTATGATCGAAAAGCGGGACAATATAGCTGTCCCACGGCGCGAAGCGGCGGACCAGCCCCATCCGCTTCGCATCCACCAGCGATTCCCGGGTGGGTCGAGGCAGTTCGGGCTCGTCGCCGTTCACATGCTTCCAGAACAGCGTCGCGCTCACGATGTGCCGCCTCGTTCCCGACGGCCTCTCCTCCGGTCGTGCGTCTTGAGTCTTCGCGTCTTGTGTCTGAATCCCGAACCATTCCTCGAATTCTACCCGCTCTTCATTCGTCACCCCGTAATGGTAATCCTTCAACATCGATTTATCAAAAACAGGGAAAAAATTCGTCCAGCTCACAGAAGGACTTGACAATCCCGATTTTTTTTTTGTCAATGTCGAAGGCGTCATTAACCACAAAACAACCAACCATGAACGACGCTCCCTCCCCAACCGATTCGATCAACTCTCTCGACCGCCGCGACTTCGTCCGGAAGTCAGCCTTCGCCACCGGCGCGGTGACCTTTGCAGGGTTAATAAGCGCGGGACATGCGGGTCCTCCAACTACGACAACCGGGACAACCGGGACCACAACGTACAAATGCAGAGGCAGTGTCAGCTTTTCTTGATCGACCGATGCTAGATTGATTCGAAAATCAATCAACCAAAAGTGAAGAGACTCCACGTATAGCTTGAGTTAGGATGGTTAATAGGGTCGTGGTTAGACTGATTTATATTAAATTTTGGAATCTGATTCTTTGGTGCGACCCTAAATTTTTCGATCAAAAATAAATATATAAAATTATGCCTACCACTGCAAAAGTTTCGCACACATTTGGAGGATATGTCTTTGAATGTTGGTTAGAATATACAATCAGTGATCCCAATCCGGATCAATTGGTTGTAGTCAATTGGGATCTTCATGGATCTAATGGGGTGCATCCCAACAATTCTTACGGTAGCGGTCCGTCGGGTTATATTCAAGGTTCAGTGGGCCCAGCGCCTACCTTTGCATTTGATGAGACCCACGATCAAGCCGTGGCAACGGAGCAGATTTACGTTCTCCACAATTACACCCCCGGCAACCTCCCGAAAAGGATCATCGCGGTTGTTCGAGTTGGATCGGAGGTGGGTGGTGATAGTTCTGACTATTATTCCCAAGAGATTCGCTATTTCATGCGACGCGAGAAGCAAAACTCAGTTGGGGGTGTTTTTGTTGTTGATATTGACGGCCCGGATGCCCCGACCGGCTACTCCGATACGAAAATCCTTAGGCCTCGTGTCGAAAAAACCGCGGTATGAATCAACCCATTCCGGCTTCGTGGCGGTCCAGGTATTGGATCATTGGGGCGTTGGTCGCCTTGCTCTTGATTTTGGTCTATTGGTGGCGTCCTCGAAATGAGAATTCGAGAGTGGATGGTTCTACTGTGACGGACGCGACTGCTTTCGGAGGCAAATCTAAGAACACCCGTAATGCGGCCGCAGAATGGAAGATCGAAAAGGCCAGATTGGAGAGTAAAGCTTGGGAGTCGATCCGGCAGCAAAAAGAGAGGGCTGAGGCGGATGGAAGTAATCGCCCTCCAGACTATCAGACCTTCGGCGAGAATGGTAGAGTGACCACCGGGGCATTGCTTGCAGCGAAAATAGATAAGCAGAATTGGCCGTTCGTTGAAAGCACCCTCGCCGCGCTGTGGAAGTCAGCTGAATTGGCATTCTCATCGCGAATCACCATTGACGAGGCTCGCTCCGACCGTGCTAAGGGTCTAGTCCGATATACGGTACGAACGGACCCCGCTGCGAACGAAAAGCTGCTGTCCAGCATGAAAGCCGAGTTGGATGCCGTCATAGGAATGGACAAACGCGATACGTTGCTAAAGGGACTCGACTCTGAGGACTGCTTCGGACTGTTGGGAAACTATGACATCGAATTTGCCGTTGATTCGGAGCGCAAGGTGGTGAGCTACGAATATCGTGCCAGCGAGACCGGTAGGGTAGCCGTAACAGGCGCGTCGTCAGTTGAAGACTTTTCGAAGCGTTTCGGTAGAGTGCTTGATATCTCCGCGAACGGCGGTAAATAAGTGTCTCATGGGCTCATCTGGGTGTAGGTGGATGCCGGAGCGACCGGGTGTTGGTGGGTGTACCGAAGATGCTGCCCGCCGATTTTTGGTAGGCGGTCGGATTGACCAAGCTGTCGCGACCAGATGGGTTTCCGGAGGACTAAGGGTTTTTGACCATGGACGAGATTCAGATTGCCATTTCAAGCGATTTGCGGGGATTCGGGTTCAGTGCGACAATGATTGCCAGCGTTGTGCGGCGTGTAAGTGTGCCGGTTCACGTCCGCTGCTGGTGCCGCGGGTTCTCGCAAGACACCCTAGAGATCGAGAATCTTAAAGTTGAGTTCTTCGAGGCGGCCGGCGAGATCCCCGGCCGCTTTCCCGGATATGTGGGACCGGCGGTGTTCGACCGGCTGCGGGTGATCCGGGATTGTCCCGATTGGGACCGTTGCCTGATCATGGACTACGATCAGGTGGCGTTCTGTGACCTAGCGCCGCTCTTTGAGATGGATCTGGGCAACCGCTTGCTGGCGGCAAAGATGCAGGGGCCGGGAGTGGATCTGGCGTTTGCGATGCGGGAGTGGATCCGGCGGCCGATGCCGGAGGGCTGGGAAGATGCGGCGGCGAATCCCTATTTCTCGATGGGCCCGCTGCTGAATCTGGCCGAGATGAGGAATTCGGGAACCTGGGAGAAGCTAATGGCCGCCCAGGAAGCCTTCCGGGCGGATGAGAATCTCGCGCTGGTGGCGGCGACGGAGGGGCGGACGATGGATTTCGACCGGAAGTGGAATCTCTTCCCGCCGCACGAGGTGTCGGACCGCGAGGTTCCGGACGGCGTGGTGCATTGGCTCGGCTGGCCGAAGCCCTGGCACGAGGATTCGAAGGTCTGGCGACCGGAGTTGTGGGAATCCGAGCGCTGCTCGTGGGAGCACCTGCGGATGGGGCTCTGGGAGAAGCCGCTCGCGGTGGAGGTCGAGCCGGATGATGACCACGGGGTGGAGGAGCTTTTGAAGCGGGGGTGGAAGGTCCGCTTGTTCACCGGGCGGGAGGGCGCGGCGGAGGAGGAATTGCCGGGCTTCCGCTATCCGGACCTGGAGATCCGGTCCGTGGAACAACAGGGTGAGTTCGCGGCCGGGTGGGAGAATCCGGTGAGCGGAGGGCAGATGGGGAATGCGGACCGGGTCCGCTTCGGTTCGTCGGTCAAGGCGTCGGAGTGGCTGGCAGGCTGCACGCAACTTCCAAAGCATGTGATCCTGCGGGGACCGGTCGTGCTCGATGAAGTGAGGCGGGTGCTGGCGGCGGGTTACGGCGAGCTTTGCCCGATCCGACACGGTGAGTGGCCGGCGGGCGGGCCGATGGCGCGGGTGCTGGACTACACGGCGGTCCAAGAGCCGCGGGCGCTGGACGCGTCGGAGGAATGGTATCTGAGGTGGAGCGGCTCGCCGGTCGTAAGAGACCGGGATGATCAAGAGTCGGAGGATGGAGACAGCCCGGTGGCAGCGATGGCCCAAGCGCCGGATGAGCCCGGGACCGGCCGGAAGGTCGCGGTGGTGTTGACCGCCTGCGGTGCCGAGCGGCGGCACCTGCCGTTCCTGTTGGAAGGGATCCGGAAGAACTTCCTGCCGGGGGTGGAGAAGAGGGTTTTCGTCTTCGGTGACGGGGTGCCGATGGAGGCGGAGGATGTGACGTGGATCGGGGTGGACGCCGTGGAAGCGGAGCGGGTGCCGCTGGAGCGCTTCCGGTGGCTGCTGTGCTCGGGGCGGATGTTCTCGGGGTATGATTTCGTGTTCCTCCTCAAACCTCAGGTCCGGGTGAAAGAGCGGGTGGAAGCCGCCGATGTGCTATCCGGCGAGATGGTGGCGGTGCTTCACGCCGCCTATGAGGGCGAGCCGCGAGCGAAGATCCGCTTCGAGGAAAACAAGGCGTCGGTCGCGTGGATCGCTCCGGGCGAGGGGCGTCATTACTACTGCGGGAGCTGGCAAGGCGGCAGCCGGGAGAGGGTGATGGCGGCGCTGCGGCTGATCGTCGAGTGGATGGGACAGGACGAGGCCGGCGGGGTGACTCCGGTTTGGGGGGACGAGTCGTATTGGAACCGCTACTGGGCGGACCTGCCGCCGGACCGGGCGCTGGGCGCGGACTACGCGTGGCGGGCCGGAACGAAGCTGCGGGAGGGGCGGATGCCGAGAATGCAGGTGCTCGTGGAAGGGAACGGGAAGAAAGTGGAGAAGAAGGTTCGCTCGGTGAGGCGGGTCGCTACGCGGTGATTTGATCGGAGAACTCGGGAGCGTGCATTTTTAAAGGGGCAGTTCTGGTCGGGGCAAAGTACCGGGGTGAGGCGGGCTGCCGGGTACCGTTCCGGTCGGCCGAGGGCGTTTGTCCGCAGGAGAGGAAGCGAAGTCGCGGACCATCTCCGCTATCGCTCCGGTTGACCCTACCTTTGGGGGGCTACCTTTGGCCGGCCGGCCAAAGGTCAATCGTAGATCAAAATCGATTCGATCCGGTGCGCGCCGAGCTTTTCGCGGCCGCCGAGGAAGGCGAGTTCGATCAGGAAGGCGACGCCGGCGACCTTCGCGCCGAGGCCGTCGAGCAGCTCCAGCGCCGCGCCGGCGGTGCCCCCGGTGGCGAGGAGGTCGTCGACCAGCAGGACGGATTCGCCGGGTGCGACAGCATCGTCGTGAAGCTCGACCACCGATTCGCCGTATTCCAGCGAGTAGGCGACCTGGCGGGTTTTCCACGGCAGCTTGCCCTTTTTCCGCACCGGGACGAAGCCCGCGCCGAGCCGGTCGGCCACCGCAGCGGCGAAGATGAAGCCGCGGGCGTCGATGCCGACGACCTTGTCGATGGTGTGTCCGGCCGCCGCGTCGCAGAGCAGGGTGATGGCGTCGTGGAACAGCGCGGCGTCGGCGAGGATCGGGGTGATGTCCTTGAAGACGATGCCGGGCTTCGGGAAGTCGACGACGTCGCGGATCGCGGCTCGGAGGGAATCGGCGGAGGGCATGGCCATGGAGGTAGGGGAATGCAGGCGGCGGGCCAAGGAGAGAGTGCACGGCAAACCGGGCGAGCCGGGGAACGGGGTGGGTGTACTGGACCGCGGACTTTAGTCCGCCTGCACAACGCCGGACTCGAGCGGACTGAAGTCCGCGGTCCAGTACACGCTCGGATGGACCGCGTTCCGGGTGTTTTCACCGACCGCTGGTCAGGGCGACAGGATCAGGGGGTCCCCCGGGGCAAGGGCCCTGAAATGTTTCAGGTTCAGCGTGAGCAGGTGATCGCAGCCTGCGGAGCGAGCCCCGGTCAGGTGAATGGCGTCGTAAATCGCTCCGCTTGCGAGTCCCTGCCGCACGGTGAGATCGAGGGCTTCGGCGTAAATCTCCGCGGTCAGCGGGATGATCTCGAAGTGCGCCCCGATGTTGCGTTTCAACAGGCGCTTTGCTTCGGTGGGAGGAATTTTCGGCTTCAGTGGCAAGGCGGTGAGGGTGGCGAACAGCTCGGCGAGGGCATGCGTGGTGATGGCTCCGGCGACCACCCCGTCGTGGACCGACTTCAAGCGCGGGAACGCGAGACCATGATGCGGATGGGCCTGCACGAGTGCGGCAACCAGCACGGAGGTGTCAAAACACAGCTTCATGGCTCAGAGCCCGCCGAGTTCCTTGCTGCGGAGATTCCGTTGGTCGTCAATGAAGCGACCGAGGTCCCACGCGCTGGGCGGGAGCTCGCTGGTGCAGACCAGCAAGCCGTCCTTCTCCTCCAGAACCGGTCCCGCGCTGAGCGGGCGCAGTCGGAAACCGTCGGCTTCCACGGTGATTTCCATTTCAGACCCGGCCTCCAGGGCGAAATGATCGCGAAGCGGCTTCGGGACGACGACCCGGCCCATTTTGTCGATCATCACATTCATTCCATTTACTTTGCCATTTGGCAGTTCAAATGTCAAAAATTGCTTTGGACTTCAGTCCGCCCGGAGAACGCCGGACTCGAGCGGACTGAAGTCCGCGGTCCAGTACACGCATGGACGGACGGCTTTGGGGGGGTGTTCGGGCCTCGTCCCATTCCGGCCTTGCGCGGACCCTGTTTGGACGCCAAGGGAGGGGGGTGGACCGCTGGTTTCTGATCATCGCGACCGCCCTCGCTGCCGTGGGCGGGGTCGCTGGCATGTGGTCGGTCCACAAGGGCGTCCGCAGCCGCTGGACGGTGATCTGGATGATCGCGGCCTTTGGGGCGCAGATCGGCTTCCTTTCGGTGCGGGGCGAGGCGCGCGGGGCCTGCCCGCTGATCGGTCTCGGGGAAATCCTCGCCTTCCTCGCCTGGTCGCTGACCTTTTTCTACCTGGCGGTCGGTCCGGCCTACCGGATTTCGCTGCTCGGGGTGTTCACCGCGCCGGTGGTGGTGATTTTCCAAAGCGTCGCCCTTTTGCCGGGGCAACTGATGGCGAATCCGCCGCGGGTGCCGGGCACCGATCCCTGGCACGAGACCCACGCCGCAATGTCGGTGCTTTCCTACGGCGCGCTGGCCCTGGCGGCGGTGGCCGGGGTGATGTTCCTGGTGCTCGACCGCCAGTTGAAGGACCACCATTTGCAATCCGGCCTGTTCCGCAACCTGCCGCCGGTGCGGGAGTTGCTGATGTCGATGGTCCGGCTGCTGTGGCTCGGCGTCGCGCTGCTGAGCATCGGGGTTTTCGCCGGCTTCATGATGCCGCGGCAAGGCGGCACGGCCCACCTGATCGCGGCCTGCGTGGTGTGGGCGAGCTACGTCGGGTTCCTCGCGATCAAGCAGGTGAGGGGATTGACCGGGCGCCGGACGGCGACGGTGGCGGTGCTGCTCTTCGTGCTCTCCCTTTCGGTATTCGCCCTGGTCTGATGGAACTTGTCTGCGTCGGACTCAACCACCGCACCGCGCCCGTCGAGGTCCGCGAGCGCTTCGCCGTGCCGGCCAGCAAGCTCGGCGAATCGGCGAAGCTGCTGCTGGAGATCGAGGGACTGGAGGAAAGCGTGGTCCTCTCCACCTGCAACCGCACCGAATTCTACCTCGCCGGCGAGCAGGCCGAGCGGGCGGCGGCCGAGCTGCGGCGGCGGCTCGCGGCGACCCATGGCGCGGACTCGGATCCGCATTGGTACGAGCACCATCGGATTTCCGCGGCCAAGCACCTGTGCCGGGTGGTCAGCGGGCTGGACTCGATGGTCCTCGGCGAGACCGAGATCTTCGGCCAGGCGAAGGAGGCCTACCGCCAGGCGCTCGACGCCGGCGCGACGTCGGGCGTGCTCAACCGGCTGTTCCAGCGGGCCTTCGGCGTTGGCAAGAAGGTCCGCACCGACACCCGCATCCAGGAGGGCGCGACCTCGGTGGCGGGCGCGGCGGTCGAGCTGGCGGAGAAGATTTTCGGCAAGCTGGCCGGCTGCCGGGTGATCGTGATCGGGGCCGGCGACATGAGCCGCCAGACGGCCCAGGCGCTGGTTTCGCGCGGCGCGACTTCGGTCTTCGTGACCAACCGCTCGTTCGACAAGGCCGAGCTGCTGGCCGCCGAGATGGGCGGCCGCGCGGTGCATTTCGACGAATGGCAGGCGGTGCTCGCCGGGGTGGACGTGGTGATTTCCTCGACCAGCGCGCCGCACCCGGTGGTGCTGCCGCACCACATCGAGGCGGTCCGGCGGGTGCGTAAATTCCGCCCGCTGTTCCTGATCGACATCGCCGTTCCCCGCGACATTGATCCCGCCTGCGGCGAGATCGAGGAGGTCTATCTCTACGACATCGACACCCTCGAACAACTCGCCGACGAGGCCCGCACGCGGCGCGAGAAGCAGATCATCGAGTGCGACCGCATCATCGACGAAGAACTTGGAAAGTTGAATCTACCCGGCACGTGAGCGAACCATTCCAGAAGACCGTCATCGGCACCCGCGGCAGCGATCTCGCGCTGGTGCTGGCCGCCGCCGTCGAGCGCGCGCTGTCGCTCACCGTTCCCGACCTGCGCTTCTCGCGGAACGTCATCCGCACCACCGGCGACCGCCGCACCGACGTGGCGCTGGCCGATGTCGCCAAGGCGGAAGGCACCGACAAGGGGATCTTCACCAAGGAGCTCGAGGAAGCGCTGCGGGCCGGCGAGATCGACCTCGCGGTGCATTCGCTCAAGGACGTGCCGACGGTGATCGACGACGCCTTCGAGATCGCCGGCGTGCTGCCGCGCGCGCCGGTCCGCGATGTCCTCGTCTCCCGCGAGCCCGGCGGCCTCGATGGCTTGCCGGCGGGGTCTGTCGTCGGCACCAGCAGCGTCCGCCGCGCCCACCAGCTCAAGTGGCTGCGGCCCGATCTCAAGGTGGTCGACCTGCGCGGCAACGTGCCGACCCGTCTCAAGAAGCTCGCAGAAGGTGCGGCCGACGCGATCCTGCTGGCCGAGGCCGGGCTGGTGCGGCTGGGTCACCGGATGTCGCGGCCGACCGTCATTTCGGGGGTGGCGCTGCATTTCGCGCCGCTCGAAGAAGATTACTTTTTCCCGGCCGCCGGCCAGGGCGCGATCGGCCTGGAAATCCGCGCCGGCGATGAAGCCGCGGCTGCCCTGGTTGCCGCGATCCGTCACGAGCCGACCTTTACCCGGGTCCGCGCCGAGCGGGAGTTCCTGCGGCTGCTGGAAGGCGGTTGCAGCACGCCGGTCGGGGTCTTCACCACGCTGGACGGCGACCTGTTGAAGATGGACGCCCGGGTCTTCCCCGACGGCGGCGGCGAACCCCGTGTCGCGTCCGCCAGCGGCAGCGATCCGCTTCAGGTCGCGCGTCAACTTTTCGACTCCCTCGCATGAGCACTCCCGGAATCTGCTATCTCGTCGGTGCCGGCCCCGGCGACCTCGGCCTCGTCACCCTGCGCGCCAAGGAGTGCGTGGAAATGGCCGATGTCCTCGTCTACGATGCCCTTAGTAGTCCGGAGATCCTCCGCTGGGCGAAGAAGGGCTGCGAGATGGTCAATGTCGGCAAGCGGGCGAAGGACCACAAGCTCTCGCAGGACGGCATCAACGCGCTGATCGTCGAGCGGACCCAGGCCGGCAAGAAGGTGGTCCGGCTCAAGGGCGGCGACCCGATGATCTTCGGCCGCGGCGGCGAGGAGGCGGCGGAACTCGCGGCGGCCGGCGTGGCCTTCGAGATCGTGCCCGGCATCAGCTCGACCATCGGCGGCCCGGCCTACGCCGGGATCCCGGTGACCCACCGCGACCACTGCTCGCAGCTTACGATTTTCACCGGCCACGAGGACCCGACCAAGGGCGAGAGCTCGATCGACTACGCGCACCTCGCCAAGACTCCGGGGACCAAGGTCTTCGTGATGGGCGTCGCCCGCTTGCGGGAAATCACCGCGGCGCTGATCGAAGGCGGGGCCGATCCCGCGACGCCGATCGCGCTGGTCCGCTGGGCCACCACCGGCTCGCAGAAAACCATCACCGGCACGCTGGCGGACATCGCCGGCATCGCGGAGGCGGCGAACTTCGGCTCGCCGGCGGTCGCGGTGATCGGCGACGTGGTGAAGGAGCGCGAGAAGATCAACTGGTTCGAGAAGCGCCCGCTGTTCGGCAAGCGGATCGTGGTCACCCGGACCCGCGAGCAGGCCGGCGAGCTCAGCCGCGAGCTGGCGGGACTCGGTGCCGACGTGGTCGAGCTGCCGACGATCCGGATCGAGCTGCCCGACGACAAGCAGGGATTCGTCGACGGCGTGGCCCATGCCCACGAATACGACTGGCTGGTCTTCACCAGTCCGAACGGCGTCGAGCGCTTCTTCGACGCCTTTTTCGCGACCTACGAGGATGCTCGTAGTTTGGGCAACCCGCGGATCGCGGTGATCGGCGAGGGCACCGCGAAGAAGGTCCGCGAGTACCGGTTCGCGGTGGATCTGATCCCGGAAAAGTTCGTCGCCGAGGGGCTGGTCGAGGCTTTCAAGCAGGAGTCGATCGAGAACCTCACGCTGCTCTGGGTGCGCGCCGACGAGGCGCGCGACGTGATTTACAACGGTCTGGTCAAGCAGGGCGCGATCGTCGATGAGTGCGTCGTTTACAAGACCGTGCCCGAGACCGGGGACCCGACCGGCGCCGCCGCGCGGATCACCGAGGAGGGCGCGGACCTGATCACCTTCACCTCCGCCTCGACCGTGGAGAATTTCTTCAAGCTCGGCCTGCCGTGGCCGGAAGGCTGCGCGGCCGGAAGCATCGGCCCGGTGACCAGCGAGGCGCTGAAGAAGCACGGCGTGAAGCCGGCCTTCGAAGCGAAGCCGAGCGACATCCCGGGGCTGGTGGCGGCGGTGCGGAAGTGGAGTGTCGCCTTGAAGGCGACCTGACGCGGCCGGGCGGCGTCCAGCCGCCCGATTCCGACTCCTTGAAAGGAGTCGGCCCATTGCCATGTCGCTTTGAAAGCGACACTCCTATCGAGGCGCCCGGTCGCGTTCCTGTCGAAACCCCTCCCGCAGCTTCTCCACCGTCGACCGCAGGATCTTCAAATCCGCTTCCATCCGCTCCAGCAGCTCCTCGAGCTCGGTGTTCGCGGCCTGGGATTCCGGGATCAGGGAGAGTTCCTGCATGGTGGAGACGATGATGCCGATGAAGAGGTTGAGGATGGTGAAGGTGGCGACGATGATGAAGGGGACGAAGAAGGCCCAGGCCCAGGGATGGGATTCCATGACGGGGCGGACGATGCCCATCGACCAGCTTTCGAGGGTCATCACCTGGAACAGCGTGTAGAGGCTTTTGCCGAGCGAGCCGAACCAGTCGGGATGGGTTTCCCCGAACAGCCGGGTGGCGAGCACGCCGGCGGTGTAGAAGAAGATCGCCATCACCGCCACCACCCCGGCGAGACCGGGGATCGAGTGGAGGAAGGCGGCGACGACCTTGCGCAGCGAGGGGATGACGGTCAGCAGGCGCAGGACGCGCAGGACGCGCAGCGAGCGCAGGACCGCCCACGGCCCGGCCCCGGGAACGAGGGCGACGCCAACGACGAGGAAGTCGAAGATATTCCACCCGCTGCGCCAGAAGCGCCCGCGGTAGGCATGCAACTTGATGACGAGCTCCAGGACGAACACCGCGAGGCAGAGCTTGTCGAGCGCCAGCAGCAGGGTGCCCCAGCGGGCCATGATGGCGGGTGAGGTCTCCAGGCCGAGGATGACCGCGTTGACGAGGATGACCGCCACCACGAAATGCTGGACGCGCGGCGATTCGATCCACGCGGCAAGGCGGAGCCTGCTTGGGGAGATGCCGGGTGTCCGGGAGAGTTCGAGCAGTTCCTTTTCGCCCATGGTCGTGATGAAGGTGGGTGACGAATAGACGCGGGCCGGTCGCCATCAAGATTCTTTTCGAAAAGGAGTGGGCGGCTTGAGTGGAGTGTCGCCTTGCAGGCGACATGACGCGGTCGGGCGCTTTCCAAGCGCCCGCATATCCGCTGCCGAGGCGGGC
>CAMCYK010000161.1 GCA_945883695.1 Akkermansia muciniphila | reverse complement strand
GCGCTTCCTGGTGCCGATGGCCGTTTCGCTGGCCTTCGGCATCCTCTTCGCCACCGTGATCACGCTGCTCCTGGTGCCGTGCATCTACCTGATCCTCGACGACGTTACGGAATGGGTGACGAAGCGCAAGGGGGCGGTGGCAGGCTCCCGGTGATCCGCGGCATCGCGATCATGACGGCGTTCCGGGAGCCGGCCGCTACACAAACAAGAGCGGCCGCAACGACCTCGACACGATGCACGTCGCCCACGATGCCACACATCTGTTCTTCCACGTCCGGACTCGCGATGCTCTGACGGCTTCCACCGATGCCGACTGGATGGTCCTGTTGCTGGACACCGATCAAGACGCCAGGACCGGACACCTCGGCTACGACTACCGCCTCAATCACACGCGCGGCTCTCCCGACAGCTCCCGCGCCGGGCGCCCGTTTCAATTACCGCTACAACTCTCCCGTCATTCCCGGGTAAGGCGGACGAGGGTTGTCGAACTCCGGAAGAAGGCGGTCCGCGATGAATTCAAGCCCCGGTGAGGCTCAGGGTTTGAAGCCGACGGCCTTCATCTGTTTGTCGAGTTCGGCCTTCAGGCGGGTGGCGAGGGGGCCGTCGGCGGGGAGGCGGGTCAGCTCGTAGGGGTCGTTTTTCAGGTCGTAGACTTCGGTCCACTCGGGGCGCTGCGGATAGACGATGAGCTTCGCGCTTTCGGTGCGGATGCCGTGGCAAGTCGGCGTGTCGCCGAGTTCCTTGCGGTAGTAGGCAAGGAAGGAGGTGCGCCAGTTGGCGGGCTTGTTGCCGCGGGCGAGGTCCTTGAAGCTGGCACCGTGCATGCCGGGGTGAACGGGGAGGCCGGCGAGGTCGAGGAAGGTGGGGGCGAGGTCCTGGTTGATGACCATTTCATCGACGAGCTTGCCCTTCGGGAAGAGGCGCGGGTAACGGACGATGAAGGGAATGCGGATGCCTTCCTCGTAGAGCGCGCGCTTGTCGCCGAGGCCGCGTTCGCCGAGGTAGTAGCCGTTGTCGCTGGTGTAGACGACCACGGTGTCTTCGGCGAGCTTGAGATCGTCGAGCGCGTCCAACAGGCGGCCGAGGTTCTCATCGATGCCCTTGATGTGGCGGAGATAGTCGAGGTGGACGGCATTGGAGGAGAGCCCGCGTTCCTTGCCCTTGTCGGCCTCGGTGAGGGGCTTGTGATAGACGGCGGCGAGGTCGCAGTTGGGGGTACGGCGGGTGGTCTTGCCTTCGTAAAGATGGCGGAGACGTTCGGGCAGGCCGGGGCCGCCGCGGCGGTTGTGGGGGCTCTTGAAGCCGAGGACGAGGGAGAAGGGCTTGTCGTGGTTCTGCTTCAGCCAGTCGATCGCGAAGTCGGTGCTGACGTCGTCGATCCAGCCTTTGGTGGGCGTCCGAACTCCGTTGATCAGGACCGGGCAGTCCTGATAGACGCCCTGGTCGATGAAGCTCGCGGCGTGCTGGAATCCGGGGCGGGCGCGCTGGTTGCCCATGTGCCATTTGCCGAAGTAGGCGGTCCGGTATCCAGCGTCGCGCAGCAGGGTGGCGTGGGTGACCGAGTCCTCCGGGAAGGGTGTGCCATTGTCCATGACCCCGTTCGCGTGGGTGTATTGGCCTGTTAGAAAGCCGGCGCGGCCAGGGGAGCAGATCGAGTGGGTGATGAAGGCGTTGCGGAAACGGACGCCTTCCGCGGCGAGCCGGTCCATCGACGGGGACTCGAACCACGGGTAGCGGGCCTTTTCGCCGTGCTCTTTCTGGACGGCTCCCATGGCGTCCCAGCGGTGGTCGTCGGCGATGACGAAGATGAAGTTGGGCTTCTTCTCCACCGCACTGGCTGCGGCGTTGAAGGCGAACAGAAGGATGAGGGTGCGGAGCATGGTGTTGGTCAGAGTGCGGTGGTGATCGCTTCGAGGATGCGGTGGTATTGACCGGTCCAGTCGGAGATTTCGATGGTGCGGTGGTCGCCGTTGGGCACGGCGCGGGTGGCGATCATCCGCGGGATGAAGTCGCTCCAGTAGGATTTCCACGCGCCGATGTAGCGGCGGACATTGGCGTCGTAGATCGGGTTGCCCGGCTGGAGCTGGGCGAGGTTCTCGTAGTCGACCTTGAGGCTGGGGGCGCTCTTGAGGCCGCCGAAAGGAATCCAACTGGCGAGCGGGACGTCCTCGCCGGTCATGTGGATGATGCCGGTGGGGCGGCCGGATTTTTTCGCGAGGCGGTGGCCGATGGCGGCGGCGAAGTCATCGGCGGCATCCTCCCAGAGCGACGAGAAGCGGGTGTTGGGGTCGTAGGAAGTCGAGACGCTGAAGCGGGCGGGCTGCGGGGCCGAGGCGCGCTTGGCCTTGCGGGTCATGACGCGCACGGTCTGCCCGGATTCCTCGATCGGGAAGGGAGCGGAATTTTTGATGATGGGGCTGGCGACATACCAGACATCGCCGATGAGGAGGTTCTTGCAGACGCGCTCGTGGATCAGTTCGCCGTCGATGCGGCAGGAGACGCGGAGGGTTTTCGGCTCCGGGCTGGCGGGCATGGCGGGGACGGTGACGCTCCATTCCTGCATGTCCTTGGTGACCGGGATGACTTGTTGGACGCCCGCGAAGTCGAAGCGGATCTCGGCCTTTCCCTGGTAGTCGGGCGGGTGGCCGGGCCAGACCACGGCGGAGCCGAAGATGGCGACGGGCATGTCCGCCTGGAGGATGGCGTTGTCGCGGAACTGCGAACTGAGCAGCGACATCTTGCGGTAGTCATGGACTCTGCCGACGGAGTTGGGATCGATCTCGAGCCCGGCGATTTTCATCGGCTGGTCCGGCCAGGTGGCGCGGGTGACGGGCTGGTGGTCGTATTCGATGAAGGGGGTGGCGGGGAGGAGCGACGGGTTGTAGAGGGCGGGGCGGAAGCCGATGCCGCCGGTGCCGTAGGAGACGCCGCGCGGGTTTTTGACGGCGGGGGACGTGGCGATGACCTTCGATCCGTCGATGCGAATGGTGGCGGGGTGCCAGACGCGGTCGTCGCCGGCGAGCCAGAAGTGGTTCACCTGTGCCGCGCCGTCGGGGATAATTTTCGGGGTGGCGAGGCCGTCGCAGGTTTCGGTGGGTTTCGGGCCGGAGTTGGTGGCGGTTTCCGCGACGACGAGACCGCCCTCGGCGTGGTCGAACTCGACGGTGAGCTGGTCGCCCTGAACGGAGTAGGATCTGAAGATGGGCCCGTCGGCGACGAGGTCCTTTTTGCCGTATTGGTTTTTCAGCGCATGGAGGGCGAGGCGCTGGCCGGGGAGGGCTTTCTGGTAGTAGTGGATGGCTCCGGCGATGTCGATCTGGCTGGCCATGCCGGTGTGCGGGATGTCGCGGGCCATGCGGGTGCCGAGGCGCATCTCGGCCATGGGATCGATGCTGGGGAAGGTGTCGGTGTAGATGCCACCTGGCGGGCTGGGGCAGTAGAACTGGTGGAAGTAAACGGGGAGGGCCGGGTTGTTCCATTTCAGCCGCCAGCCGCGGATCAGGCTGTGGAGGTTGGGGTAGTAGGTGAGGCCGCCGTTGATGTTGGCGTAGCCTTGGTTCCAGATCGCGCCGCGGAGGGCGTAGGGGATGACCGGGCTCATGCGGCCGTTGAACATCCAGGTGGCGTCGCGGTTGTCGTTGAGGTTGCCGGGGGTCCTGGTGGAGACGGGCAGGGCGGGCTTTCCGGCGGCTGACAGGCGGGCGTTGGATTCGAGGGTGTCCTCGAGCGAGCGGTAGAAGGCGCTCCACGCCGCCTGGTGCTCGGGGGTGGCGGGATCGCTTTCGAGGATCTTCCGGTGGATGGCTTTCGTGGGGTTGTCGGTGCCGGCGGCGAAGCCCTCGCGCGGGACCCAGGCCTCGATGCTGGTCTGGCTGAAGGAGCAGTTGAGGATGCCGACGGGGACGCCGGTTTCCTGATGGATCTTGAGGGCGAAGGCGAAGGCGACGGCGCTGCAGTTGCCGAAGTCGTCGACCTTCCAGGAACCGGTGGCGCGTTCGACGGGGTGGAGGGCGGCGTAGACGCTCTTGATCTCGAACTCGCGGATGGGCGGGGATTGGCCCTTTTCCTTGAGCTGGAGGATGAGGTTCTGGACGGAGCTTTTGGAAGCGATCCACTGCATGTTCGACTGGCCGGACGCCATCCAGACCTCTCCGACGAGTTGGTTGTTCAGCGTCTTTGATTCGCCGCCTGCTTCGACGATGGTCATCGGCCGGCCCTCGGCGCTGGCTTCGAGCGGGGCGAGGGTGAGGGTCCACTTGCCGTTCTCCGCGGCCGTGGCGGATTGCTTCTGGCCGGCGAATTCGACGGTCACCGCGGTGCCGGACTTGCTCCAGCCCCAGACGGGAACGGGGAGCTGGCGCTGGAGGACGGCGTGGTCGGCGAAGGGGGCTCCGAGTTCCAGCGCGGGGGCGGTGTGGAACAGGCTGAGGAAGATGCCAGCGGCGAGGAGGCGTCCGGTCCGGTCCATGGGATTCAGGGCTTGAGGGTCTTCACGATCTGCTCCGCGAAGGGCGAGAGCCTGGCGGATTCCATCCAGACGCTGAGGTGGCCGGAAGGGGCGGCGGCCTTGTTGCGGTGGCCGTTGCGGCGGAGGAATCCTTTCACGGCGAGGGTGACCTTGCCGGATTCGAACTCGGGCAGGAGATCGTCGAGGATCAGCACCCCGCGGGCCTGGCCGCCGCGGTTGTAGTAGCCGCCGGTGGCCTCGCTGACGAGCTTGCCATTGAGATAGAGCGCGAAGCCTTCGCCCGACCAGCCGTGGCCGGCACCACCGACGACGATGCGGTAGCGGTGGCCGGGGTCGAGCTTCGGAACCTCGAAGGTCTGCCGCATGAGCAGGACTTCCTTGTCCCAGAGGGTGGCGGGAACGATCTCGCAACCGCAGTGGGGCACGCTGCAGGACGGGATCAGCGCCTCCTGCCTGCCGTCCTTCTGACCGAAGGGGGCCTTGGCGGATTTCCAGCCGGCCTTGGCGGGATCGAAGTCCGTGGCGATCCAGTTTTCGGAACCGGCGGGGAGGGTGACGGGGCGGTAGCGGTCGCCTTCAGGGGTCTCCTTTTTCTCGGCGGGGTCGAAGGTGAGGTAGGACCAATCGGCGGTCTTCATTTCCGGGCCGAAGGGTTTCCACGAGAACTCCTCGATGCCGCAGAACCGATAGAGGGCGATCATGGGGTCGAGCTGGGATTCGATCAGCGGCGTGGGCCTCGCCGGCATCTTGCCACCGAGGATGGACTCGAAAGGCAGGCCGACGCGAAGGTGGGACGGAAGCGGGATGGCGGGGTCGGCCATTTCGGGGAGGATCTTCCCGAGGATGAACGGCTTCACCGCGGAAGCCATGGCGCGGACTTCCCCAAGGGTGGACGGCTCCATTTTCGGCGGGGCGTCGACCGGCTGGATCATGCCGGGTTCCGGGTATTCCACCTTGCCGCCTTTCAGTTCGACCATCGCGCGGCCGAGGGCGTCGCCGCAGAGCATGTAGGTCTCGGCGTTGTGGTTGTAGTGGTAGTCCTGGTCCTTGGGGGAAATGCTGGAGTCGCGCCAGAAGGGGCGGGCGTCGATGGTCCTGACGGTGCCGGCGAGTTCCGGATGGCGCTGCGGATCGGCGGCGTCGAGCTGGGCTTGGGCGATCTTCACGTAGTTCTCCGGCATGTCCTTGCCGTGGAAGCCGACGGTGGCGATGGTCCACGGGGCGTCGGGCGCGTTGAACTCCTCGCGCCAGGCCTTGATGAGATTGACCATGTTTTCCTCATAGCGGGCGATGTGCGCGGCGCTTCCGCCGTCCTTGTGGCCCTGCCACCAGACGAAGCCGGCGACCTCGTAACCCTGGTTCTTGAACTGCGGGTAGCGCTCGCCGAAGTGGTCGAGCACGGCTTTGATCGAGGCGGTGTAGTCGTCGTATTGTTTGCCGGCATACCAGTCGTCCGGGCCGGGCTTCTTGATGTTGCCATCGGCGTCGGTCGTCTCGCCGTAGCCGGGGTATTTCCTGCCTTCGAACTCGTAGCTCTGGCTGCCGGGCGGGAGGATGTCCCAGCCGAGGCTGCGGTTGCCGATGTCGGCCTTGAGGACGATGACCGGCTCGTCGTGGAAGGTGCCCATGACGAAGCCGAAGCCGAGTTCGGGACCGAAGGTCGGGCCGCAGGCATCGACGCCGTGGGGCTGGCTGTTGCCCTTGCCGAGATAGGCGTCGTTGAGGAAGACGTCGGGGCGTTTGAGCCAGGAGCCGTCCTCCGCGAGGAGGTGGCGGAAGCGGCCGAGTTCGTGGACGACGTGGCCGAGGTCGCCGGAGCCCTTGAGGTCGACCTGTTCGAGCCAGAGTGCGGCGGATCCGCCCTGGCGGTAGGTGATGCTCAGGGCGTGGCGTTTGCCTTTTTCCAGCGGGGCTTTCGTGAGGTGGACCTTGCCGGTCTCGTCCTTGCGATAGACTTCCTTGCCGTCGAGGAGGGCGAGGCAGTCGTTGCTGGCTTCGAAGCCGGGGTGGATCTCGTAGCTGCCGGTGAAGGGCACGTCGATGAAGGCGTTCACCACGACGGTGTGCGGGCCGTCGATCGATGGGAGCGTCGCGGAGGTGTCGCCGAGTGCGACGCCTGCCGTTTGGGCGGGCTTCAGTTTCGAGTAGTCCGCGGCGGGATCGTAGGCGCCGGGAAAGACGGCGGCGGTGGCGTCGTGGACGCCATGCTTGAGCAAGGCGGCACCGGCGAAGGGCAGGGCGGCGTTGCTGGCGGTGGGATCGGCGGAGAGGAAGATCCTGGCGTATTGCGGGGGGGCGGGCTTGACGGCGCCAAAGCCGACCATGTTCGACTGGCCGGAGAGGATGTAGACCTTCACGGGCTTGCCGCTTGCCGGGGGCTTGGCATCCGGGGGCGGCAGGTCGACGGGGATGACGCCGGCGTTGGCGGGCAAGGTGGCGAGCAGGAGTGCGGCGAGACCAGTCAGGCGGAGGAGTTTCATCGGTGGGGTGGGAGTGGGTTCAGTTCCGCTTGAGGACCATGAGCTGGGGTTGCCGGCCGGCGGGGTTCTTCGGGCCGAAACCGCCGGCCTCGATGAAGAGGTAGTCGCTGCCTTCGATGGATTGAGGGCTGATCTTGAGGGCGGCGTAGTTTTCCAGATCCATCAGGGTGGTGGCGGACCAGATCCAGCGGGAGTTGTTAGAGCTGCCGTCGTTGTTGAGGATGATGTCGCGGAGGGGGCTGCGGTCGGGTTTCGGTTTTGCCTTGGGATCGAACTCGGCGGGCGACTTCACATGGGCGACGGTGGTCCAGGAACCGGCGACCTTTGGGTTGATGGTGAACTTTCCGTCGTAGCGGAACTTGCCTTCCTCGGGATCGGCGGGCGGATTGTCGGGGTTCTGGAGGGTTTGCCAGTCGGAGGAGAGCATCGGGACGAAGGTGGCGGCCTTGCGGAGCACGGCGTCGTCGAGCGGCGGGAGTTCGCGTTCCTCGAGCCACAGGCTGATGATGCCCTGCGGGACCGGCGGCATCTGGACGATGGCGCGGTCGCCGTAGCGGAGGAACGAGGTGGCGGCGATGGTGACGGGTCCTTTGCCGAGTTGTTCGGCGAATTCCGGAGTGATCCAACCGCCGCGGATGGTGTCGCCCTCGCGCCGGCCGAGGCCGAGTTTGTTTTCGACGAGGGCCTGACCGTTGATGAAGACCTTGAAGCCATCGCCCGCGCCGACGCCCTGGCCGGTCTGGACGCGGAGGCGGTAAAGGTGGCCGGGTTTGAGCGGCGGGAACTCGAAGGTGCCGCGGACGAGCAGGACCTCGTGTTCCCAGGGCGTGCGCGGGATTTCCTGCCAAGGGATGCGGTCGCCGTTTGCAGCCAGCTTGCCCTGGAACTGGCCGAAGGGTGGAAGGCCTTGCTTCCAGCCGGCCTTGGCGGGATCGAAGTCCGGAGCGAACCAGTTCTCCATGCCCTGCGGGTAGGTGACATCCCGGTAGCGCCAGGGGGATAGGTCGTAGGCCTGCTTTTCGGCGGGGTCGAAGGAGTGGTAGAGCCATTCGCTGTTGCGGAGGTCGGGGCCGAAGGGTTGCCAATCGTAGTCGCGGACGCCGACCTTCTGATAGAGAGAGACCAGGCCGTCGATCGAGTTGGTCACGGTGCCGCGCTGCGTTTTCATCTGCAGATCGGCCAGGATGGTGCGGCGGTTGACGCCGATGTACTGATAGATCAACTCCTCGCGGATGAGCGGCATGATGGCCTTCTTCAGTTCCGGGCCGAACTGCTCCGGATCGGCGGAGAGGAAGAGCTGGTCGTGGGGGAGCGGGTCGTCGGGGAACTGCGTTCTGGCGACCTGATAGAGGACATCGTAGCCGCCGGGCACGCCGGCGAGGGCGGAGGCGATGACTTCGAGCGTTTCGTTGCGGTGGCCGGTGAGGTCCTGGCCGCCGGCCCAGGTTTTGACGCCACCGTAGTTCTGGTAGGCATCGCCGATCGCCTTGAGAGCGAGGTCGCGGACCTTGGGAGTGGCGGCGGGCAGCTTCTGGCGGATGGCGTGGATCGGGCCGCTGGTCGTGCTTTGGCGCTGGGTTTTCTGGATGAGTTCGCCGACCGGCGGGATGACTTTTTCGTAGCAGCGCTCGTCGATGATGACGTTGGCGAGAACCATCAGCGCGCCGTTCTGGAGCCACTGTTCCTGGTGGGTGAGGTAGGGTAGGATCGCATCGACCCGCGGGGCGATCATGTCCGCCGAGCCGCGCTGGACGAGGGCGAGGCAGGCGTCCTTGACGAACCAGGATTCCGTTTCGTCCTTGAGGCGGTCGATGGCGAGGTCGAAGAGGCGCTGGCACCAGTCGGTGGCGGGGTTGAAGGCTTTGACGGCGGCGCGGAAGCCGGCGTTGCGGACGCGGGGATCGGGGTGTTGGCAGAATTCCTCCAACAACTCCGGGCGGACGCGGGGGCCGGGCTTCGGGAACATGTAGTCGCAGGTGAGGCCGGCGGCGTGGTTCGAGACCATGTGGCGGATCAGGTATTCCGGGTGATAGACGTGGCGGCGGATCTCGTCGTCGCTGAGTTCCTGCTCGTTGAGGCGGGTGATGAGCGGCTTGGCGGAGTCCCTGGTGATGATCTCGCCGGAGAGGTCCTGGCGCTTGCCGCCCTTGCCGGCGACGGCTTCCATGGAAAGGAACACGTCGTCGGCCTCGGTGCCCCAGGGGCGGGCGGGGAGTTGATAGGTCTTCGAGAACTTCGAGGGCGGCGCGCCGGTGATGCGGAGGGTCTTGCGCGGGAAGGTGTAGGCCCAGGGGTAGCAGGCGCCCCATTCGAGGTCGTCGTAGCCGGCCCCGCCGAGAATGCCGAAGGAGCCGTCGAAGCGGCGGGAGAGGTCGTAGTGCCACTGGCGGTGGTCCATGAACTCGCGGTGCTGGAGCGGCTTCTTGTCGTGGAGCAGTGCCATCGAGCCGCTGCGCCAGATCTCGCCGATGCCGCCGCCGGTATGGCCGTGGAGCATGAAGGTGGTGGTGTAGAAGCCGGTCATCGAGCAGAGGTCGCGGGCTTTGGCGTAGACCGAGTTCTCGCCGTCCGGCGTGAGCGAGGCGGCGGCGGCCATGGCGAAGGCGAGGTTGCCGTGCTTGCCGTTGTCGACGAAGGAGGTTTCCGGCCGGTCGTCGCCGTAGGGGTTGGTGCCGCGGCCGGCGTAGCGGAAGAAATGGACGAGGGTGCGCTGGAGGAGGCTGTCGTCGACGTCCGCGCCGCATTGTTTGGCGAGGAGGAGGAAGGTCACCACGGCGGTGCCGCCGGCGTTGAGGTGGCCGTTGCCGTAGCTGAGTCCGGTGACGCCGCCGCGGCCGGCCCAGCCGTCGAGGTATTCGCCTTTGGCGGCGGCTTGGACCCAATCCTGGATGATGGGCAAGGCCGCGGGATCGCCGGTGCGGAGATAGTATTCGCAGAGCGGGATGCCGCCGAAACCGATGTGCCAGGCGTAGCCGGAGCTTTTTTTGCCGGCGAGTCCCTGGACCCAGGCTTTGACGGGAGCGAGGTCCTTGTCATCGCCGGTGGAAAGGAGGAAGAGCATGCCGGCTTCGGCGAATCCCTTGTGCGACTCCGGTTTGGAAATGTAGTCGGCGAAACCGCGGACGATTTTCTCGGACTTCGGGCAGTCGAGCGGCCAGGCTTTCCCATAGGCACCGAGGACGGGGATCTTGACGATGACAGGAGCGGCCTCGCCCTTGATGGCGAATCGGACGAGGCCATCGGTGGCTTCGGCTTTGGCGAGAAGGTTCCCGAGTTGGATGCGCGGGTCGATGTTCTTGAGCGGCTCGCCGTTGATCGACTCGATGACCTGGCCTTTTTTCAATCCGGCGGCTTCGGCGGGCGAGCCGGGTTCGATGGCGCCCGCCCACATTGTGAAAGCGGGTTGGTGCAGTTCGATCGCCATGCCGACCGGGCCGAAGCGGGTGATGGTGTTGACGGACGCGCTTTCGTCCGGGGCGGTCGAGAAGAGGGCGGGCTCCTTGTAGAACGGGGTGGCATCCGCGCCAGCGATCCCGCAGAACAGCACGGCGGGAAGGGTGGCGAAGCGGATCATGGCTTGGGCTTGGAAGCGGGAGCTTTCTGGAAGCGGAGGCGCAGCGTGACCTTCGTTCCGGGCTTGGGCAGATGGGTGGGGTCGATCCGCCACATCAATGCGCCATTGTCCTGGCTGTGGACTTCGGGCAGGCAGAGCAGTTCGTCGCCAAAGGTGGCGATCGAGATCACATGACCGCTGCGGTCGGCCAAGTATTCCTTGGGTCCCTGTCCATTGTCGATGAGCAGCGATCCGGCGAAAATGAAGGTGTGAGGGAAGCGGGGAGGCGGGTCCTCGCCCGCGCCGGGTTCAGGCGAGTGTTCCGCCGACCGGGCGATGAAATCGCTGATCGGACGTTCGGTCAGCTTGCCGGTGGCATCCTTGAATTCGAGGAACACATCGATCAGGTCGCCCCGCGGCGGGAGGTCGGCCCAGCGGGTGAGCTCCTCGTTGAGCGGACGGCGCGCCGGAGGATTTCCATTCTTCGCGCCGAGCAGCAGCAATGCCGTGTGGATGTGGATCGGCAGCGCCTCGACGGCGAGGATCGATTCATGCTCCTTGCTGTCCTTGGTGCAGGCGACCAGCTCGAGGGCGCCGTCGTCCAGGCAGACGGTGGCCTCGATGTCGACGTAGCGCTCCTTGGCGTTGAGGGTCAGTCCCGGGAGCTTGAGGGCCAGGCCGTCCGTCTTCTGGTCCCCGCCGGCCGGCAATCCACCGGGGCCCGGGGAACTACCAGGGAGAGGCGGGGTAGCCGGCTGCTTTGGAGATTCATCGACGGCCTGCGGCGCGCCCTTCCCCGTCGCCGGGGGATGGGGTTCGGCCGGGGCTGGAAAAGCCGTCAGTGCCAGCACGGTCAGGGTCAGGGCCAGCGCGGTCATGGATGGGTGTCGGTGGTTCATGCTGATCGATCAAAGAGGCTTGGGACAAGGGTGCCTGACTACGCGGTATCCGCCAGAACTTCTGTTATTCTGAATGCGTAATACTGAAGCGCTTTTGCGCCATTGCAAATGATCATCAGGGAGCCGCCGCGCGCGAAAGAATGGCCCGATCCGCACGGGATCGCTTGCCCGCGCCCGGACGGCTTTCCATGATCCGCCCATGAAGCCCCGCCGCCGCGAACATGAGGCCCGCGAAAACCGCCACGTCCGCAAGGTCGACGAGAACACGTCGTCCGGCCCGGCCCTGGATGAGGACGACCTTGCGCGGATCGTCGCGGAGACGCCGGTGCCTTTCCTGCTGATCCTCGATTGCGTCCAGGATCCGCACAACCTCGGGGCCATCCTGCGCACCGCCGACGGGGCGGGCGTCCACGCGGTGGTCGCGCCGAAGGACAAGGCGGTCGGGATCACCGAGACCGTCCGCCGCATTTCGGTGGGGGCGGCGGATCATGTTCCCTTTGTCCAGGTCACCAATCTCGCCCGGACGATGGAGCAGTTGAAGAAAGCCGGGGTGTGGCTGGTCGGCACCACCGACCATACCGACAAGTTGTTGTATGAACTCGACTTGAAAGGACCGCTCGGGATCGTCCTCGGCGCGGAAGAGAAGGGGATGCGCCGGCTGACCGAAGAGAACTGCGATTTTCTGGCCAAGCTGCCGATGGCCGGGAAGGTGGAATGCTTGAACGTCTCGGTTTCGGCGGGTGTCTGCCTCTATGAAGCCGTCCGCCAGCGGTCCCTCCCCAAGGCATGACTTTTCCCGTCCGCATCTTGTCCGACCTTCATCTCGGGCACCGCGTTTCCCGCATCGAGTCGGCGGAAAGCTTGCGCCCGTTGATCGCCGGAGCGGGCACGGTGATCTTCAACGGCGACACCTGGCAGGAGCTGGCGCGGTTGTTCCGCGAGCGCTCGGCGGCGATGCTGGACGACCTCAAGCGGGTGTGCGCGGAAGAGGGGGTGGAACCGGTGTTTCTTTCGGGCAATCATGACCCCGGCTGGCCCGGGCCCGGCTGGGTCGAACTGGCGGGGGGCAGGATCCTGATCACCCACGGCGACACCTTTTTCCCCGAAGGGTCGCCCTGGAGCCGGGAAGCATTGACACGGCAAGACAAGGTCGGGGCGCTCTGGGAGCGTCATGAACCGGGGGATGGCGATCCCGCCGCACGGATCGTGCTGGCGCGCGAGATGGCGCTGCTGTTGCGGGCCGCGGAGTATCCGAAAGGCAGGCAGCTCTGGCAGCGCGCGTTTGATGCCGTGCGTCCGCCGCGCCGCGCCTTTGAGATGCTGCGGGTGTGGGCGACCCAGGCCGATGCCGCGGCGGACTTCGCCGAGCGCTACTTTCCGCGCGCGGAGGTCGTGATCAAAGGCCACTTCCACCACTCCGGAATCTGGCGCAAGCGGGGCCGTCTGGTCATCAATCTGGGTGCCTTCATGAATCCCTGCCGGGCCATGTGGGCGGATTACGAGGGTGGCCTGCTGCGCTGCGGCAAGGTGGACGAGAGGGGGCCCGAATACCGCCTCGGCCAGGTGTCGGGGGCATGGCGTCTGGCCGCGGCCGGCTGGGCGGGAAGTGCCGCGCCCGCCAGCTGACGGGACCCTCGGCCCGGCCCGGACGGAGCCGCTCAGGCACCGATCGGGTGCCAGACGGTCTTCGCTTCGGTGAAGTCGCGGAGGGCGTAGGGCGAGTCGTGGCGGTTGGAAAACCAGTCGGTTTCCGGGTCGTGGAGGATCACCCGCTTGACCGATTCGGCGGCGCCTTGCTGGAGGGCGGTCGCTTCTTCCTGGGTCGTGGTGGCGGCGACGGCGCGGAGGTGTTCGTGAGTGGCGAAGGTTGGGAGCATCTCGGTGCGCTCGCCCGTCAGGAGATTGACCACGCCGCCCGGGAGATCGCTGGTGGCGAGCATCTCGCCGAGCAGGATGGACGGATAGGGCGCGGCGTGGGAGGCGAGGGCGACGACGCTGTTGCCGCTGGTGATGGCCGGCAGGATGAGCGTCATCAGGGCGAGCAGCGGCGCGTCTTCCGGCGCGAGGATGCCGATGACGCCCATCGGTTCGGTAACGGTGAAATTGAAGTGCGGGCTGGCGACCGGGTTCACGCTGCCGAGGACCTGCTCGTACTTGTCGGCCCAGCCGGCGAAGTGGACGATGCGGTCGATGGTGGTGCGGACTTCCTGGTCGGGGGAGGTGGTGTCGACGGAACGTCGACACTCCTCAAGGGCTGCCGCCATTTCGGGTGCGCGTGCTTCCAGCATTTCGGCGAGGCGGTAGAGGATCTGCGCGCGATTGTAAGGCGTGCGTTTCGCCCAGCCGGCACCGGCTTTGGCCGCTGCCTCGACGGCGTTGCGGACGTCCTTGCGGGTGCAGCGCGGGATGTTGGCGAAAAACTCGCCGGAGCTACGATGCATCTCGTAGACGCGGCCGGACTCGGAGCGGATGAAGGCGCCGCCGACGTAGCACTTGGGGGTCTTGGTGATGGGGAGCATGAGAGAAAGTGCCGAGTGATTTGAGCCAAGAGTGCAGAATCGAGTGTGGCTCTATCTCGCTACGCTCGGTTGTGAGCAGTGATCAGTGGAAGAGTTCGGCGGTTAGGAGTTCGAAACGTGCGAGGTAGAGGGTGTCTTTGCTGATCACTGATCACTGATCACTGATCACTGATCACTCGGCACTCACCCAGCGTCGCGTAATCCAACAACCCGTGCTTCCCTCCCTCGCGGCCGAAGCCGCTTTGCTTGTAGCCGCCGAAGGGGCTGCTGGGGTCGAACTTGTTGTAGGTGTTGGCCCAGACGACGCCGGCTTTCAGCTCGGCGGCTATCTTGAGGATCTTGCTGCCCTTGTCGGTCCAGACCCCGGCGCTGAGGCCGAAGGGGGTGTTGTTGGCTTTTTCGACCGCTTCTTCCGGGGTGCGGAAGGTGAGCACGGAAAGGACCGGGCCGAAGATTTCCTCGCGGGCGACGCGATGGCTCTGGCTGACCTTGGTGAAGAGGGTGGGCGCGTGGTAGAAGCCCTTGGTGGGCAGCTTGCAGGCGGGTTGGTGAAGTTCCGCGCCTTCCTTCACGCCGCTGGCGACGAGGTCCTTGATCTTGGCGAGTTGCCCGGCGGAGTTGATGGCGCCGAGGTCGGTGTTCTTGTCGAGCGGGTCGCCGACGCGGAGGACCTGCATCCGGCGCTTGAGCTTGGCGACGACGAGATCGGCCACGCTTTCCTGGACCAGCAGGCGGGAGCCGGCGCAGCAGACGTGGCCCTGGTTGAAGAAGATGCCGTTGA
>CAMCYK010000160.1 GCA_945883695.1 Akkermansia muciniphila | reverse complement strand
TACCAAGCAACCCGAATCACCACCCGTTTCGTGCCCGCCGATTACCACACCCACACGCCGCTCTGCCAGCACGCCACGGGCGAGCCGGAGGAATACATCGCCGCCGCCCGGGCGGCGGGTCTCACGGAATACGGCATTTCCGACCATGCGCCGGTCCGGCCGGAGCCTTTCGACAACTGGCGGATGGCGGAGGCCGAGATGCCGGCCTACTTCGAATGGATCGCCCGCGCCCGCGCCGCCGCCGGCCCGCTGCCGGTCCGCGCCGGGCTGGAGTGCGACTGGCTGGCGGGCTGCGAAGGCTGGATCGACGATCTCGCCGGCCGCTACCCGTGGGACTACCTGATCGGCTCCGTCCACTACCTCGGCGACTGGGATTTCGACAACCCGAAGTGGCTCGGCCGTTGGGCGGAAGCGGACGTCGGGGAGGTTTGGTCGCATTACTGGAAAACCTACGCCTCGATGGCGAAGAGCCGGCGGTTCGACATCCTCGGTCATCCCGACCTGGTGAAAAAATTCTCCCATAGGCCGCCGGGCGACCTGTCCCGCTTCTACGAACCGGCGATTGACGCCATCGCCGCTTCCGGGGCCGCGATCGAATTGAACACCGCCGGCTGGCACAAACCCTGTGAGGAGGCTTATCCGCATCCGCGATTCCTCGAGCTAGCCTGCCAGGCCGGGGTGCCGCTGGTGATCTCTTCCGATGCCCACGCGCCAGGCGAGGTGGCGCGGGATTTTGACAAAGCCATCGAATGGGCGAGAGCGGCCGGCTATCGGGAGACGCAGCTTTTCGATCAGAGGCAGCGCAAAGCGGAGGCGCTCTAGGGCATTCGGTGTAGTGGACCGCGGACTTTAGTCCGCTCGTTTTTGATTTCGGGCGGACTAAAGTCGCGGTCCAGTACATCGCCGGTCCGCGGGATTGCACCCGGCTCCGAATCCGCTAAGGTCCCGTCTGATGACTGCGGTTCTCGATCTTCCCGAAATCCGCGACCGGCACGCCTTCAACCTCGCGCGCTGGAAAGAGATTTGTGCCAATCCGGTGCTCCGGCAAGTCGAGGGCCGCATCGAGTCGGATGCCCACGGTCACATTCTCATGAGTCCTCCTCCCGGTTTCAGCCACTCCACGTTCCAAGCCAAAATTCTTCGACTGCTCCGTATCGCCGGAGGGGACACCTTGCCCGAGTGCCCGGTTTCGACCGGCAAGGGCATCCGTGGCGTCGATGTGGTCTGGCTGTCCCACGGACGGCGCGACAAGTCGCTCCATGAGAACGTGCTGGTGATCGCTCCGGAGATCTGCGTGGAAGTCCTCTCGCCTGGCAACACGCGGGCTGAGATGGACGAGAAACGGGAGCTGCTTTTCGAAGCAGGGGCCGAGGAGATGTGGATCTGCGACGACAAAGGCCGGATGTTTTTCTTCATGAGGAGCGCCCCGTCCGAAGCCGTCGGCAAATCCCTGCGATGTCCGGACTTCCCCACGAGCGTCGAGTGATCAAGGCTGGCGGCCCGCCACGCCATGCCCGTTTTTTTCCTCATCCTCGCCTGCGCCCTCTGGGGCTTGAGTTTCCCAATCATCAAGGCGCTGGACCTCGAGCAATCGGCGCGCCTCCCCGGGGCCTCCAAGATCTTCCTCGCCTCCTGGCTCCAACTGGCGCGCTTCGCTTTCGCGGCCCTGTTGATGGCCCCGCTGCTGCTCCACCAGCGCCCTACCCGCCGCGAACTCGCCCAAGGCGGCTGGCTGGGCTTTTGGGGCGGCCTTGGGATGGCGCTGCAGGCCTGGGGCCTCGCCTTCACCCAGGCCTCCACTTCCGCCTTCCTGACCCAGGCCTACTGCGTGATCCTGCCGCTGGTCGCCTGCGTGAGGACCCGCCGCCTGCCCACGAAGCGCATCGTTGCCGCGACCACCCTGGTGATCTGCGGCGGCGCGATCCTTTCCGGCATCACGCCCGACAAGTTGTCGATCGGCAAAGGCGAGGCCGCCACGCTGGTCGCGACCTTGCTCTTCACGATCCAGATCCTCACCCTGGAGAATCCCAAGTATGAAGGGAACCGCGGCCTGGTGGTCACCATTTCCATGTGTGCCGCGATCGCGCTGATCTTCCTGCCGGTGACCGCGCTGCTGGCCCCGGATCCCGGAACCATCCTCACCGCGGGTGCCTCGTGGCCGGCCTTCCTGCTGGTCCTCATGCTCGCGCTTTTCTGCTCGGTCGGCGCCTACGGCCTGATGAATTCGTGGCAGCCCCGCGTCTCCGCCACCGAAGCCGGCCTGATCTACACCACCGAACCCCTCTTCACCGCGGGTTTCGCGCTGTTCCTGCCGGTTCTGTTAGGCCGGCTGGCGGGCCATGCTTACCCGAACGAATCATTGACCGTCTCGCTGGTCACGGGAGGCTCGCTGATCCTCGCCGCCAATCTTCTGATGCAATGGAAGCGTCGCCCCCACCGTCCCTCGATCGCTCCGGCTCCCTGACCTACCCCGGCGCGGTCTTCCCGGACTCTCGGCCGGTCCCTGCTCCACCTGCTGCCGGCTTTCCCCTTTCTTGGACTTTCAGGGCCGTCCATTAAAGAACTCGGTCCCATCGACGAACGGGCCATGGAGGCCCATGACGACCCGGTATTCTAAAAAAAAGATCCGGATAGGCATCCCGGGAGCGGCTATTCCATGATTCGTTGGTTAGCTTTTATAAAATTTATGGTTTTCCATGAAGCCACGATTGGCTAAGGAGTGGGAGTAGTTCCCTCGCCCATGAAACTCCCGATCGCGATTGCCGGACTTTTCCTCTCCATTCCGTCCCTTCTGCGGGCCGGTTGCTGCGAGCACCACGACGCCGCCGAGACATACCAAATGGCGCATGCCCTCGGTGAATATCGGATCGTCTCGGTTGAAAACCTGGGCGGTCCTTCAGGACGCTTGCTAACCCGGTTCACCGCGAGTCTCAACCAGGCGCTGAAAGGCGAACCACCGGCCACGCTTGTTTTTGACACACCGGGCGGAAGGAACGGCAATCAGGTCGAATTCTCGTCGCTCGGGCTCGACTTCTCGGCCGGCGACGATTGCATCCTCCATCTTCGCCGGAACGACGATGGCTCATGGGCTCCCCTGCCTTTCCAGAGTCATCGCAACCGCGGGACATTTGCCGAAAAGCGGGCGGTGCGGGACTACTTCCGGGGCGGTGCCCGCGGACGGATGCCGGCGATCGCCAAGCCCTTCCCGGCCGACCCTACCGGTAGCGGTCACGACAATTCCGGCGTTCCCGGTTCGGTGGTTACCCCCACCGGCTACGCCGAGGCCTCCGGACAACCGACGCGGTTCACGCTCTGCGACGGCGGCCACCCGATTCCTTACCTGGTCGACATCGATGCCGCCAAACTGCCACCCGGGATGACGCCGGCCGCGGCCCTCGAGGCGGTCGCGCAAGCGCTCGGGGCGTGGTCCGCCGCATCCTCCCTGAAGTTCCACTTCGAAGGCAGCCAGTCCTTCGGGGTGGCGGCCAGTTCATTGCCAAGCAACGACGGCCGCCTGCGGATCCAACTGCATGACACCTACAATGCCGTCACCGTCCCCGGCGTGCTCGGCATCGGAGGGGGCAGCTTCACCTCCGATCCGGGGGTTCTACGCGGTGGCAGCATCGGAAACCAAGGCTTTCAGGAACGTCTCGGTGCTTACGTGGTGCTGAGGCACAATGACGACTTCATGGACAACGTGAACAATTTCAAACTCGTCCTCACCCATGAAATCGGACACGCGCTAGGCCTCGCCCACTCCAGCAACAACCCGTCCGAGCCGAATGCCATCCTCAAGGACGCGACCATGTATTACTCGGCCTCCCGCGACGGCCGCGGGGCGGCCATCACGGTCTATGACGAGGACCGTATCGCCTTCGGATACCCGGTATCCAACACCCCTCCCTACGCGACGAACCGCCTGATCCGCGCGGTCTCGGATTCCGGCTCGGGTACCCTGCCGGTGGCACTTGGGGTCAACCGGCTCGAACTGCGGGCGACCGATCTCCAAGGCGGAGTCCTCAGCCCGGTGCTCCATCCCAGTTCGTCTTTCAAGTTCACCTTGGCCGGGAACCAGCTTGCTTATGCCGCGAGCGGCTTCACCGGCGCCCCCCGGCTCAGCGATGCCGAGATCGAGTCCGGAGCATCCTACGGCCTTGGCTACGTCCAGTTCAGCGACGGGACCAACCTCAGCCGCGCCGCCCGCTGCACCGTGATCGAAATCGGCAGCGACTCGACCCCGGCGGACGGTCTCCCCGACACATGGATGACCACCCATTTCAATTCAATTGTTCCCGGCGCGGCGGGATCCCCCGGCCACCCCGATTCGGACCCCGATGGCGACGGCGTCACCAACCGCGAGGAGTTCTGCCTCAACACGGATCCGAAGTCCGCCGCCACCGGCCCGACCTCGTTGGTCTACGGTCACGCCTCCCGCGTGCTGATCCTGTCGCCCGTCCGCTACGCGTCGTACGGGATCGAGTCCGCGCCCAGCCCCGCCGGCCCCTGGACCTTGCGCCACGTCGCTTCCCGCTTCGCTGCCACCGGCACGCTTGAACTTGACGTCTCGGCGACGTCAAACACCGCCCGTCAGTTCTACCGCGCCAGGACCGGTCCTTGACGCCGCGGGTGCCGGCGCTATCCGGGGATGGATGACCCTTCTCAAAACCATCGCGCTCCTGACGCTTTCTCACATTTTCATGACTTTCTCGTGGTATGCCCACCTGAAGGACATGAAGGAAAAGATCACCCTCACCTAGCTCTACGCCGCCCTTTGCATGGCAGGCGCGGTGTTCTTCATGTTTCGCGAGTAGCGCTGCCGCGCGCGGCGGGTTGGGATGCCGCGGCGGCTTCATCCGACCCCGGCATGCTGGCGGCGGACCTCTTCCCCGGCCACCCCACTCCGCCGCGGAAGGCGGCGCTGTGAATCACAACTTGCAAAGTTTTGTTACGTCGCCACCGGCTTGAACTCCACCGTTTTGATCACTTTCCCGTCGAGGCCCTTCATCACGAAGCGCAGCGCCGTCGCGTCCGCCTTGCCCTCGATCCAGGTCGCCCGCTCCGGCTGTGGACCGCCGCCGACCAGTTGGCCGTAGGGAAATTCCGCCGTGCCGGGAATCCACGCCGCCTGGTGCATGTGGCCCGACACCACCACCTGCGTCTTCCACGCGACCAGCGCGTCGTGCCAGGCCTCGCGGCTCGATCTACTATACGAGTCGTAGCCGCCCTTCGCGTAGTCCTTCACCTCCTCGGTCGTCCAGCGCAGCGGGATGTGGCAAAAGACCATCCGGTACGGCGCGTCGCGGAACTCCGGCCGCGCGATGACCTGCTTCAGCCACTCCGCTTGCTCCTGGCGCAGCGCCTCGAAGACGACCCGCCCGCCGAAGCTCGGATGATCGTCCGGCTTGTCCTCGCCGGGGGGCAGGCAGATGACCGCCACCGGCCCGCTGCGGAAGGCATAGAACGGCCGGCCTTCGGGCGTGGCCACCAGCTCCGGCACCTTGTAGGCCCACTTGCCGCGGACGTCGTGGTTGCCCCACACCAGCAGCAGCGGCCGGCCCTCGCTGACGTCCTGACCCGCCGGGTACAGCAGGGTCGGCACCAGCCAGTCCTCCTGATGCCAGTCGTTGCAAGTGTCGCCGTTCCACAGCAAGAAATCCCCGCGCGGGGTCAGTTCGTGCAGCTTCCCGATCGTCGCGGCGTTTTGATGGGTGTCGTTCCACACGACGAATTCCGTCGACTTCGCAAGCGGGTCCAGCGTGCCGAATTCCTTCCACGGTCCCTCGATCCGCTCCTTGCCGTCCGCCGCCTCGGTGATCGCCCGGAGCTGGTATTTCCCGCCCGCTTTCAAACCCTCGATCCTCACCCGCAAAATCTCATCGCCCTGCGGCACCATCCCGAAGCCGTCCGCCGCCGCCGTACCGGAGCTGCCGTCCTCGCCCTTCCACTCCACCCGTCCCTTCGCCAGGCGCGAGACCGCCCACACCACCTCCACGCCGTCCCGCCGCGGGGCCATGATCACCGCCGGGGTCCTGACCAGCGGTCCGACCTCAGCCGAGGCTTCCTGAGCCGCGGAAATCCCCGCCGCGCCCGCCACCGTCCCGCCCGCCACTTTTCCGAGGAATCCACGTCGCTTCATGAGTGTCCCAATACGTCACGAAATCTTCGGATTCACGCGAAAAATCCACACCCTCCGACAACCTCCCTCTTCCTTCCAAACTTGGCGACCTTGGCGTCTTGGCGGTTCCATCTCCCACCGCAACCCCGACCCCTTCCCCGTTTCCGCTTCCGCGCCACATGCGATGCTGCTTTCATTCCGCCCCACATGACTCCCGCCGCCCAAGGATTCGCGATGCCGCCCGAATGGTCCCCGCAGGAAGCCGTCTGGCTGTCCTGGCCGGTCGACGACCCGCGCCACTGGGGCGGGGCCAAGCGCGATCTGATCTGGCAGAAATTCGCCGAGATCGCCGCCGCCGTCAGCCGCCACGAGACCGTCCGCATCAACGCCCCCGGTACCGACCACGACGCCATCCGCGCCGCCTGCAACCGCGCCAAGGCCGTCCCCGAACGCGTCCAGCTCTTCGACCACCCGCACAACGACGTCTGGTGCCGCGACCACGGCCCGATCTTCCTCAAGCACCGCGACTCCGGCGAACTGGCGGTCAGCGACTGGGACTTCAATGCCTGGGGCGGCAAGTTCCCGCCCTACGACCTCGACGACGACATCCCGCGCGCCGTCGCCGACTCGCTCGGCCTCAAGCGCTTCGAAGGCGGCATGATCCTCGAAGGCGGCGCGATCGAAATCAACGGCCTCGGCCAGCTCCTCACCACCGAAGCCGTCCTGCTCAACCCCAACCGCAACCCGCACCTGTCCCGCCGCGAGATCGAGCAAAAGCTCCGCGACACCCTCGGCGTCCGCGACATCCTGTGGCTCAAGCAGGGCATTGAAGGCGACGACACCGACGGCCACATCGACGACCTCGCCCGCTTCGTCGATGACTCGAGGATCGTCGCCTGCGTCGAGAAGGACCGCGAATCGCCGAACCACCCGGTCCTCGCGGACAACCTGAACCGCCTCCGCGACTTCACCCGCCCCGACGGCCGGAATTTCGAAGTCATCGAGATCGCCCTGCCCGAAGCCTGCGCCGTCCCCGGCTGGCGGCTGCCGCTACTACCCGCGTCGTACGTCAATTTCCTCATCGTCAACGGCGGCCTGCTCGTCCCCACTTTCCGGCAGAAGCGCAACGACGACCGCGCCCTCGGCCTGCTCCGCGAGCTCTTCCCCGACCGTGAGGTTACCGGCATCGATTGCCTCGACCTCGTCGAGGAAGGCGGCACGCTGCACTGCATCTCGCAGCAGCAGCCGGCGTGAGCACTACGACGACTTAAACGGCGTAAGGAGTGTCGACCTGTGGTCGACACGAAAGCCGAGTGTTGACCACAGGTCCACACTCCTTATCTCCTGCCCGCCCGCCACGTCGCCAGCGCCCCGCACAAGTCCCCCAGCGAAAACTACGACGACTTGAACGGCGTAAGGAGTGTCGACCTGTGGTCGACACGAAAGCCGAGTGTTGACCACAGGTCCACACTCCTTATCTCCTGCTCGCCCGCCACGTCGCCAGCGCGCCGCACAGATCCCCCAGCGCGCAGCCCACCGACTTGAAGAGCGTGATCTCCTCCGCCGAGGTCCGCCCCGGCACGCTCCCCCGGCACAACTCCGCCAGCTCCCCGACCACCTGCTCTTTCGAAAAGACCCCTTCCTCGATCGGCACCAGAATCTCCCCGGCTTCCCGGAAGCAATTCGCCCGGGTATCGACGTAAACCCGCGACCGGGTCACCGCCTCGCTGTCGCACTCGCGCTTCGTCGCGTGGTGGTTGCCGAGGAAATCGCAGTGCGTGCCCGGCCGCAGCCAGGCCCCGCGGATCAGGATCTCCGGGCTGCCGGTGGCCGACACCACGAGGTCCGATTCGCCACACGCTTGCTCCAGATCCTCCACCACCTCGAACCGGATCCCCGGCAACTCCCCCGCCATCCGCCCGACCACCGCCCGTGCCTTCGCCGCATCGCGGCCCCACACCCGCACCGTCTGCAGATTCCGCACGCTGGCATGGGCCCGGACCAAATAGGCCGCGAGATTTCCCGTCCCTAACAGCAGCATCGTCGAAGCCTCCGCCCGCGAAAGATACCGCGAGGCCAGCGCCGACACCCCCGCGGTCCGCCAGTAGGTCACGCTGCTCCCGTCCACCAGCGCCAGCGGCTCGCCATGAGCCCGGTCGAAGACCAGGATTTTCGAATACAGCGAGCGAAGCGGCGGCGCGTTCTGCGGAAAGTAGGTGAAGGCCTTCAGCGCGATCACCTCGTCGTTCCACGACGGCAGCATCGCGAAGGCCTCGTGCCCGCCCGACTCCGGATCCAGCGGCATCACCTGCCGTGGCGGCATCGTGAAATTGCCCGCGAAGCCTTCCTGCAAGGCGTCGATGAATTCCGGATAGCGCAGCGCCGCGTGAACGTGATCGTCGGTGAGGATCTTCATGAGTGCGGCCGAGTTTCCCCGCCCAGCCAACCGAGGCAAGCCTCCATGGAATGGTGGCCTTGGACTGCTGCAGCCCGCTGCCGCTCTCCGTCCGCCAGCGTGCTGGCGAGACAAGCGCTCCAAGTCGCAGCGGCATCCACCCGATCTCCTCACGCTTCAATCCCATGAGCCGATTCGCCAGCAGGCTGGCGAATCCAGAGCGGCAGCAGGCTGCCCGCAGTCCAAGGTGCCCCCGCCTCCGTCATTGCGCCTCCCAGCCCGCTCCCCCATGCTCCGCCCATGACCACCGCCCTCGACCGCCTCCGCACCCTCGCCCGCGAACGGGCCGTCGTCGCCAGCGCCGCCTCCGTGATCGGCTGGGACCAGGAAACCTACCTGCCCGACGACGGCCACGCGTGGCGCGCCGACCAGCTCGCCTGGCTTTCCGAAAAGGCCCACGACCTCGCCACCTCCGCCGCCTGGGGCGATGCCCTCGCCGCCGCCGAGAGCGAGGCCGCCGCCCCCGGCCTCACCGCCGCGATGCGCCGCGACTACGACCGCGCCACCAAGCTCCCGGGCGAACTGGTCGCCCGCGAAGCCCAGGCCACCTCGCTCGGCAAGCAGGCTTGGGCGGAAGCCCGCAAGACCTCCGACTTCGCCGCCTTCGCACCCCACCTCGAGACTCTCCTCGCCATCGCCCGCGAGAAGGCCGAGCGCTGGGGTTATTCCGTCGAGCCCTACGATGCGCTGCTCGACCCCTACGAACGCGGCGCCACCGCCGCCGGCATCGCCCGCCTGTTCGATGTCCTCCAGCCGCGCCTCCGCGACCTCGCCGCCGCCGCGGTCGAACGCTCGAACTCCCGCGACGCGAAACTCCCCGCCGGCCCCTACCCGGTCGCCGCCCAGCAAGCTTTCAACGCCGAAGTCGCCGCCGCCCTCGGCTTCGACTTCAAGGGCGGCCGGATCGACACCACCACCCATCCCTTCTGCACCACGCTCGGCCCGGCGGACGTCCGCCTGACCACCCGCTACGACGAGGACGATTTCACCTCGTCGCTGTTCGGGGTGATGCACGAGGTCGGCCACGGCCTTTACGAACAAGGCCTGCCCGACGCCGAGTTCGGCCTGCCCTCCGGCGACCCCGCCTCGCTCGGCATCCACGAGTCCCAGTCGCGCCTCTGGGAAAACCATGTCGGCCGCTCCCGCCCTTTCTGGGAAAAATGGCTGCCGGTCGCCGCGAAGCACTTCCCGCAACTCGCCCGCATCACCCTCGACGACTTCCTCGCCGCCATCCACCGCGCCGAGTTCTCCTACATCCGGGTCGAAGCCGACGAGGCCACCTACGACCTCCACATCCTGCTCCGCTTCGGCCTCGAGCGCCGGATGGTCTCCGGCGAACTCGCCGTGAAGGACGTGCCCGCCGCGTGGAACGAAAGCTTCCGCGACCTCTTCCGGATGACCCCGCCCGACGACGCCCGCGGCTGCCTGCAGGACATCCACTGGTCGATGGGCGGCCTTGGCTACTTCCCCACCTACACCCTCGGCAATCTCAACGCCGCCCAGCTCTTCGCCACCGCCACGTCCCGCCCCGAAATCGCCGCCGCCATCGCCAAAGCCGACTACGCCCCGCTGTTAGGCTGGCTGCGGGAGAACATCCACGAAAAGGGTGCCGTCCCCACGCCCGCGGAGATCATCGAAGCCGCCACCGGCAGCCCTCCCTCTCCGGAATCCCACCTCGCCCACCTTTCGGCGCGATACCTCCACTAAGAGCAGGAACACTCCAGTCCCGTCCGTCCGCAACGGCACACGACAGCAAGGAGTGTCGTGGCTCCTTAATTCCTCGGTCCCGAATCGCCCCCGTTTCAACTGGCAACGGCGTGCCGCATTCGCGAAGCGAAGTAGCGCAACTTTGCAAGTTGCGTGCTTCTGGCGGCCCTCACCTCCCCACGCTCCCGAATCACCTCACGGCTCCCTCCACCATGCCCGCAAAATTACCCGCGGCTCTCCTCATCGGCCTGGTCGCCGCCCTGGCCGGGCTTTTCATCTTCCTCAGCACGAACGATCCAACGGAAGAGCGGACGATCTCGCGAAAAGAGCGCGATCCAAACACCGGCCATCAGACCGCTGCCGCCAAATCTGACGAAGAAGCTCTCCCCTCGAAGTCCAAACCCCGCTCTCCAAGGCCAAAAATCTCCAAAGCCAGAACCTTGGCCCTCCTCGAAACCCCCATCCCCGGTCCGGTCGAATTCCCCGAACAAACCGTCTTGGAAAGGATCGACGCAATCAACGTCTGGCTCGAGAAATCAGGCATTCCGCGGGACGAGCTTCGCATGTTTGTGGAGCCCGCGTCTGCAGGGCGTTTGAGAGAAAGGGAACTGCACTGCAAGGATTTCAGTGCCACCAACCTCCATCCCCGCTTGCTGCTGGGCGAGCTATTTGGCCGCAGCGCGGTTCGTTATCGGGTCGTAGAAGGCGGAGTGGAGATACATTATCTGAGCATGTAGGAATCCCGCCCCTTGGCTCCAGCTGCCGGACTCAATCAAAACGGCGGCCCCTCGGCCGCCGCTCCCTCAAGTCTTCCGTCTTGAGTCTCCAAGTCTTGAGTCTTCTTATTTGATCTCCATCCCGCTGTTCGGCCAGATCCATTTCTTGACCTCGCCGCCCTGGATCAGCGCCTTCGCCTGGATGGTTTTCACCCCGAAAATCGTCTCCGCCTTGTAGGCCGCGACGCCGGTCTGGTACTTCTCGCCGTCGACTTCCTCGTCCTCGCCGGCTTTCCAGCCGAGCACCTGGTCGAAGGTGAACTCCTTCACCTGCTTCGCGCGGATGCTGTCCTGCATCAGTTTCACGATGCCCTCCGGCCCCAGCGCCGCGGACGGCACCGGCGGGGTGGCGGGCGGCGCGGCGGGCTCTTCTTCCATCGGCGGCTCCGGATCGTTCTGCACCACCGGCGGCGCATCGGCCGGCGGGGTCACGGGCGGCGGCGTCACCGGCGCAGGTTCGGGATCATTCTGCACCACCGGCGGCGGCGTGGCGGGAGGAGGCGTGACGGGCGGGGCCACCGGCGGAGCCACGGGGGCTGGAGTCACCGGCGGCTGCGCGGGCGCGGGATCCTCGGGTTTGGCCTCGGCAAGGGCTTTCGCCTTGATCGGGGCTTGCCCGGTCAGGGTCGACCGCATCGAGGGTTCCAGCGAATAACCCGCGAAACCGGCAGCCGCCACGCAGAGGATGGGGAAGAGAAACTTCATCGTGATGCCCATACGTAGGGATTTCGCCCGTCCTTTGACCAGATTTTTCCCTTTTCCCGGGAGCGCCGGTCTTCAGACCAGCCCGAACGGTCCCTGACTGCCGGTCTGAAGACCGGCGGTCCCGGGTGTGCCGGTCTGAGAGACCGGCGCTCCCTGAGAGACCGGCGCTCCCGGACCTTGCTTCCGGCCACGGGCCGCGCCTAGCCTCCCCCCATGCCGCGACTTTTCCTGCTGGATGGGATGGCCCTCGTTTACCGGGCCCATTTCGCCTTCATCCAGAACCCCATCCGCAACTCCAAGGGCGTCAACACCTCCGCCCTTTACGGATTCATCAACACGCTGCTGACCATCCTCGACAAGGAGAAGCCGACCCACCTCGGCGTCGCCTGGGACACCTCCGCGCCGACCCCGCGCCACGTCAAGTTCCCGGCCTACAAGGCCCAGCGCGACGAGATGCCGGAGGAACTCGCCACCGCCATCCCGCACGTCAAGCGCCTCTGCCAGGCCTTCCACCTGCCGCTGCTGGAAATCGACGGCTACGAGGCCGACGACCTGATCGGCACCCTCGCCAAACGCGCGGAAGCGGAAGGCTTCGAGACCTTCATGGTCACCCCCGACAAGGACTTCGCCCAGCTCATCAGCGAGCGCACCTTCATGTGGAAGCCCGGCCGCAAGGGCGACGAACACGAGATCATCGGTCTCGCCAAGCTCCCGGAAATCTGGGGCGTCCGGAACCCGCACGAAATCATCGACCTGCTCGGCCTGATGGGCGACTCGGTCGACAACATTCCCGGCGTCCCCGGCATCGGCCCCAAGACCGCGCAAAAGCTCATCGCCGACTTCCACTCGATCGAAAACCTGCTCGCCAACACCGCCAAGCTCAAGGGCAAGCAGAAGGAAAACCTCGAGACCTACGCCGACCAGGCCCTGCTCTCGAAGGACCTCGCCACCATCATCATCGACGCCCCGATCGACGTCTCGTGGGAGGATCTCGTCGTCTCCCCCCGCGACGACCAGGCGATCAAGGACCTCTTCACCGAGTTCGAATTCCGCTCCCTCACCAAGCGCCTCTTCGGCGAGGTAGGGTCGGACGTCCTCGGCCGACCGGAACGGTCCCCAACGGCCGGCAGTCCTGAGGGCCCCGAATCACCCACCCTTTTCGACACCTTCAAAACCATCCGCGAGGTCCCGCACACCTATAACCTCGCCGACACCCCCGAAAAGCAAGCCGACCTCTTCGCCCACCTTTCCCAACAGCCGTCCTTCTGCTTCGACATCGAGACCACCAGCCTCGACCGCTTCGAAGCAAAACTGTTAGGCGTCGCCTTCTCCTGGCAATCCCACGAAGCCTGGTATCTCCCGATCAACAATCAACAATCAACAATCAGCAATCTTCAATCGGCTCTTGCCTCCCCCGCCGAAAAAACCGGCCACAACCTCAAATACGACCTCTCCGTCCTCCATCACCACGGCATCGAGGTCGCCGGCCCCTTCTTCGACACCATGCTCGCCCACGCCCTGGTCAATCCCGACCAGCGCCACACCATGGACTACCTCAGCGAGTCGATGCTCGGCTACACCCCGATCAAACTCGCCGACATCGCCAATCAACAATCCTCAATCGACAATCGTCAATCGGACGACCTCTTCGCCTACGCCGAGGTCAAGAAGGCCACCAAGAACCTCGACATCGCCGCCATTCCGCTCGCCACCCTCGCCGAATACGCCGCCGAGGACGCCGATGTCACCTGGCAGCTCGCCGGAAAACTCCGTCCGCTGCTCGATGGCCAGCAGCACGTCTTCCAGGACATCGAGTGCCCGCTGCTGCCGGTGCTCGTCCGCATGGAAATGGAAGGCATCGCCATCGACCCCGCCGCCCTCGTCGAGATCGGCGGCCAGCTCCAGCAGCGGATCAACGAGCTGACGAAATCCATCGCCGTCCACGCCGGCCGCCCGTTCAACCTCAACTCGCCCAAACAGCTCGGCGAGATCCTCTTCAACGAACTCGGCCTCGCCGACAAGGCGAAGAAGACCAAAACCGGCCAGTTCAAGACCGACGAGCAGACGCTGGCGACCTTCGCCGGCAAGCACCCGATCATCGACGAGATCCTCGAGTACCGCGAGGCCACCAAGCTCAAGGGCACCTACCTCGACGCCCTGCCCGGCCACATCGTGAAAGAGACCGGCCGCATCCACACCCAGTTCCACCAGCTCGTCGCCGCCACCGGGCGTCTCGCCTCGACCGATCCCAACCTGCAGAACATCCCGATCCGCTCGACCCTCGGCAAACAGATCCGCAAGGCCTTCGTGCCGCGCGACGGCTCCACCCTGCTGTCCTGCGACTACTCCCAGATCGAGCTCCGCGTGATGGCCGCGCTGGCGAACGACGCGTCGATGATCGAGGCCTTCCGCGACCACCGCGACGTCCACACCGCCACTGCCGCGAAAGTCTGGGGCGTCGCCGAAAGCGAGGTCACCCGCGAGCAGCGCAGCGGCGCGAAGATGGTCAACTTCGGCATCATCTACGGCATCTCCGCCTTCGGTCTCAGCCAGCGCCTCGCCATCCCGCGCGGCGAGGCCGCGGAGATCATCGACAACTACTTCAAGCAGTATCCGGCGATCAAGGAGTTCATGGACCGCACCATCCAGGAAGCCCGCGAATCCGGCTACGTCGAGACCCTCGCCGGACGACGCCGCTACTTCCCCGACCTCACCTCCGGCAACCCCACCATCCGCGGCAACGCCGAGCGCGCCGCGATCAACACCCCGATCCAGGGCAGCGCCGCCGACATGATCAAGCTGGCGATGATCCGCATCGACACCCTGCTACGGGAAACACCGTACCACACGAGGATGCTGCTCCAGGTCCACGACGAACTCGTCTTCGACCTCGCCCCGGACGAACAGGCCGAGCTCGTCCCGAAGATCCTCCACGCCATGCGGACCGCCCTGCCGCTGCCCGGCGACGTTCCGATCCTCGTCGAGCACGGCACCGGCCCGAACTGGCTGGCGGCGCATTAGTCGGCATCGTGTGGTTCCTGGAGGAGCGGCGCGGCCTTGCATTCCGAGCCGATGCGGGGCCCATCCTTGCCTTGGGTCCCAA
>CAMCYK010000159.1 GCA_945883695.1 Akkermansia muciniphila | reverse complement strand
CACGCGACCGGCCGGGTTTCGCTGGCGGCCGGCGGCGACCCGGCGGCACTGGTCGCGGCCATCGAGAATCTCGGAACCGACCTCGCGGTTTCGATCGGGGGCTGAGCGCTCAGGCCGGAATGATGCGGGCGATCCAGGCGATCATGTGGGCCCCGGGAATCATCAGGAAGTGGGCCAGCACGGTGCCGAGGAGCCGGCTTCCGGCCATCCCGAAGACCGCCGCGCGGAGCCGTGAATCGCCCTCCTGCGCGTTTTTCGCGGCCCCGTCGGTGACGTAGGACAGATAGGGATCGACGAAGGCGAACAGCAGGATGGTGCCGAAGAAATTGACCACCGCCGAGAGCTGGCCGGTGGTCATCCGGAGGTCCGGGGCGTAAATCCCGGCGTAGAGCGAACTGAGCACCCCGGTGGCCAGCAGCGCGGAGCCGATGACGTTCATCGCGAAGATGTTCCAAGGCAGGCGGTGACGGGCGGCGAGGTAGCTGAAGTTGGCTTTCGAGGGAAGGGTCCACGACGAGCTGAACGCCTTGAGCCCGGGCCGGCTCAGCGAATACCTTACCATCATCGGCAGCGAGGGGAAGCGGTCGAAGGCGCCCACCACGCTGGTCACGTAGCGCTGGAACATCGGGATCAAGGCCGCCCCGACCAGGGTGGCGGCACTGGCGGAAAAGATCAGCAGGTGGAACTCGTGCTGCAGCCGATCGGTGATGCCGGTGTCGATGCCCGACTCGACCCGTTTCGACAGCGCGGGGGTGAGCAGGGTGTTGGAGGTCCGCGAGACCAGCACCAGGATATTGAACAGGGACAGGCAGAAGGCGACCTTGCCGGTGCGCGCGCCGGCGATCCGCACCCCGTAGGACAGGGTCGCGATCAAATGGATGATCGCGATGAAGAAGCAGAGGTAATAGATCGGCATCGGGCGGAAGGGCTTTAGCCGCCGGGCCGCCGCACGTCAATCGTGCCGCCCCGGCCGGGACCGGACGGGTTGCCGGCAATGGGGAGAAATTGAACCGCCAAGACGCCAAGTGCGCCAAGCCCAGGGTTGCTGCCGGCCGCGCCGCGCCCCTATGCTGCCGCCACGCCCCATGGAACACGAGCTGCCCGACCTCATCCGCACCGCCGTGCCGTGAACCTGATCGAGGACATCGCCCGCCGCCACGATCCCGCCACGCCCGCCGTGCTCAGCGGGGACCGCCGCTTGAGTTATGGCGACTTGTTCCACCACGCCCGGCAAGTCGCCGCGCTGCTCCGGCAACACGATGACAGCGGCCGCATCGCGCGGATCGGCCTGCAATGCCCGAACGGCGTGTCCTACATCGTGCTCTCGATGGGCGTCCTGCTGGCCGGCGCCTGCCTGGTGCCGCTGGCCGAGGAACTGACCGCTGCCGAGCGGGCGGAGATCGCCGCGACCACCGCGCTCGACTTCATCCTCGCGGCCGACGGGCTCGCGTGGCACGGCCCCGGGGAGCTCATCGCCGCCGGGGAAAGCGACGGCACGCGGTGGCAACTTCACCGCGGCAGGTCCGCAACACCCGCCTTTCCCGAAGCCGCCTTCCAGGCGCTCAATCCGGCGTTCATCCGCTTCAGCTCCGGCACCACCGGCACCAGCAAGGGCGTGGTGCTGTCGCATGAAACGCTGCTGGCCCGGATCACCGCGGCGAACGAGGGCTTGCAAATCGGCCCGCGGGACCGGGTGCTGTGGATGCTGCCGATGGCCCATCATTTCGCGGTGTCGATCGTGCTCTACCTGCACGCCGGCGCGACCACCGTGCTGGAGCATTCGGCGATGCGGGAGGACATCCTGGCCACCGCGGAAAAGCACCGGGCGACGGTGATTTACGGCTCGCCCTTCCACTTCGCGATGCTGGCGGGCGACCCGGGTGCTTTCCGCTGGCCGACGCTGCGGCTCGCGGTCGCCACCGCCGCGGCCTTGCCGGAGCTCACGGCGCGGGCCTTCGACCGGCGCTTTGGCCACCCGCTGCACCAGGGGCTCGGGATCATCGAGGTCGGGCTGTCGGTGATCAACCTCGACGCCGCGCGCGAGAAGCCGCTGTCGCTCGGCAAGCCGCTGCCCGCCTACGAGGTGGCCTTGCTCGACGACCGGGGCCGGCCGGCGGACGAAGGCGAGTTCCGGGTGCGCGGCCCGGGCCTGTTAGATGCTTATCTGGTCCCGTGGGATCCCGCGCCGCTCGACGACGGCTGGTTTGCCAGCGGCGACCTGATGCGCCGCGATGAAGACGGCCACCTGTTCCTGATGGGCCGCAAGAAGTCGGTGATCAACGTCGCCGGCATGAAGGTGTTTCCGGAGGAAGTGGAGCGCGTGCTCAACGAGCATCCCGGCGTGGCGCGCAGCCGGGTGTTCGGCCGCGAGCATCCGCAGATGGGGCAGGTGGCGGTGGCCGAGATCATCCCCGCGGACCCTGCCGCGCCGCCGAAGCCGGTCGTACTCCAGCGCCACTGCCGCGCGCTGTTGTCCGCCTACAAGGTGCCGCTGGGTTTCACGCTGGTGGACACGCTGCCGCTCACCGCGTCGGGGAAGCTGAAACGCTTTGCCGGTGACGAGGGCTCCGGGCCGGGCTGAATTTTTTTTCGGAGAAGGAATCCGCGCGGCGGAAGCTTTGACGCCCCACCCGCCGCGGCTTAGCGTTCCCGCCAGCGAATCGCGGGGAGGGCCGGGCTCCAAGCCGGTCGTGTGGCAATCATGCGGCCTCTCCGGGGATACCCCGGGGGATCGACACTCCGAAACATCACGAGGCGAGGGCGCCATCACGCTGCCGCGTGAGAATGCCCGCGCCGGACAGGACGCGTTGGCGCGCGGTTCCTCCCCGCGTTCGCCCCCCTTTTTTCCGATGCCCTCGCAAGCGCAGCACGTCCGCCGCCTCGCCGCCGCCCTGGCGGCCGGGCCGCTGGCGGATCGCGAGGCGATGATGGCCCGGGCAAAACCGCTGGTCGGCGACTTGCGCAAGGCGCGCTGGCTGGAACCGCTGGTCCGCAACCTCAGCCTCGAGTTCGGCGAAGCACCGCGGCCGACGATCCGCCGGATCGGCGAGCGGATCCTCGGGCACGCCCCGTTCGTCAAAGCATGGGTGGCGGGGCAGGGCCGGATTCTCCCCGCCCGGGTCGAGCCGCAAATGGCGGCGGCGGCGGGGGCACCGCGGGAGTGGCCGGTTCCGGAGATCACCACGCTCGACGCGCTGGCCGGCGAGCTGCGGCTGCATGCCGACGATCTCGGCTGGCTGATCTGCCGCGGCGGGGCGGAGCACTATCGCCACCGCTGGATCGTGAAACCGAATAGCGGCCGTTTCCGTTTGATCGAAAGCCCCAAGACGCTGCTCAAGTTCGCCCAGCGGCAGATCCTGCGGCGGATCCTCGACGCCATCCCGCCGCATGAGGCGGCCCGCGGGTTCCGCGCGGGGTCTTCGGTCCGCGATTTCGTGGAGCCGCACGGCGGGAAGGAGCTGCTGGTCCGCTTCGACCTCGAGGACTTTTTCCCGTCGCTCTCCGCCGCCCGGGTGCTGCGGCTTTTTCTAACAGCCGGCTATCCGGAAACGGTCGCGCGCGCGCTGACCCGGCTGGCGACCCACGCCGCGCCGCCCGACGTGCTGGCGGAAAAGCCGCTCGAGTGGCCGGAGCGCCGGCGGCTCGCGACGCCGCACCTGCCGCAGGGAGCGCCGACCTCGCCGGCGCTGGCGAACCTCGGCGCGTTCCGGCTCGACTGCCGGCTGGCCGGCCTGGCGGAGGCGGCCGGCGCGGCCTACACCCGCTACGCCGACGACCTGCTGTTTTCCGGCGGCGCGGACTTCGCGCGGCAGGCGCGGCGCTTCGTCACGGCGGTCGGCGCGATCGTGCTCGAGGAGGGCTTCCGGCCGAATCACCGCAAGACCCGCGTGCTGCGCCCCGGCCAGCGCCAGCACGCCGCCGGGGTCGTGTTGAATGAAAAGCCGAACGTGGACCGCCGCGACTTCGACCGGCTGAAGGCGATCCTGACCAACTGCGCGCGCCACGGCCCGGCCACCCAGAACCGCGCGAATCACCCGGACTTCGCCGCGCATCTGCAGGGCAAGCTGGGCTGGATGAGCTTCATCGATCCGGCGAAGGGAGCGAAGTTGCGGGAGATCTTCGGAAGGATCGACTGGGGCTCGCCCGGTTAGAAGTCGCCGGGCAGTTCGCGTTTGCGGGAATCAGGCTTCCGGCTTGGCGACCAGGTCGAGGCGGATGACGACTTCGTCGCGGATCAGGTCCTCGGCCTTGCCCGGATAAACGATGCCGAAATCCTTGCGCTTGATGTCGAAGGTGGCGGCGATTTTCACGGTTTCGCCATCCTGGGTGACGGTGGCGGGGAAGCTGATGTTCTTTTCCACGCCGTGCAGCTTGAAGTTGCCGGAGACGGTGTAGGCGCTGTCGGACTCCTTCTTGACCTCGGTCACGTCGAAGGTGGTCTGCGGGAATTGTGCGACGTCGAAGAAATCCGGGGCCTTGAGGTGGCCGGTCAGTCTCTCGTCATCGGACCAGGTGGAATTCATGTCGATGACCACCTTGTGGTCGTTGCCGACGGGAGCGCCATCCTTGACGGTGAAGTGGCCGGTGAAGGTCTTGAAACCGCCGTCGTGCTTGCCGGTGACCTTGGAGCCGGTGAATTCGATCTTCGACTCGGGGGCGAAGACGTATTTGGTGCCGGCGGCGCTGTCGGCGGTCTTGGCGACGGCGTCCTTGACGCTGGCGGCGGCGGTGGTGTCGGCCGGGTTCTCACAGGAGACGAGGCTCAGGGCGAGGAGGGCGGCGGGGAGGGCGAGGATGGATGATTTCATGGGGATAGATTGGGGATTGGGGATTGGGGATTGAGGATTGGGGATTGAGGATTGTTGATTGTTGATTGTTGATTGTTGATTGGAAGAGGGATCAGTGGCCGAGGTCGAAGAGGAGGGCTTCGACGGGTTCGGTGGTGGCGGCGAGGGTGAACCCGCCGGCGCGCTCGCTGGAGGCGGCATCGCCGGGAATTATTCCCTCGCCGTTGAGTTCCGCGTGGCCGCGGACGAGATGGAGCCACAGGCCGCGACCGGGGGCGAGCAGGTGGGTGGCGCTTTCGCCGGGCTGGAGTTTGATCCGGAAGACATCGACATCCTGGGCGATGGTCGCCGAGCCGTCGCGGCCATCGGGGGAGATCACCAGCACCTTGGATTCGGCCTCGTGCGCGGCGGTCGGGGCCCACTCGGTGTAGCGCGGGGGCAGGCCGCGCTGGCGGGGCTGGATCCAGATCTGGAGGAGATGGGCGGGCTGGTCCGGGGACGGATTGAACTCCGAATGGGTGACGCCGGTGCCGGCGCTCATCAACTGGATCTGGCCGGGCGTGAGGACGCGGGCGTTGCCCATGCTGTCCTGGTGGGCGAGCTGGCCTTCGAGCACGTAGGAGAAAATCTCCATGTCGCGGTGCGGGTGGGTCGGGAAACCGCCGCGCGGGGCGATCCGGTCGTCGTTGATCACCCGCAGCGAGCGGAAGCCCATGTGGGCGGGGTCGTGGTAATCGGCGAAGGAGAAGGTGAAGCGGCTGTCGAGCCAGCCGTGGTCCACGTGGCCGCGTTCGTCGGAGCGGCGGAAATTCAGGTCGCTGTTCGTTTTCACGCCGCCATCATGGCAGGAATCCGGCGGCTGGCCAATGCCGGCTCGGCAGGCTGAGCATGCTTTGGGAAAAAGCTGAAATGCTGAAAACGGAAATGCTGAAACAGGAGGAAGCCGGACACTGGAGCAGACTGGCCACGGGATATCGAGGCTGGAAGAGAGCGGCCATGGAATTGCGGCAGGTGCAGTTGTTTCTCGCGGCGGCGGAGGAGGGGAGCATCACCGGCGCGGCGCGCCGGATGAATCTGACCCAGCCGGGGCTGAGCCGGCAAATCAAGGCGCTGGAGGAGGAACTGGGGGTGGAGTTGTTCACCCGCGGGGCGCATTCGGTGGCGCTGACGCCGGCCGGGCGGGTGCTGGCGGAGGAAGGCGGGAAACTGCTGGAACGGGCGGAGCGGGTGATTGGACGGGTGCGGGCGGAGGCCGATGGCCCGCCGTTGCGGATCGGCTACGCGCCGTCGCTGGCGGGGCCCTTGCTCGGGTTGGCGCTGGAGCGCTTTTCGCAACTCCATCCGCGGGTCCGGGTCCGGCTGTTCGACTGCTCCAGCGCGGAAATGCGGGAAGGACTGGTCCAGGGCCAAGGTGGCGGGCGAGTTTGACGGCGTGACCAGCCTTGGCGCGGCGGTCGAGGCGGGCCTGGGAGTGGCGCTGGTGGCGGTCGGCAGCCGGGTCGACCGGGTGGCGCTGCGACCGCTCGATCCCGCGCCGGAAGCGGTCTGCGTGTCGGCGGGTCGGACGGCCGGTCGGGAGGTGCCGGCGGTGACCGGGGTTTTCGTCGAGGAACTGCGCCGGGTGGCGCGGGACGAGGGGGAGCCGCTGCCGCCGGAGCCCGGAAAGCCGCGCGAACCGCGGCCCTTGAAATAGTTGGAACCGCGATCGCGTGAAATTTCCCGCTCGCGAACTTCAAAACCACGATGTAATTACTTTCCTGTGACCGGCACCCCCCAGCGCCCGAAGGTTTTCCAGAAGTTCCCACGCGGATTCGCGCTGGTGGCATGCCTGTTGATGATGACGCTGATGATGGTCATGGCGCTCGGGCTGATGAGCTTGTCGGCGATCGAACTGCGGCGTTCGCAGCGCGACGAACTTGCGGCGGTGGCCCGCGCGAACGCACGGATCGCGCTGATGGAGGCGATCGGCCAGCTGCAAAAGACCCTGGGGCCCGACCAGCGGGTGTCCGCGACCGCCGAGATTCTCGGCGAAACCGTGGCGCACCCGCACTGGACCGGGGTCTGGCGGACGACCGACAAGGACGGCAAAGCGTGGCTGCGGCGCGACGATCTCGACGGCGGGCTGCGCGATTTACGGGCGGAGCGCGACCTTGATCCGGCCGCCGAGGCGATGGGCTGGCTGGTCAGCGGTGGCGCGGCTCCGGACGCTCCGCTCGGCGGCGAGCGGGTGCGGCTGATCGGGGCGGCGACCGGCGGCGAAGCTTCGCCGGGGGTGGAAGTGCCCTTGCTCAGGACCGTCGATACCGCGGGCAAGGCGACCGGCCATCACGCGTGGTGGACCGGCGATCTGGGGGTGCGGGCGAACATCGCGACCACCGATCCGCGGGCGCAAGTGGCCGCCAACCCGGCGGATCCCGGCGACGGCGGGATGTTCCGCGTGATGAGTTCGCAGGCGGCGGACCTCGCGATGATGGAGGGCGGAGTGGCGCTGGCGGACGGCGAAAGCGAGCGCCTGGCGACTTCCGGCACCGCGGGGCTGACGGCGGCAGGTCCGGCGTGGAGCGAAGAGCATCTCTTTGATTTCACGGTGCATTCCAGCGGCGTGCTGGCGGATGTCGCGAAAGGCGGGCTGAAGCAGGACCTCACGGCCTACCTGGCAAGCAGTGGCTCGGTGCCGGGACGGGGGCCGCGGCAGGGCCTGGAGGATGACGAATCACTCGTCGGCGATGTTTTGGAAACCGCGGCGGCGGGCGGGACCTCGCGGCACCGGATGGCCGGTCCGCGCTTCGGCTTGTTGCGCGACTGGGCCCGCTCGACGGTGCCGTTCTCCGGCGGCCGGGCGGCGGCCAAGCTGACCGAGTTCGACAACAGCTCGCGGTCCGCGAGCCGGACCCGGGCGCTGGCCAACGAGCAGGCGGTCAAACTGAAAGGCAACCGGGTGGCGGGCTTGCAGCCGATCCTGGTGGAAGCGACGAATTACTCGCATCTCAGCACGTACCCGGTCACCGATGCCGCACGCCCTGAATGGCAATTGCGCTTCCACCACTATCCGCGGGTGGTGATGTGGAATCCCTACAACGTCGAGCTGGAGGCCGACCGGTCGCTCGTGATGATGCAGGGCAACGGGCGGCAGGAGATGTGGACGGAGAGCATCACCTATACCAACGGGGCTCCGAGCGGGCGCAGGAACTCGCAATGGCTGTCGTTCGAAGGGGGCCGCAGCACCTCGATCATTCCCCAGGGTCCCGGTGGATATTTCGACGCGACCGGCTACAAGGACCCCTACATCGGCTCGTACTACTTCTCGATCCCCAAGACCCGCTTCGGTCCGGGGGAATGCCTGGTTTTCTCACCCGCGAAGTCGGCGGAATACGATGCCCAGAGCCTTTATCGCTCGGGGCCCTACAATCTGGCCAACAACGAACTGAGCTGCGAGGTGGCCCCCGATCCCGCGCGCAGTTATTACGTCTCCGGGTCCGATATCGGCGGCGGGATTCCCTACCAGCCGATCTCGTTCTGGTATGCCCCGACTCCCGCGTGGTCGAACGGCGGGCGCAACGGGGTGGAAAACCAGGGCGACGACACCCGGGCGGTGCTCAAGCACGTCGGAAATGCCAGCACGATCACGTTCGAGGCCTTCGATGCTTTGCCGCAGTTGTCGGTGTTGTCGGCTTCCCTTCAATTCGGGGCCGGCCTGGAACCCCGGATCGCCTGGAGCAACTACGAGCGGATGCCGATCCAACTGCTCGACGCGCGCACGCCGCGGGCGACCCAGGTGCCGAACGTGCGGACCCGCGAGGGGATCCGGCTGCGCTGGTTCCGCGAGCATCCGTCGAATGTCCTCGGCTCGGGGGCCTTGTCCGCCACGCCGCATTTCGAGGAGGCCCTGATGGCGAACTGGAACCCGCGGGCCTCGTTCATCATCCGCTCGCCGTGGGACAACATCGCCGGCAGCCTGCCCGCCTCCGGCACCGCCGGCGGGCCCTGGTTCTTCGGGGCTTACACCCGCGATTTGTTCGACCAGGCGGTCAGTTGGGACGAGCAGGCCCCGGTGCGGCGCGATGGCCGCTATCACGGCAATCCTTTCGGCACCCCGCAGGAAGGGGCGGACCGCTACGTGCTGTTCGACGTGCCGCGGCACGAGACCGGCGTGGTTTCGCTCGGGCAGTTCCAGCACGCGAAGCTCTCCGAACTGGTCTGGCATCCGTCCTACGCGGTCGGCAATTCGCTCGCCGACCCGCGGCTCGGTTCCGGCGGCAACCGCGGGCTCAACCGCACCGCGGCCAAGACCCTCCGCTCCGGATCCGCCAAATTCGGCGGTTTCCACCAGGACGAGCTCGGCTGGTCCAGCGATACCCAGCGCTCCGCCACCTCCTCCGACTGGGCGCTCACCGCCCGTTCGATCCTGAGCGAGGTCCCGAACTTCGACAACCTGGTCTACGACCTCTCCTTCGAAGCCAACCGCACCTTGTGGGACCGCTTTTTCCTGTCGAGCGGGACCTCCGCCGACAAGCGGCGCTTGCTGGAAGATCCCGCGAAGAACCCGCTGCCGAACGGCCGCCTGCGGCTTGCCGACGCGACCCGCGCGAGCGCCAGCGAGGAGCGGCTGAACGACTTCCACCAGGCCGCCTACCAACTGATGGTCGATGGCGCGTTCAACGTGAACTCGACCCGGGTCGAGGCCTGGAAAGCCCTGCTCGGCTCGACCCGGCTGGCCGGCTTCGGCGACGGCGAGGGCGTGCCCTTCCCGCGCGTGCTGGCACCGCCGGGGCCGGCTTGGAAAAGCGGGGATGAACCCGACAGCAGCGCCGCGTGGTCCGGCTACCGGGAACTCAGCGAGGAGGAAATCGGCCGGCTCGCCGAGGCGATCGTCGCCGAGGTGAAGCTGCGCGGACCCTTCCTTTCGATGTCGGACTTCGTCAACCGCCGCCTCGCCGAGGACGAGACCGGCAGGATGGGCGCGCTGCAGGCGGCGATCGAGCGCGCCGGCCTCAACGCCGGCCACAACGCGGCCTTCCCGCTCGACAACCGCGCGTCGCTCCCCAATTACCGGCACCCCGACAACATCGCCGATCCCACCCGGATGGAGCAGATGGTCAAGCCGGCTTCGCAAGCCTGGGGCGCGCCGTCTTTCCTGACCCAGGCCGATGTCCTCCAGATCCTGGGTCCCGCGCTGAGCGCCCGTTCGGACAGCTTCGTGGTGCGTGCCTATGGCGACGCGGTGGATGCCGGCGGCGAGGTCCAGGCCCGGGCCTGGTGCGAGGCGACGGTCCAACGCACGCCCGAGCCGCTGGATCCCGACGCGAGCGGCCTCGACCCGCGCGCGGCCGGCCTACCCGGTGATTTCGGCCGCCGTTTCGTCATCACCTCGTTCCGCTGGTTGCGGCCGGGCGAGATTTGAGGGATAGAACCCGCATGACGAAATCGCGCGCGCTTCTCCTGTTCTGCCTGCTGGCGGTCCCGCCGCTTTTCGCGCAGACGGCGGAGGAACCGCCGAAGCCGGCCGCGGCCGCGCGGCAGGTCCGTTTCCTGCCGGTCGGCGATCTGCCGCCATTCCGCCAGGAAGTGCGCGACGGCGTCCGCTACGAGCTCGAGCCGCCCGCCGGCAGCATCCCGCCGCGCGAGGTGCTGCTCGGTTTCGGCGAGGAAGCGCAGCAGGGCGCGCCCTTGTCGCTCGGCCGCGTCAGCGAGTCGCTGAAGGCCCCGGCGGGGGTCGGCCCGCTGCTGGTCCGCCGCAAGAACGATGCCGCCGAGGCCGAGCCCTGGCTGCGGCTCCAACGACCGGAAAGCGGGGATTTCCTGGTCCTGCTGTGGCGGGATCCGGCCGAAGGGAGCTGGGACAAGGCGCGCTCGCTGGTGCTGCCGGACAGCCGCGAAGCCGCGCCGGCCGGACGGGTGCGGGTGGTCAATTTGTCCCCGGTGACCGTCGGCGTGGTGTTCGCCGGCGAAAAAATCGCGCTCCAAAGCGGCAAGATTTACCAGCGTTCGATCGCGGTCGGCAAGGAAACCGACATCCAGCTCGGGGCGGCGGATGCCAAAGGCGGGCTCACCCGCTTTCACTCCGGCACCGTTTTCCAGAACCCGGGCGAGCGCACCCTGGTGGTCATCTACCGCGCCGACGGCGTGCAACCGCGCCGTCCCCTGAAAGCGGTGATCCAGCGCGAGCCCTTGCCGCCGCTCCCGCCGAAACCCAAGCCGGGCGGTCCGGCCGCGGCCGCTCCTTGAAGGCCTTTGTGATCGCCCGCAACGGCGGGCCGCCAGCGACGTCGCTAGGTCTTTTCCGGAAGAAGCAGGTGCAACTTCGAGCAAGAATCGGGCTCATGCGAAGCGCTTTAGGACTGACGCTCCTCCGATGAATGCCGAAGGCCCTCGGACTGCTGCGATGATTCGCAGCTCTCCGGATGAAGGGTGGGGCGGGCTGCTCTGGCGGGACGCGGCGATCCTGAAGGGTCGCCTCGATCGACGGGAGCGGCGGGCGGTTGTGGCGGGACGCGGCGGTCCTGGGGGGGCGCTTCCGTCCACCCCGGCGGCGGGCTTCACCCCGCACCCAAAAGCTGCGAATCATCGCAGCCGTCCGAGAGCGGCTGCGCCGCGGGCCATCGCTTCATGCCTTGAAGGATGGGGCGACATCGGCCCGGAGCCGGAACTCGGGGAGCCGGCACGGGATTCTGCATTCGACATTTGGAACTGCTCCATTCGTCATCCCGCCATGCGCCACTGGCTGATCAAATCCGAGCCCGATGTCTTTTCGATCGACGACCTGTCCAAGGTGAAACGCGAGCCGTGGACCGGCGTGCGGAACTACCAGGCGCGGAACTCGATGCGCGACGACATGCAGCCCGGCGATCTGGCGCTGTTCTACCATTCGAATGCCGTGCCGCCCGGTGTCGCCGGCATCGCCCGCGTCGCCGGCGCGCCCTATCCGGACCCCACGCAGTTCGATCCGGAATCGGAATATTTCGATCCCAAGGCCAGCGCGGAAAACCCGCGCTGGATGCTGGTGGACTTCGAATTCGTCGCGAAGTTCCCGGCCTATGTTCCGCTCCAGCAGATGAAAGAGGACCCGGCGCTGGAGGGCATGGCGGTGCTGCAGAAAGGCACCCGGCTCTCGATCACGCCGGTCGAGGCGAAGCATTTCAAGCGGCTTTGCAAGCTTGGCGGGTGGAAGGTGGAGGCGTGACTCAACCGGCCGCCGTCCGATAGCTCGCGCACCAGAAGTGATCGGAGCTGAGGATCTGGATGCTATTCGAGTCGATCATCCGACCGGCGTTCATGATCGCTTCTGGGGATAGAGCGTGATGCGGAATTCATGCTGACTCTGGTGTGGTCGCATCGGGCGCTATGTTCGGCGCGTCGCCTGTCCGACCCTCCGCGAGCGGCTTGCCATCTTCATCACGCAAGCGCGGGCCGTGGTGGAGGTAGAAGTGGAGATGCTTCGTCGTCTGGAAGTCCCCGCAGTTGGAGGAAAGCCGGCAGCCACCGTGCTCCGCGGTGAGGGCGCGGCAGAGTTCGGCCGCGAGCGTCAGCATTTCGTGGACGACAGCCAGGTCGCCGGGCTCGAGCGCGGCCAGCGACGCGATGTGGCGCTTCGGGATAATGACGATGTGGACCGGCCAGTAGGGCTGCGTGTGGTGAAAGGCGAGCACCCGTGGGAATTCGGCAATCCGCCGAACGGGCGTCAGTCCTGTGAGAACCTGGTCGCAGTAGAAGTCCATGGCGTGCCGGGGCAAGGTGGCAGATCGGGAGCGGAGGGGGAATCCCGGTGTTCGCCCCGCAGGGGACTGGGGGCGCGGAGGCTCCGCCCCGCAGCAGCCCGGGGATGGCTGCGGGGGACCCTATCGGCATGAAGGGGCAGAGCGCCGCTGGGGACCGTTCTGCCGGTCTGAAGACCAGCGGTCCCGGGGTGCCCTGCGCTCACGCTTCCGTCCCGCCCAGCTCCCCGACCAGGTCCCTTCCCGCGATCTTCCCTAACAGCTCCAGCTCCGCCCGCAGCGTTTGCCAGGCGGGAAGGCCGTCGCTTGCCGCGGTTCCGCACGGCGTGCAGGAGCCGAAACCGGGATAGCCCGCCGCCGCCGCCGGGTCGCTGCCGGGGCGCGCCAGGGTCAGCAGCGGGCGCCGCGATCCCGCCGGCGGCCGCAGCAGCAAGGGGTGCATCCAGCAGGACACCGGCTTCCACCACCAGGGGTGCCGCGCCGTGTCCAGCGCGAGGCGCTGGAGCACGCAGCGGTGCTCCGGGTCGAGGAAGATGCAGCGGGTCCGCGGGAAATGCCGCGGGAAATCCGCCGCCAGCAGTTCATCCGTCGCCGCCCGCGTGAGGGTCCGTCCCTGACGGCCGTCCCGGGTGAGGTAGCGCTCGTCGGTCCAGCCATACCCGGCGAGGAGCTCGCGATGTCCCTCCACCGCGTCGCCGATGCCCGTCATTTCCTCGTCGGTGAGGAAAGCGCCGTCGTGGCAGCAGGTCGCGCGGCATTTCGGCAGCTCGCAGGGCTTGAGCCGCATCGCGAAGGCCTCGTGATCCAGCGCCGCCTCGCGCAACTGGCTTGCCAGCGTTTCCTCGATGCCGGGGTAAGCGGTGATGGCCCCGTGGTCCGCGTCGGTCATGGCCCCGGTCTATTCGCCGGCACCGGGAATCGCCATCGGGAACTTGTCGTTCGGCGAAACCTCGCGCTGCAACACGGCGACGGCCTGCTCGATCAGCTCCGGCCTGGCGGCGGCGAGATCGTTCGCCTCCGCCGGATCCTTCGCGAGATCGAAGACCTGCCACGGGCCGGGCCGCTTGGTCTTGAGGCCCTGGCGGATCACCTTGAAGTCGCCGATCCGCACCGCGACCTGGCCGCCGTATTCGGGATAGACCCAGAGCATCGGGGTCGCGCGCTCCGGTTTGGCGGCTCCTGTTAGAACGGGCCACAGGTTGCTGCCGTCGAGCCCCGCCGGCGCTTCCAGTCCGGCGGCGGCGCAGAGCGTGGGGAACCAGTCGGGGAAGTAGCCGGGGGTTTTGTCGCTGGCACCGGCTTTCACCTTGCCCGGCAGGCGCACGATCGTCGGCACGCGGATCCCGCCTTCGAACAGCGAGCCCTTGTAGCCGCGCAGGCCGGCGGTGCTGTTGAAGAAGGGCGCGTCGCAGCCGCCGATGTGGAAGCGGGTGCCCGGGCCGCCGGGGTGGGTGGTGCCGTTGTCGGAGGTGAAGACGATCAGGGTCTCATCGAGCACCCCGGCCTGCTCCAGGGCCGCGCGGATCTTGCCAACGTGGCGGTCGAGGTCGCTGATCATCGCCGCGTAGGCCGCGCGCGGGCGGGGGTGGGGGAGATAACCGGAATCGCCGCGATAGACTTCGGTGTCCCATTCCGCCGGATACTCGTTCACCCGCTCGACCGGCGGATGCATCGCGACGTGGGGCTCGACGAAGGCGAGATAGAGGAAGAAGGGCTTCGACTGGTTCGAGGCGATGAATTGTTCGGCCTCGGCGACCATGAGGTCCGGCGCGTAGGTCCGGCCGATCCACTTTTCCATCGTCACCTCGCCCTCCGGCTGCTTGGCGTGACCGGGGATCGGCGTGGGGTTGATCTCGATCTGTTGATCGTTCTTCCACAGGAATCGCGGGTAGAACGAATGCGCGACCGCCTGGCAGTTGTAGCCGAAGAACAGGTCGAAGCCGTGCCGGGTCGGATCGCCGCTCGAACCGGCGGGTCCGAGGCCCCACTTGCCGATCGCGCCGGTGACATAGCCGGCTTTCTTGAAAACGGCGGGCATCAGCAGGGTGTCGGCGGAGATCGGGTGCTGGCCTTCCTTGAATTGCGGGAATGACACGCTGGCCTGGCGGTTGCCGCGGATCTCGGCATGACCGGCGTGCTTGCCGCTCATCAGGATGCAGCGGGCCGGCGCGCAGACCGGTGCCCCGGTGTAGTGGCGGGTCAGCTTGGTCCCTTCGGCCGCCAAACTGTCGAGGTGTGGCGTGCGGATCTTCTGCTGGCCGAAGCAGCCGAGCTCGCCGTAGCCGAGGTCGTCGGCGAGGATGAAGACGACATTCAGCGCGGACGCCGGCAGGACGCAGGCGAGCAACAGGGCAAGGAGGGGCGTCAGGCGCATGGGAAAGGTTTTCAAGGGGTCACGCTCCCGGGGAGCTGGCGCTCGATGCTCGCGCTTTCGCGGAGCTTGGCGGCCAGGTCCACCAGCACCTGCCGGCGGCGCGCGTGTTCCACCTCGTCGCGGATGCTGTCGGCCACCTCTTCGAAGGGCTTTACCGCCGCGGGCCGCACTTCCACGGCCTTCACCAGGTGCAGCGCCTGTTCGTAAAA